>JAZDHY010000038.1:0-29136 GCA_043805435.1 bacterium
CTATTAAAAATTAAATTTTTTCTACTTTATAATTATATAATATTAAAAACAAATAAGGAGTTAGTTATGTTACAAAAACAATTTTTTTTATTTTTTGTAATTTCTATTTTAGTGCTTTCTTTAGGTGCCCTTTCGGCACAAGTAACAAATCCTGTAAAACAAGTTAAAAAAGAGGTAAAAAACGAAGTAAAACAGGATGTCAAAAAAATTGAAGATAAAACCCAAAAGGTTAATGATATGGGCAAATCAATAAAAACGGATATTAAAAAAGATATTAAAAAAAATGCCGTTGATATTGAAAAAAAAGACAAAGAAATTAAAACTAAAGCAAAAAAAGATGTAAAAAAAGAAGTTAAAAACGACAGCGAAGTTGGTAATACCGAAAAGACTGATGTAAAAAAAGAAGTTAATAACCGTATGAAAATGAATGTTATTGATACTGAAAAAAAGAGCAAAGAAATTAAAAAAGATATAAAAAATGATGTTCAAAAGGTTGACGGTAAAACAAAAAACATAAAAAAGGAAGTCAAAAATGACGTTCAAACAGATGTAAAAAAAGCCAACGATATGGGAAAATCTGTTAAAAAAGACGTAAAAAAAACTGCCGAAGATCTACTTAAATAAGTAAACTTACCAAAGCCAAAAGTGAGGAAAACAATAAGGGCTGAGGCCCGTTATTTTTTTTTCGTCAAACCCTGGCATAAATGACGGTTTACTAAACTTTAGGTTAGGGTTATTTTAGCGGGGATAGATAATAACATAATTAGTTTATTTATAACGTGTTATAAGTATTTTTTATAACCATGTTCTTTATGACACGGGGTATAATAACCGAATTATATAGCCTTTAGGCCTAAGTTAAAGGATATTATTGTTAAATTATTTTGCCCAAAGTAATTTTATTTACATGTATATAATAAATGCAATTAACTTTCCATAACCTTTAATTAATAAAGAGATTACATAATATTATAATATCTAATGCAAAATTTGGGTTTAATACAAATATTCTTATGCTTACAAAGTTAAACAAAACGTATTAAAATTGGAGTAACAATAAAAAACGGCTATTTTGATAATAAAAACAATAATGTCTTGTTTTTTAGTCACAAAAAAATTGCTAAAACAACAACCACCAAGAGTAATAATTATTTAAAAATAAAAAACCTCACTGCTTTTATTTAAGTAAAAGCAGCAAGGTTTTATTTAATTTTTAGAAATGAAATTTATACTATTTTACTAACATAAGCTTTTTAGTTGAAGAAAAATTCCCCGCTTGCAATCTGTAAAAATATTGTCCGCTTGCATAATTGGCTGCATCCCATTGTTGTTGATAATTCCCTGCCTGCATCTGTTCATCAATTAAGGTTGCCACTTCTTTGCCAAGCACGTCATAAATTTTAAGAGTTACATTTTCTGTATTTGCAATGCTAAAAGCAATTGTTGTTGTTGGATTAAAAGGATTAGGATAGTTTTGGCTTAACGTAAAAGAGGTAACAACCAGCTTCTCCTCTTCCACTTCAACAATGTCCATTAAATTTTCAACAATGTTTTGACGATACACACCACCTGTCAATCCGGCAAAAAGATAGGACTCGGTAGCAATAACAGAATAAGCAGTTGCATAAATTGGGAATCCCGAGTTTAATTGACTAAAAGAAATTCCATCATTATCGGATATTAATATACCGTAACCCACTGTACAAACCATCATATAGTTATTATAAAAAGTAACAAACAAAACAGGGGGCCAAGTCATCATTGGATTTATCGATTCCCAATTATTTGTTTCACCTAATTTAGAGCGCAATATTCCGTTATAATGAGTGCCGGCGTAAATATAATCACCTTTAATAGCCATTTTGTTTATTCTTGAAGGAAACTGCCCTGTGTTTATCCAATTATTGCCATTATTTGTTGAGAAATAACATGCTTCCGCTGTACCGGCATAAATATAATTATCTTTTTCCGATAAAGCCATAACAATCTCGCCTATAAGACCTTTATTAACCCAAGTATCACCACAATTTGAAGAAAAATAAACTCCGCCATATCTTGTTCCTACATAAATATTTTTATCCAATACAAGTAAAGAACCGCCAATTGTTTCACTATTAACAACCTGCCAGTTAATATTGTTTTTATTTGTCCTGTATATTCCATTATCTGTAGAGACAAAAACAAAAGAATCAACTTCGGCAAAATCATAGGCATTATCACAAATTACGCCTTGCGTAATATCCTGCCAAGAGTTACCATCGGTGTTTGATAGATATATTTTGCCGCCATAGGTAGCAACAAATAATTTAGAGTCTGTATATAAAAATCTTCTGGCAAGAGGATCGTTAAGTTCAATAGAACTTTCAATCAAACTTGTCCAGTTTTCTCCCCAATTCTCCGATCTAAATAGTCCATCCGAGTTAATGCAGGCAAACAATTGATTATTAATTAACAAAATCTCCAGAATATCCGAAGAAGTATTATCTATAAAAATTTCTTCCCAGCTATTGCCATCATTAACCGAACGATAAAGTCCACCGTTATCAGTACCGGCAAAAACTTTATTATCGTAATATTTTAGGGTGTAAACATTGTTATTATTATACAATATTCCTGCGTTTCCGGCAATCCAATGTTCACCATCATCATTTGAATAAAACGCCCCTATTTCCGTACCAATTATTAAATTACTATTTGATTTAACTATTGAAAATACTGTAAAGTCGGTTGGCAGGCCATTATTTATGCTTACCCACCTATTTTGAGATAAGTCCCAAATATAAACCCCGCCTTTTTCCGTAGTTGTATAAAAATTAGAATTAACGGAATACATGCTGTAAATTTTCAAATTGTTTAAACCACTATTTTGTGCAATCCAAGTAGTGCCATAATTAGTGGATTTAAATATCCCTCCACCTGATGTACCCGCATATAATTCGGTTTCATTTGCAATTATGGCCGTAATGTTTAATGTTGTAATGCCGCTATTAATTTGTTCCCAAGAATCGCCCCAGTTTGTTGAGACAAACACACCAGCCTCTTCAGTACCAGCATACACATTTTCACCTAAAACAGTAATCGAGTTAACATATAAATCTAATAATCCATCGTTAATATTTACCCAGCTATTTCCTCCGTCTTCAGATTTCAAAACTCCATTGGTAGTTCCAATAAATATTTTTCCTTCATACTCCGCAATTGTGTGGACATTTCCCGTCATCTGACCAGCCATTTTTTCCCAATCGGCCGATATTTTGCCGACGAAAATAAATAAAACAAAAAGAATCGTGCTCAATTGTTTTAACTTCATGCCTTTCTCCCTTTAAATTTAATGTATTTTTTCATTTAAATAAAAATTAGTCAAAAACATTTTTAATTAACTTAAGTGATTATTTTTAATTTTCCAAATTAATAATCAGTAAAGTTTTTAATAAAAAATACGAGGAATTAATATTGTAAACTTTACACTTGCAAAATACTATTTTGCAGGCCAATTATCAGTGATCCAAATCACACAAAATAATAAATCATAAAAATAATTTTAAAACATTTACATTTTAATAAATGAAATTTCCTGCATTGAATCCGATACGCCAAATATCTTATAGCCATTCCTTTTTAACAGAGCTAATAATCTTAGAGTCTTATTTTTTCCATCCTCAAAAAAACGTTCATGAATTTCTATTAAAATTTGTTGGATTTCTACTTCAGAAGAAAATATACTATCAAAAATATCGAACTCTGTTCCTTCAATATCCATTTTTAGCAGATCGATATGTTTATGATTTAACTCGGTTGTGATATCTATAAAGGATTTCATAGGAACTGAAACTATATTATTTTCGTCAACATTTATATGTTTAATAATACTCCCCGATACAAATTGGTCGTTTTTTGGCAAATTAAAGTTTCTAAATCCTGTTGTTGAATCAAGCCCATATTCCAACAAAGTAAAATTATCGGGCAGTTGTTGGTTTTTTAACCAGTTTATTGATTTTGGTGTCGGGTCAAAACCAAAAACGTTACAACCATGTTTTTCAATAACTGTTTTATCAAACGAAATATCTTCTCCCAATCCAAACGAATAAACTATTGAATCTTTATTTAAATGTTCATGATGTACATAAAAACCCCCGTGTTTAGAACCGTACCATTCATAGGAACATACAATACTTTTTTTTATGCGGGTTAACCGTCCGGTTATAATCTTAAATTCAATTTCTAATTTGCGTTTGAGTTTGTTTAGCATAATTTTATTTGTTTTTGTAGTTAATAATATTTAACTCACAAATAAAGTATTTTTTTTTACAAAGTAAAAGAACTAATAAATTAAACTAGATAAACGAAAAGAATTTAAGACAACAAAAAGCCTAACCGCACAATATTTGCTTTGCGTGGTTAGGCTTAACCAAATTCTAAAAATTTAATTTCCCTATTTTATAAGCATAAGTTTTTTACTTGATGAAAACTTGCCGGCCTGTAATCTATAAAAATATACACCACTTGCAACACTTGAGGCATTCCATTGAGTTTGGTAAGTTCCGGCTTGCAATTCTTCATCATAAAGACTAGCTACTTCTTTTCCCAAAGCATCATAAATTTTTAATGTTACAATTTCTTTTGCCGGAAGACTAAATGAAATTGTGGTTGTCGGATTAAATGGATTTGGGTAATTTTGATTAAGTGTAAAATTTGTTGGGAGTTCAACATTAGCCGAAACCACATTAGAGTAAACAAAGGATCCATCAAAATCAATTATTTTTAACCTATAGAAATAAATTCCTTGTGTTGCTTCACGATCCGTATAAGAATATTCTTTTCTTTCTGTTGTTGTACCATTTCCATTTATAAATGCAAGTTCAATAAAATTCTCATTATCAACACTTCTTTCTATTGCAAATCCCATATTATTACTTTCAGTAGCCGTGCTCCATTCTAGTTTAACACCATTAGCTGCTACATTTATTGAAAAATTAGTCAATTCTACGGGAATAGGCAGATTGTATAAGCTTGACAATGTACGTCTAAAAAAACCGCTTCCATAAGTTGTCATATAAACCATCTCCTTTGTAAACAAAAAAGATTTAACATGAGCATTACCTAAACCCTCATTAGCAGCAACCCAGTAATCTCCATTATCAGACGAGACATATACTCCGTGGTAATCCGTTCCTGCAAGAATGAGGTCATTATATTTTGCTAAACCCGTAATTGTTGCAAATGGCAAACCACTATTAACAGCCTGCCAGCTTGTACCGTTATTTGTTGATCTAAAAACACCAGTGGCTGTTCCGGCAAAAACTACATTATTTTCAACAATTATCGATCTAACCACAATATTGTCTCCCAGACCATTATTGATGGGCTCCCAATTATCGCCGTTATTAAAAGAGCGAAACATTCCGCTACCATGTGTTCCTGCAAACAATGTACTTTCATTTGAAGCAATTATTGGTATGCGTAAATTTGAAAGACCGGTATTTGCAGATTGCCAACTAACTCCATCATCTGTGGATTTAAAGATCCCTGCAGCGTTTGTTCCGGCAAAAACGACAGAACCGAATAAATTTAAAGTCATAACATTGAAGTCGGTTATCCCGTTACTCCTCGAATCCCAACTGTTGCCGCCGTTGATGGAGCTGAATACTCCACCTCCTAAAGTACCCGCAAATAATATTTCGTTTTGCTTATTTATTATAGCCCTTACAACTAAATTAGTTAGTCCGTTGTTTTTGGTTCCCCAAGTATCGCCCCCATCAGGGGTAAAATATATACCGGCTTCAACTGTACCAACTAAAATATTATCTCCCAAAAACACGCTGGAACAAAGATATTGATTATAAAAAGTGAACGGTTGAATCCATTGTGCATTCATATGACCAAAACACAGAAAGATAAACACGCTTAAAAAATAAATTATTTTTTGTTTCATACTCTTCTCCTTTACAAATTTAATTTTAATTATTCCACTCTTAATTCTTTCCAATTTAATATAAAATCTTTTAAATTGCAATAATTAGTGACCCTTGTCACACCGGATATTATAAAAATACATTTCTTAATAATAAGCATTCCCTTTAAAAGTGCAGCTTAAGACTAAAACATTCCCATTCTTATAATATAAATATATTTTGGAGTAAAACCATATCTATTTTTCTGCATGACAATAAATATTTTCTTTAATAACGCCTAAATCATTTCATAAATTAAATCTATAATTTGTAAAAAAATAGGTTATTCAAAACATCTACCAATTTTTCTTTAAACAAACACACTGCAGCTAGAAAAAGTGAGGGGGGGGTGACTTTTCAGAAAACGGAATGAATCAGAATCACAACATCTAAGATTATTCTAACAAAAGCTATGGTTATAAAAAATATGCATTTTGATTATATTAAATTATTTTTAGAATCCCACCACTCATAAAGCTCTTATATTTAAAACCATACAACACATAAGAATATATATTACCTTTTATTATGCTGGTTTGCCACTTAACAAATTCAATTTCTAATTTTTGTATTAGCTTGTTTATCATAATCATATTTTTTATGTTTGGGTTGTTAATAATATTTAACTAACAAATAAAGTGTTTTTTTTACAAAGTAAAAGCACAAATTAAATAAAAAACAACAGATAAGTATTAGATTTAAGATATAAATTAAAATCATTTATGTAAATATTTGCATTTATTTTAAGTATTAAGTTGATCATTTTTGAGGAATATAGTTGTTATATTTCGGTCCTTATTATTTTTAATATGTTGCGTACTGAATAATTATTAAAAAAAGGAAGAGTTAAACATGTCAATATTTAAAAAGACCATTAAGCATATTATCCCATATAAAACTTATTCAGGCGCAAGAGATATGTTTCGTTATATATTGTCATTTAGGTATATTGGTTCTAAATACGTTTGCCCGTTTTGCAAAGGAAGGTTTTCCTCCTTTTTGTCTGGCGGATTTGATTTCCCTATACTTAAAGAGAAGCAAGTGGTTGGTGGTGGTTTTCGATTAAACTCAACTTGCCCACGGTGTTTTTCAGGTGATAGAGAACGTCTCATTTATATTTATATAAAGAAAAACAAACAGTATCTATTTTCAAAAGAAATAAAATTATTACACGTTGCACCTGAAATTAACTTGGGGAAAGCACTAAAATCCTATCCAAACATTAAATATTCTTCTGCAGACTTAAATTCGCCGCTGGTTGAAGTCAGAATGGATATAACTAAAATAAATAAACCAAACGAAACTTATGATGTTATCATATGCAATCATGTATTGGAACATATACAAGATGACATAAAAGCGATGTATGAATTGTTCAGAGTGTTAAAAAAAGGAGGCTTCGCAATTCTTCAAGTTCCAGTATCCTTTTGCATTGATTCAACTATTGAGGATGAAACAATAACTGAACCAATTGCACGAGAAGCTGCTTTTGGGCAAAAAGACCATGTTAGAATTTATGGAAAAGATTATGTTCAAAGGCTTGAGAGTGTTGGGTTTGTAGTGACAATTTATGATTATAATGAAGACTTAGAGCAAAATGAAATTTTAAAGTATGGTTTATTAAAAGACGAAAAAATATTTTTATGCATAAAAGAATAATCTAACTTTTTAAATCATTTTTTGTTGGATAACTATGCACAATAGTATTGTTTTTGTTAAAACAAAATATTCATAAAAACATTAACAATTGACATTTAAAATATTTTAGAACAATGACCTATAGCTAGCTTTGTTCAAATTATATTATTTATTTGATATACAATAACAGAATTATATAAAAGGCTTCAATTACAATATTTACAGTATCTGAAGCCTTTTACAAAAAATATTTATAACTTTTTAATCTCGATTTTCAAATTTTTGGTTTTTCCAAAACTAGTCTTTTAAACATCTGACTCCCAAACCGTCAATTTTGTAATCTGTATGAAGATAATTGCCATTATAATTGGGGGTATTCTCATCAAGTGTCAACAAATATGCTGTATAATTATTAATGTTATTAGTGGAAGTCCAAAAATAACCACTAATGTTCATATATCTAAAAGTAAGATTTGAATGTCTTAAACCTGATAAAAGTACTGAAAAGCCACTTGTGTTGGTAGCATTTACACTTTGGTTTTTATTTAAAAAAGCTTCATTAGTTTTAACCAACTTTTTCAAATAGAACAATTCATCCAAGCTTGGCACATGCCAACCAAAGGGGCAAATACCACGAACGTGATTTGAGAAGGCTGGACTAGGTGGCAAATTGTTGGTAGCACCATTTTGGTATTGTACTGCTTCAGCCCATTCATACAATCCACCATAAACTGCACAATTAGCATCATTATTATTAAAACAAAACTTTTCGATAATGCCATTATTTAACTGCTCATTTTCTCCATCCACTCTAGTACCAATATCGATATTTTCCTTTAACCAACATTGGTCGCCTATTAATACTGTATTATAAATTTTGTTCCCATATTCTACTATTGGGGTTCCAGGACACGAACTACCACCTTCGGTTTCGTCATTTGCAATTATTCTGAAAACGAAACTATCATAATTTGTATAGTAGTTTTGATCTGCTATAAAATTCCAAACTATATGCTTCTCGTAACCAACCGCAACTCCAGGCCCAATATCACCTGAAACGCTGAAAATCCAATAATCAAAAGTGCTACCATTGTCGTTAGATACCTGAACACTAATAGTTACAAAATTTTGCTCTGAATCAGTTACATCATAATAAATATCCACAATTCCATCTGAATTTATCGGGGTATATCGTACATTTGAAACAACCGGATTAGTGTTTTGAGCTTCCAGTTGAGAAACTAACAACACGAATATCAATAACATAAAAGATCTCATATTCTCCTCCTTTTATTTAATTAATAACATTTTTTTAATATCGCTAAAATTACTTGCTTGAATTTTATAGAAATATATTCCACTACTTAATTCAGCAGCATTAAAATTAATACTGTAACTTCCGGCTGATTGGATCTCATCAACTAGTATTGAAATTTGGTTCCCCAAAACATCATAAACGGTTAATGTTATTTTTGAAGCAACAGGGAGTGAATACGAGATTGTTGTAGAAGGATTAAAAGGATTCGGATAGTTTTGACGCAAAGAATAATCACTCAAAAAAACTAATTCCACCTCAATAATAGACGAATACTTAAATGAACCGTTAATATCAATTTGTTTTAAGCGATAGACCGATTTTTCTTTAAAGGGTTTAGTATCTTTAAAATAATAATTTTTAACAATTGTACTTGTACCCTCACCTTCAACAAATCCAATTTTTGTCCAATGAATATTCGAATAATCTTTGTTATAGATTGATCTTTCAACTTCAAAGCCATAATTATTAACTTCAGTTGAAGTAGTCCAATTTAACACAACATTATCATTATAAACAACCGCCGAAAAGGCCGTCAGCTCAACCGGTATTGCTCCAGAGGTCGAATACCCAACTCCAATGCCAGCAACCAGTTTAACAGAAAATAAGATAAAAAACAAACAACTTGCTCTTTTCATAACTCCTCCTAAGATTTAATAATATTTTTAGTTAAAACTTATTTCATAATGAATTATTACCAACATGTTAAATTCACTAATTGTTATTAAAATAAATCATTCCCATCAAAAAAACAAGTGTTTTTTTTAAAATCTTAAAATTATTGCGGGCAATTTTTACTTTTTTTCATCAATTCCAAATATCTCTTTGCAATAATATTCCAATTAAAATTATTCTTGATATAGTTAGTTCTATTAAGTTTTTTAGCCGAACAGTCAGTGGCTAAAACAGATAAAATATATTCCACCCAAATATCTTTATTCAAATCAAGGCATACCCCATAATCAGGAGAAGATAATATATCTTGTGGCCCAGCCGTTGGTGTGGAAATTACCGATAATCCATAAAAAAGCGCTTCCAATACAACCATTCCAAATATTTCATAACTTGAGGCAAGTAAAAAGATATCACTATTTTGATATACAACTTTTAATTCCTTATTTGGTATTTTTTCAATACATAATATAAAATCTTCTAGTTTATGATTTTTAATATAAATATTTATTTTATCTTTATCAGGGCCGGTCCCAACTAATAATAAACCAATATTTTTATGTTTTTGAAAACGCAAAAGACTTAATATTTCTACTAAATAATCCACATTACGTCTTGGTTCTATTATACCAATATATAAAAGTACTTTATCAAATTTTTTTCTAAAAGCTACAATTTGTTCATATTCTAAACAATTATTTTCTTCAATATTATAATTCAAACCAACTGGCAATACCTCAATATTAGAAAATCCCTTGGAATTTAAGAACTTTGCCGCGGCTTTTGTTTTTGCAAGCACTAAATTTAATTTTGAATTCATTTTTTTATTAAATAGTGCTCCAAAAAAAAATTCATAAATTCGCATAACCCTGGAAGAATTTTGGTAGACACCTTGATACAAGACGGATTTAACACCTGCTTTATTACAAGCCCCAATAATAAAAGGTATCATAAACTGAGAGTTTTCATGCACTTGCACAACATCATATCGGCTGTTAACAAGTTTATTGATAAGTTTTGGGAAATATGTAAATCTTTTAAACAATATTATTCCTTTTAGCGGGATTAATCGAATTTCTAATCCATTATTAGAATAATACATAGTGGTTTCCGTAATATCGCTGAACCTGGAATAAATGTCAGTTGAAATATTTTGCTCTAATAATCCAACAGCTAAACCTATTTCTTGTACATTATAAGTTTTTGTATTTAACGGCAAATAGTTTGTTCTAGCAATTGCTATTTTTTTCATTTCTTTAAAGTATAATATTTAATTTTACTACAGTTTAATATCTTACTCAATAACACAAATTCGTATTTAAGTAACGTATTGATTATTAGGTCAAATTTTGAATTCGGCTAATACTTTAAAACCTATTATTTCATTATTATTTACACTAATTTAATGTTTTTATTACACTTATTCTACATTTATTTGTATCAATAATAAATTGCAGGCTGTTTAATGAAAAATTAAAAAAATTACTTTTTATCATTTTTAAAAAACTATTGCGGTTCAAAAAATTAAAACGCTTTAAAATTATGACTGTTTTATAAAAAGCCGAAGAATGTAATAAGCACCTTTTAATTGAAATAATTCTATTATAATTTTCTTAATAGTAAATAAGTATGAAATTCACTATTTTTGAAATTAAATTATTTAAATTGATGAATAAAAACACTCGTTAAAGAGGATAGTATGTCTAAAATTGCAAAACGCAGTAATACCAAAATTAAAGAAACCGGTTCATTTAATTTTGAGTTATCAAAGTATATACCGTTAAAATACCAGACAATTTTGGCATTTGCGGTTATTATTTTAATATTTTTAATTTTTTACTCTCCAATGTATTTTGGAGGTATGACCTTTCAATCCGGGGATATTATTACAAGTCATAGCTTAAAAACATATGTAAATCAAGAAAGAGAGGGATACACTTTATGGGTGCCTTATATTTTTTGCGGTATGCCTTCGTATGCTTTAGCTTGTGATTATAAATGGTTTAATTTAATGTATGTAGCAATTCATGCCGTACGTACTATCTTTTCAGCTCCTTTTTCTTCCGAATACACAATGTGGAGTTTTTATTTAATTGTTTTGGCTTTTACATCATTCTTTTTAATTAAGCATCTTACTAAAAACACTTTTTTAAGTCTTTTAGGAGCAATTGCTACTTCTTTTAGTACTGGAATTATTTTATGCCTATTTATAGGCCATGTTACAAAACTTACAACTTTATGTTTTTATCCTCTAATATTTTTAATGCTCCTCAAATTTCAGGAAGGTATAAGATTACGCGATTTTGCAATTTTAATTATTGCATTGCAGTTGTCGGTACAAGGCTGGCACGTCCAAATTATTTTTTATACTCTATTTTCCATTGGAATTTATTTTTTATTCTTTTTAATAAAACACTTAATCAAAAAAAATTTTGTTGAACTAAAAAAATATTTTAAATCGGGTTTAGTTTTTGCGGCTGCATTAATAATTGCGTTAATTATTCAATCGGACAATTTAACCCAAATTTATGAATATAATCCATATTCAACTCGCGGATCTGAAAGTGTTACCGATATTACACAAGGAAGTGCCCCCAAATCTTCGTCATCCGATTTTTATCAATACGCAACAAATTGGTCATTTTCTCCTGAAGAAATGTTAACTTTTGTGGTTCCTTCTTTTTATGGTTTTGGCAGTTCAAAGTATTCCGGCCCGTTAACACAAAACCGAGAAGTTGAAGTAAATACATATTTTGGTCAAATGATGGCTGTTGATGTTCCTATGTATATGGGCATTGTAATCTTCTTTTTCGGTTTATTATCTTTATATTTAAACAGGAAAAATCATTTTGTGCAATTTTTAGCTGTTTTAATTATTGTATCACTTTTAATTTCTTTTGGACGAACATTACCTGTTTTATATAATTTGATGTTTTATTATTTCCCGTTTTTCGATAAATTTCGGGTTCCTTCAATGATTTTACTTTTGGTTCAATTAAGTTTTCCTTTACTTGCAGTATTAGGAATTAACAGAATTATTGAGCTTAAAAAGCAAAACGATTTACAGATTGTAACAATAATTAAAGCAGCCGCACTATTTTTTACTGCCGCTTTAATTTTAAGCATTATTCTTAACTCGGTTATAACAGATTGGGTAATTAACAGAGTTGTTAATTTTACTATAACAATCCAAGCCGCAAATCAGCAAAAAGCACAAATGTTTAATGCTTTAAAAGATTATATTGCCGAAATGTTTGCAAATGATTTAATGATTGGTTTGGCATTATGTTCGCTAGCCTTTTCAATTACGTATGCTTATTTAAAATCAAAAGTTAGTGCCGACATTTTAATTGTTTTATTAATAGTATTCAGCTTTTTTGATTTGGCAAGAATTGGCAACCGTGGTGCCAATTATTCACCCGCAGCCAATGTCAATCAACTTTTCAGCGAGCCTTATTATATTTCAGCTATTAAGGGATTCAAAAATACTGAACCTTACAGGTTATTAAACTTAAAAAGGGATAATTCCATTGGTTCGTTACAACAAAACTCTAATTTTAACGCTTATTTCCTTCAGGAAGATTTTGCAGGTTATTCTTCAATAAAACCTCGTTCGTATCAAGATATTATTGATGTTGTTGGAACAGTTAACGAAACTTTATGGCGGATGTTAAATGTTAAATATGTAATAATCGATCAACCGGTTACATTCCCCGGCTTAGAGCTGGCGGCTTCTAAGGATAAGGATTTTGTGTTTTTAAACACACGGGCACTTCCAAGATTTTATTTTGTGAATTCGGTTGTTGTGGATAAAGGAATTAGCATCTTAAACAAAATAAAAAATAACGAATTTGATCCAAAACAAGTTGCATTTGTTGAAGAAACACTTAAAGTTGATTCAATTGATTCATCAACAGCTCTCAGCGTTACTAAATATACAGACGAAAAAATAATTCTTTCTACAAAAACAAACGGAAACAACTTTTTGTTTATTGGTAATACATATTTGCCTACTGGCTGGAAGGCATCCATAGACGGTATTGAAATAAAAATTTATAAGGCAAATTATGGATTTTCGGGTTTAATTGTTCCAAAAGGAGAACATACTGTTCAAATTTATTATGCTCCAACTTCATTTTATATATCTAAATACTTAGCTCTTATTTTTAGTTCATTAACATTTTTGGGACTATTTATTGGATTATTTATTAAAAAGAAAACAGCCGAGAACTAAGCAACTATGCTAACAAAACTGCGTCATGCAATTAAACACTCTGCTGTATATGGACTAAGTAATGTAGCTACAAAAGCTATTGGTGTAATCCTTTTGCCTATTTATACGGATTATTTTACACCCGAACAGTACGGTAACTTGGGTTTATTATTAATTACTATTATTATTATTTCGCAGGTTTTAGTTGCAGGACAGGGACAGGCAGTAGTAAGATTTAATAATTCTTTGGAATTTAAGAATGAAAAAAAATCAATCTTTTTTACTTTGACTGTTTTGCTTTTAATAATTGTTTTTGTTTTTACAAGTATCAGTGAATTGTTTTTATCGCAAATTGCCCACATGTTTTTAGAACCTGAAGAATATTATGTTTTGATACGAATTTCTATTTATATAATTTCATTCACAATAATTAACAGTTTATTCCTTAATCAAATACGTGCAGACGAAAAGTCTGTTATTTATACTATAATTGGTATTGCAAAACTTCTTGTTACTCTTCTTTTTACTATATATTTGATAATTTATTCAAAACTTGGAATAGAAGCAGTGTTGTATGGCCAGCTTGCAGGCGAAGTAATTAATTTAATTTTAATTCTTCCCATGATGTTAAAAAAAATGGAACTGAAATTTAATATAAATATAATTCCCGAATCATTAAAATTTGGAATTCCATTAATTTTTAGTGCTTTAGCCATGAACCTTTTAAACGGAAGTGATAGATATATATTAAAATATTTATCAGGATCACATGATTTAGGCTTGTACGAACTAGGATATAAGTTTGCGGGAGTATTAAACATGTTTGTATTAATGCCGTTTAGCCTTACATTATTACCAATGGCCTATAATGTTTACAAAAAAGAAGGTGATAAACGATTTTATTCCAAAATAATGACTTATTTTACTTTTATTCTTATGTGGTGTGGACTTGCACTTTCTTTATTTGGAAAAGATTTAATAATAACATTTTCTTCAAGTCCTAGTTTTTATCCTGCACATACAGTTGTTCCACTAATTACATTATCTTATATAATTTTTGGGATGAGCATGGTGGCTTCGTTAGGAATGTATTTAACCGGCAGAACAAACTCTGTTGCTATAATAAATTTGTTATGTGCCGGATTAAATATTGGATTAAATTTTTGGCTTATTCCCCAAATGGGAATGATGGGGGCGGCTATTAACACGCTTGTTGCTTTTATATTTTTGCTGATATTTTCTTATAAAGCTTCTAATAAGTATTACAAAATTGATTTTGAAATTAAAAAATTAATTTTATTAATCTCTTTGGGATGTTTTCTATTTCTTATTGACATTACTTTAAATAATTATGGAATTGTTTTAAAGATATTTATTAAAGTGTTTTTAATTGCGATATTCCCTTTTATTTTGTATGCATTTAAGTTCTATGAAAAGAGCGAATTGAGAATAATTAAAATGATTTTTAGTTTAATTATTAACTTTTCAAAATCTAAGGAAAAAATATCAGATATTCTTTCAAAATTTTCTAATTATAAGGATCAAAATGAGTAAACAATTTAAAAAATTTATTTGGGGTGTATTAAACCATCTCAATTTGGGTGGCATTACACAATTATATATTAACAGTGCATTAAAAAATGATGGTTGGTTTAAAAGTTTTAGAACAAAAAAATCAATTGATTTGGACGGGAACCCAATTCCTTGGCTGACTTATTCATTTATAAAATTCATTCAAAATCGTTTAAATAATTCATTAACCGTCTTTGAATACGGTAGTGGAAATTCCACATTATGGTTTGCCTCTAAAATAAAAAGCATTATCTCTGTTGAAAATGATAAAAACTGGTACGAATCGGTTAAAACCAAAATACCATCAAACGCTAAAATCATCTATCGGGCACTTGAATATCACGGTAGTTATGCAGAGGAAATTTCCAAACATTATCAGAAATTTAACATTATCATTATTGATGGAAGAGATAGAAATTATTGTGCTACTCTCTCCCCTGATTATTTAACTGAAGATGGTGTTGTTTTTTTTGATAATGCTGATCTATCAAATTATTTGGAAGGTGTCAATTTTTTAATTTCTAAAGGTTTTAAGAAAATTGACTTTTGGGGTCTTTCACCGGTTACTGCTCATAATACATGTTCTACAGTTTTTTATAGAACTAACAATTGTTTGAATATTTAGCAAAAAATAATTAAGTATGAAATTAAAATATAAACCGCTTTATAATAATTTGCTTTTAATCATTTTTACATACAAACAATATGAATATTTTACACATTAATAATTACGACACTATTGGCGGTGCCACAAAGTCTTGCATGTCAATTCATAATGCCCTTAAAGAGGAAGGATATAATTCCGAACTTTTAACTCAAACAAAATTAAGTAAAGCTAAAGAAATTTATGAGTTTTCGGATACAACCACTAAAAAGATCTCCCGTTTTGTTCGTATGGGCTTTGATATGGCTGCAATTAAATTATTAACTATTGCCGATAGAGGTCGTTTTTCTTTTCCATATTTAGGTGCGGATATTTCCAAACATCATAAAGTACTTGAGGCCGATATTATTAATTTACATTGGGTTAACGGTGGTTTTTTTTCTATTTCTACATTACAAAAACTTAAAGAGTTAAATAAACCAATTGTATGGACTTTTCATGATATGTGGGCTTTTACAGGCGGCTGCCATTATACTGGTGGTTGTTTAAATTATATTACAGAGTGCACAAATTGTCCATGTTTAAAAAAGACTGGTATTCACGATTATTCAAACAAAATATTTTTAAATAAAATTAAGTTATTTAAAGACTTTAATATACATATTATTGCTTGCAGCAATTGGCTGGCAAACGAAACAAAAAGAAGTGCTTTATTAAACAACAAAGCAATAAACATGATACCTCAGCCCATTGATATAAACACTTACAATTCTTTTGATAAAATCGAATCCAGAAGATTACTTAATCTTGACCCGAATAAAAAGTATATACTTTTTGGAACTATGACACTTTCCGATAAACGAAAAGGGCTGCTGCACTTAATACGCAGCTTAAAAAAACTTGGCAATTTTTATGCAAATCAAAAAGATAACATTGAAGTACTTGTTTTTGGAAGTGCCAATAAAAACGAATTAATAGATATCCCTTTTAAAACAACTTCTCTTGGAAGAATAAGCGATACTAACTTTTTAGCCAAAATTTATAGTGCCGCTGATGTTTTTATTGCTCCTTCGTTGGAAGATAATTTACCCAATACCGTAATGGAATCTCTATCGTGCGGAACACCTGTAGCCGCTTTTAATATTGGCGGTATGTGCGATATGATTGATCATAAATCAAACGGATACTTAGCCGCCCCCGAATCCATTGATGATTTAACAGACGGTATTCTTTGGATCCTAAACGATAAAGACCGTTTAGTTGAATTGAGTAAAAATGCACGAAAAAAAATTGTAGCAAATTTTACCAATAAAATTGTAGCCAGGCAATACGTAAATTTATATAATAATATTCTAAATAATTTTTAAAATTTATATTTCATAAAATAATTACAAAATATTTTTTTAATTTCTATTCTCAACAAGCTGATACCAAAGGTATATCTTTCGTTTACCGGATATTATAAATAATATAATTTTACATCATTTAACAACTTAAAGCTTAAAATTATATAATTTAGGCAAAATTACTATTTTTATTTTACTTCTATTATTTTTCCTCATATTGACAATTCAATTATTTTTTAGTATATATCGTTAGGATATAAATATGATATCATAATAATATCAACAACAACTAAAAATGGGAGATTATATGGTTTCCGAAATCTTAAAACCACAGAGAGGTGGTTCGGTAACATTAGCATTAAATTTTATTTTTACTTTAGCAATAATTGGGCTTATTGTTTTGGCCGCTATTATTGATGAACCGTTGCTGGTTATACCTGCTGTTATTTCGTTTATTCTTAATATTATAATTTTTACAGGTTTTTTTACAGTTGAACCAAACGAATCAATGGTGCTGTTATTGTTTGGCAGATATGTAGGTACTGAAAAAACCAGCGGTTTTAAATGGTGCAATCCATTTTACACAAAAAAGAAAATATCGTTGCGTGCCCGAAATTTTGACGGACAGAAATTAAAAGTAAATGATAAAAAAGGAAATCCTATTGAAATTTCGGCAGTTGTTGTATGGCGCGTTAGAAATACTGCACAGGCACTTTTTGATGTAGATAATTATGTTGAATATGTTCATGTTCAAGCCGAATCGGCTTTACGCCATTTAGCTACAAGTTATGCTTACGATGGTACAGACGGCGAGGAACTTACATTACGCGCATCACAAGATGAAGTATCCGAAGCACTTAAAAAAGAGATACAGGAAAGAGTAGCAGCCGCCGGTGTATTGATTGATGAAGCACGTATAAATCATTTAGCTTACGCTCCCGAAATAGCTCACGCTATGTTGCAGCGTCAACAAGCCGAAGCAATTATTGCTGCCAGAACTAAAATTGTAGAAGGTGCAGTTGGTATGGTTCAAATGGCTTTAGAAAAATTAAAAGAACACGGTGTAGTTGACCTTGACGAAGAGAAAAAAGCTACAATGGTAAGTAATTTATTAGTTGTTTTATGTTCCGATAAAGCAACACAACCTGTTGTTAATACAGGATCAATCTATTAATAGCTGATATTATGGAAAACAAAAAATCAATCATATTACGCATAGACCCTAAATTATGGAACGACCTTAATGAATGGGCAAAAAACGAATTACGCAGCGTAAATGGTCAGATTGAGTATGTTTTACGTGAAGCCGTAAAAAAAAGGAAAAAAGAAAAAGACTAATATTATGTATTTTAAAGTTAAAAGGCTGTAATAAAAAGGCAGCCTTTTTTGTTTTAAAAACTAAAAGAAATTATACTGCAAAGATACACTCGTACGCATCAAAGTAGTCTTTTTTATACTGCTTTTATCCCAAACGGCGTTAATAGTTAAATAAATTTGATTTTCCAAATAAAATAAAAATCCCGGTCTTATGGAATGAATGACAACTGTTTCTTCATTAATAGGTCTTGAATATTCAAGCGAATAAGTTGTTACAAAGTTTATTTTATTGCTTAATTCATAAATATATTCGGCATTACCCCTAATAGAAAATGTTTTAAAAAACGAAGAATCGACAGGGGTATAGATATCTATTTTGGCATTTATCTGATTTCGCCAGGTTATAGGATAAGAATACCTTCCTCCAATAATTAATGCCGGTGCCGGCCTATCAACATATTTATCGGCTGTACTGGTTACGTAATTAATTCCTAAAGTTAAATCCCAGCCATATGAACGGTTATTTACCCGTTCATTTATTCCTTTTAATACCTGTTGAATACGCAAAATACCAATTGCCCCAACGTGATCACTAATTAAAAGATAAGATGATTTAATTGCTTCTTCAATATCTTCATACCATTTGGTTTCGTAAGTGGCGCCATAAATACCAATATATTCCTGTTCTCGTTCAATAATGTTAGCTATTCTAATCATTACGTCTTTTGGTAAATTGCCGGCAATTACATTTTCTTTTATTAAATGCTCCTCAATTCTAACTGCTTTTGCAAGAGCGGTTGCATCAATGTGTCTGCCATACCCGTATCCGGCAGCAACATCCGAATATATTTGGTCGTAAGTATTTTGATGCTGTAAATTCATTGACATATAACCAAACCAATTTCTATCCTGCCAAATATATTTTCTTACACTTGGACTAATACTTATATCATGCGCATATTTAGAATCGTTCATTTCACCTGCTGCAGTTACATCCAAAAACCATGCAAAAGGAAGTGACGAATAAAAATAATTAAATGTAAAATTAGCATTGGCGTTTGAATTTCTTGAAGATACATTTCCGTCTTTATTTGTCTGCGCCCAATTATAACCACCATTAAATCGTAGTATGCGTGCCGAACTGACAGGTACCTGGTAATCGGTAACTTTAACATTTTGGGCAAATACTGAACTTCCAATAAAAACTACAAACAATATTAACAATTTTACTTTCATATGTATCTCTTACAATTTTAGTATTTATGTAATATAAGGGAAAGATTGTTTTTTACAAAAGAAAATATTTAAATTAATGAATTTTCGTAGATTCAGAAGGAGATTGTGTACTTGTAGGGTACTTGTAGGGTACTTGTAGGGTACCTGAGGGGTACCTGAGGGGTACTTGAGGGGCACTGATACTTAAATAACTGTCATCCATAAATCACTTACGTGTAATTTATTTAATTACTGTGTAGAACCAATACTCGGATTTCCAAAAAACAAAGCTAACAACTCTTCGGCGGCGGCAGTGGGTAATTTAACACCGCTTAAAATATCAGCTTTTATAGCGGGTAAAATATTTTTAATATTTTGGGCATTATAGAATTTCTCTTTTAAACTTTCCTCAATCATATTAAAAGTCCATTCTAAAAGCTGGTTTTTACGTCTTTCTTCAAACACGCCCGATTTAATTGTCAGTTCTTCAAATTTTTTAATTACTTTCCATATTTCGGGTATTCCTTTCCCTGTAACAGCCGAAGAAGTAAACGAATCCGTTTTCCAGCCTTTTGTTGCGTGTTGTAAATAATGCAAAGCGTTTTTATATTCCGCACTTGCAATTTTGGCCTTTGTTTCGTTATCGCCATCGGCTTTATTGATTAACAAAGCATCGGCAAGTTCAATAACTCCTTTTTTAATCCCCTGCAATTCATCACCGGCACCGGCAATTAAAACAAGCAAAAAGAAATCCACCATCGAGCGGACAGTCACTTCGCTTTGTCCGACACCAACGGTTTCAATTAATATGGCATTATATCCGGCAGCTTCACATACCAAAATTGTTTCGCGGCTTTTACGTGTAACTCCACCCAATGTACCGCTTGAAGGAGACGGACGTATAAAACAATTATTCTCGCGCGAAAGTTTTTCCATTCGGGTTTTATCACCCAAAATGCTGCCCTTTGTAACGGTGCTGCTTGGGTCAACGGCCAATACGGCAACTTTATACCCTTGTTTAATTAAATACACTCCCAAGGCCTCTATAAGCGTACTTTTACCTGCACCGGGAACACCTGTAATACCAATACGCAGCGATTTACCGGAATACGGTAAAACTTTTTTTAAAACTTCCTGTGCTTTAAGCGTATGATGAATTGAATTGCTTTCTATTAATGTAATAGTACGAGCAAGTAAGGTTCTATCCCCGTCCAACACTCCTTTTATTAATTCTTCGGCAGTCGGCTGCTTGGATTTATGGGCAGATGGATGTAAAATAGTTTTATGCGAATGTAAAGGGGGTTCCGAAGAACCTCCTTCAACACCTTTAACTATCTTTATAGCAAATTCACCGCCTGCGTTTTTGGGAACCCAATCCGGCAGATATGAATTATTATTTTCGTTATTATCATTCACAATATTAAACTGCAAATCTTTTATTAATTTCTTCCATAATTTTTAATCCTGCAAAAGGAATTTTTGTTCCCGGGCCAAAAATTGCAGAAGCACCATGTTGATATAAAAATTCGTAATCTTGGGCAGGAATAACTCCACCTACAATAATAATAATGTCTTCGCGTCCAAGTTTTTTTAGTTCTTCAACCAATTGAGGCAATAAAGTTTTATGACCTGCTGCAAGAGAACTCATTCCAACACAATGGACATCATTTTCAACTGCCTGGCGTGCGGTTTCTTCCGGAGTTTGGAACAACGGACCCATGTCAACATCAAATCCCATATCGGCATAAGCAGTAGCAACAACTTTGGCACCGCGGTCGTGACCGTCTTGCCCCATTTTTGCAACCATAATTCTTGGTCTTCTGCCTTCTTTTTCAGCAAAAGCATCCGTCATTTCACGAACCTTATTAACCATACTTTCACCATCTTCCATGTATTCGGAATTGTAAACGCCGGAAATTGTTCTTGTTACTGCCTGAAATCTTCCGCAAATTTTTTCAACAGCATCCGAAATTTCACCTAAAGTAGCGCGGGCGCGGGCGGCCTTAACAGCCAAATCCAATAAATTTCCTTCTCCTGTTTCGGTACAACGTGTAATTTCATTTAAACATTTATTTACTTCGTCGTTATTACGGTTTTGTTTTACTTCTTTTAAACGTTTAATTTGACTTAAACGAACTGCCGAGTTATCAACTTCTAAAATTTCAATTGGGGCTTCTTTTTCCAGTCTGTATTTATTAACACCAACAATTATTTCATTACCGCTGTCAATGCGTGCCTGTCTGCGTGCAGATGCTTCTTCAATACGCATTTTAGGTATTCCGGCTTCAATTGCTTTTGTCATACCGCCATACGATTCAACTTCCGTAATATGATCCCATCCTTTTTTAAGCAAGGCATCAGTTAAGGCTTCAACAAAATACGAACCGCCCCAAGGATCAATAACTTTTGTTATATTTGTTTCATCCTGTAAATATAACTGTGTGTTACGCGCAATACGAGCCGAAAAATCAGTCGGCAATGCAATAGCTTCATCCAACGAATTTGTATGCAAAGATTGAGTGTGTCCTAAAGCGGCAGCCATTCCTTCCATACAAGTACGTACAACATTGTTAAAAGGATCCTGCTCTGTCAAGCTCCAACCCGAGGTTTGCGAGTGTGTACGCAAAGACATTGATTTGGGATTTTTAGGATTAAACTGTTTAATAAGTTTTGCCCAAATTAAACGTGCAGCACGCATTTTTGCAACTTCCATAAAATAATTCATTCCTTGTGCCCAAAAGAAAGATAAACGCGGAGCAAAAGAATCAATATCCATACCCGCTTTAATACCTGTTTTAATATATTCCAAACCATCAGCTAATGTATAAGCCATTTCCAAATCGGCAGTAGCTCCTGCTTCCTGCATGTGATATCCGGAAATTGAAATACTGTTAAACTTTGGCATATTTTGACTGGTAAATTTAAAAATATCGGCAATTATCTGCATAGATGTTGCAGGGGGATAAATATATGTATTACGAACCATATATTCCTTTAATATATCATTTTGGATTGTACCCGTTAATAAAGATTGAGCATAACCCTGTTCTTCGGCAGCAACTATATAAAAAGCCAAAATTGGTAATACGGCACCATTCATTGTCATAGAAACAGACATTTTGTCTAACGGTATTTTGTCAAACAATATTTTCATATCTTCTATACTATCAATAGCAACACCGGCTTTTCCAACATCACCAACAACACGTGCATGGTCGCTGTCATATCCGCGGTGGGTAGCTAAATCAAAAGCAACCGAAAGCCCCATTTGACCGGCGGCCAAGTTCCTTCTGTAAAAAGCGTTGCTCTCTTCAGCTGTTGAAAATCCCGCATATTGTCTTACAGTCCAGGGACGTTGTACATACATGGTACTGTATGGGCCGCGTAAAAACGGTGCAATTCCCGACATGTAATCCAAATGTTCGCAATTTTTTATATCATCGGCAGTATATAAAGGTTTAACATCAATTTTTTCCATTGTATGCCAAATCAATTCTTCTAATGTTTTGCCGGTCTCTTTTTCAAGTTTTGCCTGCCATTCCTCTCGAGAAACTTTAGGTATCCCTAAATTTAAGTTTATCTGAGTAAAATCTGGTTTTTTCATTTTAAATTCCTCTAAATTTATTATAGCGGTGTTAACCGTTTAATATTCAAAATTATTTTGTTGAAAGTTCAATTGTTTTATTTAAAACACGTTTTAATAATAGATAAGCATCGCAGCCCAAATAAATAAATTCGGATATGCCAGCTTCTTTATGTGCTTCAATCTGTTCTTTTGGATAACCTGCCAAAACAACTAAAATTTCACTATTTATGCTTTTTAATTCACTCATAAAAGCAGGTACAATTTCAGGATATGTATCATCGGTAGAACATAAGACAACAACTTTTGCTTCCGATTTTATTAAAGCTTCAACCGCATCGGCTGTAGTATTTAAGCTGTTTGGATAAATTACATCAAATCCTGCAACTTCAAAAAATCCGCGTGCAAAATCGGCTCTTCCTTTATGCTGTTTAACCGGTCCCATTGTTGCAAGAAAAAGTTTTGGCAAGCTGCCATTTTCTTTTTTAAAATTTTCGGTTATATCGCGTAATTCTTCAAATATTCCTGCTAATTTATAAATTTTAAGAGGATTTATGCTGATAGACTCTTCAGTACCGGCATGAAGTGAATTTGAAAGTTCGCCAAGAGTAGCGCCTTCAACAAATGCAGATATACCTGTTTCAAAAAGCTCTGTTGATTTGGAATCTACTAATTTGTATAATTTTTCAATAATTGCACTGTTTTTTTTGTTTGTACCCGAAACACGGAATTTTTGTAAATATTCGGCACGTTTTTTAATAAAAGCGGCTTTATCAAAAGTTTTTTGCTCAGGCAATGTTTCTTTTACATTTGCATACATATTTGTACCAACAAGCACCGATTTACGTTTTGCCAAATCAGCTTTTCTAAGATCGCTTGATTTTTCGATTTCGTTTTGAACAAAATTATTTTGTATTGCCGCAAACATTCCGCCTTGGTTTTCAACTTCCTGCAATAAACTCCAGCTTGAAGCAGCTACTTCGTCGGTTAGTTTTTCTACAAAATAAGAACCGCCGGCCGGGTCAATTAATTTTGCCAATTGTGATTCTTCTTTTAGAATAATTTGTGTATTCCTTGCGGTACGACGTGACAGTTCATCAGATATATTAAATTCTTCGTCAAATGCATTTGTATGTAAACTATCAATACCGCCAACAACTGCCGAAAATGCTTCCGTTGTAGTACGCAGCATATTTACATAAGGATCGTATTTTGTTTGGTTATATGCAGATGTACGAGCATGAATAAACAGTTTATATTTTTCCGGTTCCAAGCCGTAAGCTTTAACCAAATTAGACCACAATAATTTAGCGGCACGCAATTTTGCAATTTCCATAAAATAAAATGACGAAATACCAAAATTTACACGTATTTGGTTAAAAATATCTTCAACAGCCATACCTCGCAAAACCAAAGCATTTACATATTCAACTACTCCGGCAAAAGTAAATGCCAGTTCCTGAACTGCATTTGCACCGGCACTATTAAAACTAAATCCGCATGAATTAATTACTTTTATATTTGGAAAATATTTTTTTGCAAGTTCAATGCTTAATTGTAACTCATTCAATGCTTTTTCCACCGAAATAGGCATTTTACCGTTTAACAACATAAATCCAATAGGATTAGCATAAACGCTTCCGCAAACTTTGGTGCTGTCTATATTTTCGTTTTTACAATAAGCCGCAAATAACATTAAAAACGGGAAAGAAGAAAATCCGGTAAACACATGAACGGGATACTTGGTAATATCCAAACCTTTTAATGCACGAGTTAAACTGTTTAATCCCGAAATTGACAAACCGTTTTTACCAACTTCTTCAGCTTTGGCATAGTCGGCATCAAGTCCTTTTTGCGAAGCTAAATCAATAGCAAAAGAAATAGAATTTAAACCACGTTCAAGCTCAAGTTTAATTGTATTGTTAAATATTTCTGCATCCGGTGTATTTAACTGCTGCGAAATCTGCCAGCCATCATTTAAATATCCTGAAGATTTTGAACCGCGAACATAATTTTCAAATCCGGGTAAATTATCGGTAAAAGTTAAATTTTCCAGATCCAATTTAGTGTAAATAGGGTTAAGACTAATATTTTCGTATGTTTTTGTGATTAATTTTTTATCAAAATCCGCACCTTTAAGGTCGTTTATTACAACCTGTTTCCATTGTTCATAGGTTGGAGGTGTGAAGTCATCTTTAAGGTGTAATTCCTTTTCCAACTTAACATTGGAAATTTCATTATTCATTTTTAGCTCCTAATCTTGCTATTTTTAAAATAAAACAAGCTTAAAATTAGGAAATTTTTTAATTAAATACTATAATTTGTTAACTATGTTATTTTGGAGGGGATTTTGTTTATGTTAATAAAAGTACATTTTCTGTTTATTCTTTGGAGTTTTATTATTAATTAATATCACAAATAAACCATAAAAATACCGTCTTCAACTTCAAAAGCAAACTGCTTATTTTTGTTTTTATCCATAATAAGCATATAACCTTTTTTTACGCCTTCCTTTTGCATATATTCTTTAAGCTGTCCAATTCCCTGTTTGTGATATTGTTGGCCGCGCCATATTTTTAATTCTACTACAAATTTTTCATCACTGAAAATTATCACAACATCCATCCGTTTTTCTTCACTTGTCTGCACTTCCTTAAAACTGAACCCTATTCCGTTAATTATCGGTTTAATAAATACAAAAAACAACATTCTTAAATTGTTTTCCAAAAACTCATCACTTTTTAACAAATCCGTATTACTATATTTCTCTTTTATCACTTCCTGAAATTTTAGCAATGTTTTTTCTAAATCCAGTTTTCCGTTTGGTTTTATATAGCTTATATTTATTATATTTCTTGTTATTCCGTCATCCAGACCTTTTTCTTGTAATCCAACAACAATATGCTGAGTTAAATATTCTTCATATATTTTATTATGTATAACTACAAAACCATTTTTCTCTTTAAATACCCCCAAAACCATACCCAAATTTATCATTGGTCTCGAAATAGTAAACGGTACAAGTTCGTTGCCCAGTATTACCTTTTCCACCAATTTATATAAATCACTGTACTTCTCTATATTTTGGATTATACTGTCAAAATTTGTATTACTTTCTTTTAATAAACTTTTTACCGCTTCATCCACGTCTTTTATTAACCAGTCTTTTTTCCCTAAGTCTTCTTCAATAACTTTGCAAAGTTTGCTTACCAAAAACGGATAACCGCTTGTATAAAAATATATTCTTTCAGAAATAATTTTTACATCAAGTTTTGCATTTGTGCAATTTATATAATCTTCCAACATCGTCTCAATTTCACGGGAACTAAACGCCATATCTATTTTAAATTCGGCGGCAATATTCCAAGGGCTATTATATTTTACTTCTTCTTCAGGACTTAACTTCAGTTTTAATGTTTTTACATCATAAACTCCGGCAAGCACCACACTATAAAAGCTTATATCTGCTTTTTCTTTTTGCTTTAAGTACTTATCCCTCAGCATACCTAAAAAACTTAAAAACAACTGGTTATTACTACTTTTATCAACCTCGTCTATCAGCAAAACAACTTTTTTATTTATCTCATTTAACGCACTTGTAATTGCTTTGCCAAGTGAATCAAAACTATTTATCTCTTCTACATATTTTGTAAATATTTCAGATAAACCTCTTTTTTTTACGGTTAAACTTTCACCCATAAACTCCATAAATTTTGGACAAAATATTTTAGGATCCTCAAATATTTCATCGCCTATACCTTCAAAACTAAGTTTTATAGGCAAATATTCATCGGTTTTTTCCAAACATTTCCATATTTGGTGAAAAGTTGTTGTTTTGCCATATTGCCTTGGTTTGTTTATTATAAAATATTTTCCCTTTTTTATCAATTCCATTATTGGTTTAATTTTATCGCTAATATCAACCATATAATGTTCTTCTTTAATACAAGTTCCGGTTATATTAAATTCTTTTTTCATATCACAACTTCATAAAAATATTTTAATATATTAATATAATATTTATAAGATAAATTTGCAGTATTTTTCGGTGGGTGTACACCCAAAACATTTAAAGGAGTTTATTGACTAAATATCCTATAATAGTTTTTCGTTCGTTGACCGGCATAGAAATAAATCAAACACCGGAATTGGTCGTCAGATAATATTTCCTGTTTAACCACTCCATAAACTTTTCAAGCCGTTCTTTCCATTTTTCCCGCGCGGGCATAATACTGGTTTGAAGCCTTATAAAATCTTTATCCTTAGTTTGACACATAAAAGCTGTAAGTTATTGTAAAATAACAACAATTATAAAAATAGCTGCAAAAATTGCCACTACAATTATTTTTTTATAATACAGCCGATTATATTTAAGTATATCATTTATTCCTTTGTATGTTTAATATTTGTCACCTTGTAATGTAAAAAATCGGGTTGTTTTAATTAAGCAGGAAGCCTTTTTTGTGGTTATTTTTACATCCTCCCATTTATATATAAATTATTCCGCATTATTTGCTAATATATATTAGTACTTTATATAATAACCATTATTAAAAACAGCATTTTTATTAATTAAAGCGGCACATAATTTAAACATGACCTTAAAAGTATTTGTTTTTTTGAACTATATATTTGCAAAAGACTACCGGAAAATATAAAAGACCTGTAAAACAATATTTTTTTATTTTAACAAATGATAATATTTATTAATTTTAAAAAGTAAAAACAACATATTTTGAGTTAATTATGAGTATAAATGTTATTTTAGAACCATCTTTAATAGCCCCCTGCGGAATGAATTGCGGTTTATGTTTGGGTTATCAACGCACTAAAAACCATTGTGCGGGCTGCAATTTAATTGATATAAATTCATCTCATAAGGTAAAATGTATTATCAAGTTTTGCGAACATTTAAATACAAATAATTTAAGCTTCTGTTTTGAGTGTATAAAGTTTCCCTGCCGACGATTAAAAGATCTTGATAAACGCTACAGAACTAAATACGGTATGAGCATGATGGAAAATTTAGATACAATTAAATCAATTGGTGTTCAAGAATTTGTTGTTCGGGAAAATAAAAAATGGACATGTAACAACTGCGGTAATATTATATGCGTACATAGGGACAATTGTTTGGTATGCGGCACTCCTAAAAGCAAGTCACAACCCAATTAATTTCTAATAGATTCTTACAAGCCGGCAAGATAAACAGAATATGTATTAATTGGCAAAAACCACTCGTAAAAATTAAGGGTACAAAATCTATTTTCTTTTAACCCGGATTTTGCAATAGATATTATAATATTCTGTAATCTCTATATTAATATAAGGTTATGGAAAATTTAATTGCATTTATTATATACATGTAAATAAAATTACTTCGGGCTGAATAATTTAATATTAATATTTTTTAACTCAGGCCTAAAGGCCATGTAGTATAGTTTTTATTCCCCACGTCCTAAAGGACGTGGTTATTTAAACTCCTTATAACTCATTATAAATATAATGTTTATGTTATTATTTATCCCCGTTTAAATAACCCTAACCTAAAGTTTAGTAAACCAGCATTCATGCTAATGGCACTAACATAAGGTTTTAACTGTATTTTTTATAGGCTCCTTTCTTTGTTTTTCTTTCATAACGCCTATCAGGTCTTTGTATTATAATTTTTTCTAGTATTTTTTGCTTCAATTTTTCCATATCTGCCTGT
>JAZDHY010000039.1:0-8251 GCA_043805435.1 bacterium
AAATCAACAGAGAACTTAAAAGGAAGTGGAAAGCATATTACAAAGATTAT
The DNA here is from genome assembly GCA_043805435.1 of bacterium. GTDB lineage: Bacteria > Bacteroidota > Ignavibacteria > Ignavibacteriales > Melioribacteraceae > JAEXOD01. Next base: position 51 of record JAZDHY010000039.1, read on the forward strand.
TCTAAAATTGATAAAATATCACTTCTATCTAATCTGGAGAAATCTTATATTTATTAACTAAAAAAAGTCAACCTATTTCAGGACGCTACAGCCATTTGAAAAACTTTAGGTTAGGGTTATTTAAAGGGGGATAGATAATAACATAAATAGTAAACTAATAATGAGTTGTATGGATTTTAAATGACCACGTCTTTTACAGACTGTGTTAAAATTGGGGAATAGTTGTAATAAAAAGGAACTCATCCCCCAACCTCCCGCAAAAAGAGCGGGACAAGCTATTCTCTTAAAAATAGAAGGGGAGTGATTGTAAAAACATATAGAACAATAACTTGCCTTTATATAATTCCCCTCTCTTTCAAAGAGAGGGGATAAAGGGGTGAGTTCGGTTTTATTAATTTTAACCCAGTCTGTTTAAGGCGTGGGGTATAATAAACGAATTATATGGCCTTTAGGCCTGATTTAAAAAAAATTATTATTAAATTATTTGGCTCAAAGTAATTTTATTTACATGTATATAATAAATGCAATTAAATTTTTCATGACCATCTATTAATAAAGAGATTACAGAATATTATATATATCCAATGCAAAATATGGGATAATTTGATGCAAAATAACAAATAAAATACAAAAACAGACTATTTTAAATTGCCTGTTTTTGTAATCTATTGTTCAATGTTAAATTATTTAACCTTTTTAGCGTCAATTTTATTTGTAACAACCCAAAAAATAAATAAAGCTATTGCTGCAGCAAGCCCAATAAAAAAGAAATAATACCAAATATAATGAGCATGTGCATAATATGCGGCTTTTTGTACTTCTGTAATTCCGGCCGGCAATGTTTTAGGGTCAGGACAGTAAGCATCTAATAAAAATCCTGAAAGTATAAATCCTATTAAAGCTGAAAAGAATGAATGTAAATGGCTGAAACCTAAAAACATTCCTTCTTCTCCTTTTGGAGCCTGAAAAGAAAAATATTCAAGAAATCTGGGTGAAATAAAACATTCAGCCAAACCTTGTATTGCAATACCAATAATAAGCATAACGGTTAAAGGATACGCTTCAAACAGACCGAAAAATGAGATAGAAGTACCCAATATTCCTTCAAGTCCGTGACTAAAAGACATAGCCAAAGCAGAAAACGGCATTAATATCATACCAACAAGCATAGAAGTTACAGCTAATTTGTTGCGCATTAACTGGGTTACAAAAACCACAAAAATTACAACAACCAAAGGATTAACATTTGCTAACCATTCGGGTTTAGCATCATCACCCATTAAACGTATAACATATTTAGGCATTGTTGCATAAAGCTGGTTTTGAATTGTCCAAAAGCCGGCGACAATAAAAGTAAGTATAATTAATCGGGGAGTAGTAAATATTTTAATCAATGCATTAAAAACATCTTTAACCGATTTTTTATTATTTGTTTGGTTGGTATTTTCATTAAAAGCAAAAATAGCAAATAATAATGCTACAACAGCCATTGCAGAAGAAAAGAAATTTACATATTCAAGCCCTAAACCCTGCCTGATGTAAGGAACAAAGGTTTTACCGCTGAACGCACCAATATTTACAACCCAATAAAATAATGAAAACCCTCTTGCTCTATTTATTTCGTTTGTTGTTTTTGCCACCGTACCTGTAATTAAAGGTTTAATAAACGAAGCACCAACAAGAACAATACCTAATTCCAGCACAACGGCAAATTTTGTGGTAAAAACACCTAGTAAAAAATAACCTATTGCCAACAAACTAAATGCTAAAATAAGCCCTTTTCTAAATCCTATTTTATCGGAAATTGCTCCTACAAAAGGAGGCAAAAAATAAAGTCCGGCAAAAAACACACCAGCAATTACCCCTGTTTCTTTATCTGTAAAATTAACAATGTCAGTTAAATATAAGGTTAATACAATAAAAAATCCGTAATAAGCAGCTCTTTCCAATAATTCCATTAAGTTGGCCAGCCAAAATTCTTTTGGAAATTTCCAAGTCTGTTGATCTTTTGTAATATTGCTGTTTTTTGTCATAAGTATCCCCGGTTGTTTAATTAGATAATTAAATTTTTATTCAATTAAGTTTTCAATTTTGGGTTGTCCTGCTTTTAACCAAGCCGAATAAATATATGATGCCACATCTTTAGCCGCACCGTTCATTTGAACTAATGTTATATGTTCGGTTTTTTTCCACAATAAATTAAGATAGTTTTGTTCATATTTATAGCCAGTTATATTTCCGGCAATTAAATCGGTTGTTAAAATAACCGGTATTAGTGAAAATGACCCTTCAACTGTATTAAACGATTTTTTCAATGGATTTTCAATTACATTTATTTTTTGGATATAAAATCCATTTTTTATATCTTCTAAAAACATATCCACCATTTTGGATTCATACCTGCTGTGAATTCCCTTTTGGTTGGTTAGTTGTCCGTCATAATTTGTTGTGGTATGTAAGGGCATATACGAATCTTCCACAAAATGAGCTAAATCGGCACTATATAAATAAATTAGTTTTGTATCTTTAGACTCAAATGCTTTAACCAGATTATTAAAAGATTTTTCAACTACCCAAGGCAATGTACCATTAGTTTTAATTGTACTATCGGAATAAATTGTTAATAACGAATCATACAATTCGATCATTCTTCCTTCATTAAATTCTTTATAAAAATCAATATCAATGTAATGCCAGGGTGCTTGATCTTTATTATACTTAATTCTTCTATCAGGATCGTTTGCTTTTGCTACCGTAGAATCTTGGTAAGTTTGAGTAAACTTCATGTCATTTTTTAATAATGCAAACGCCTGGTTGGTTATTATTATGTGTCCGTTTCGCCCCCAGCCAAAAATAGAAGTTGCAATCAAAAAATAAAAAATGGTTTTATTAATAATTTTGTTCATTATTTATCCTTAAAATTTAATTTACTAATTAGTTAAATAATAATTATTAGCAGGAAATGATTGTTCCGGCAGTAACAAGTACAGTAGATGTATTAATAATAATAATTATTAATGCAATTTATAACATCTTTTGAAATACAGCAATACGTTTTTTAATATACTGTTTTTTTTATTCGTTTCTTACAAAAATATTTCTTAACTTAAGGTAATTATTATAAATAACTTGGGATTTATATGTTTACAAAAGATATTATCGAACTGGAAGAAAAATATGGCGCACATAATTATCATCCGCTTGATGTAGTTATTGAAAGGGGTTTAGGAGTTTGGGTATATGACATTGAAGGAAATAAATTTCTTGATTGTTTGGCAGCATATTCTGCTGTTAACCAAGGCCATTGCCATCCAAGAATTATTAAAACTCTTAAACAACAGGCCGAAAAAATAACTTTAACTTCAAGAGCATTTAGAAACAGCCAATTACCGTTTTTTTATAAAGAGCTTAGCGACTTAACCGGTTATAAAATGATTTTACCAATGAATTCCGGTGCCGAAGCTGTTGAAACAGCATTAAAAGCTGCAAGAAAATGGGGATATAAAGTTAAAGGTGTTGAAGAAAATAAAGCCGAAATAATATGCTGCCGAAATAACTTTGGCGGGCGGACTATTTCGATTATTAGTTTTTCTACAGAAGAACAATACAAAGACGGATTTGGCCCGTTAACTCCCGGTTTTAAAATTGTTGATTATGGAGATGCTGCCGATTTAGAAAAAGCTATTAATCCAAATACTGTAGCATTTATTGTTGAACCGATTCAAGGAGAAGGGGGAGTTGTAATTCCGCCTGAAGGTTATCTTAAAGCTGCTTTTGATTTATGCAAAAAAAATAATGTTTTATTTATTGCTGATGAAATTCAAAGCGGATTGGGAAGAAGCGGTAAATTGTTTGCTTTTATGTACGAAGATATTTGCCCCGATGTAGTTATTGTTGGCAAAGCATTGTCAGGTGGTTGTTATCCTGTATCTGCTGTTTTATCGTCTCCGGAAATACTTGGCGTTTTTAATCCGGGTGACCATGGTTCTACATTTGGCGGAAATCCTTTAGGTGCAGCAGTTGCCCGTAAAGCAATAAAAGTGCTTGTTGAAGAAAATATGATTGAAAACTCTTATAATATGGGTATTTATTTTAGAGAAAAATTAAACGCTGTCGGTTCATCTCATGTAAAAGAAATACGTGGTAAAGGTTTGTTTATTGGCGTTGAATTAAAACCGGAAGCAAAAGGTGCAAGAAGATTTTGCGAAGCATTAATGGAAAAAGGGTTGTTATGCAAAGAAACCCACGAAAATGTTATTCGTTTTGCACCACCTTTGGTAATAACAAAAGCAGAAATTGATTGGGCTATGGAAAGAATTAGTGAAGTTCTTTTAATGGACTAATTAATATTTTAAATAATAATTTTTACAAAAGCTGTTTCTCGTATTTGAGAGCAGCTTTTTTTTATGATAAAATCGAATCGCTTTTTCAAAATCCCAAAATTTTAACAAACTTTTTACCTAACATTTTTGTAACTTTTAAAGTTAAATTATAAAAAATTATATTTTGTTTAGGAAAAATAAATGAATAAAATTGTATATAAACAGCAGCTTTCAAAAGATGTTTTTATGATGAAGGTGCATGCCCCATTAATAGCCGAAGAAAGAGAAGCAGGACAATTTATTATTTTACAATTGGATGATGATTACGGTGAAAGGATACCATTAACAATAGCCGATGCAGATAATAATGCAGGAACAATTACATTAATATTTCAGGTTGTCGGTAAAACAACATTAAAGCTTTCAATGTTAAATGTGGACGATAATATATCAAATTTAGTGGGCCCGCTTGGCAAACCTACACATATTCAAAACTTTGGTACTGCAGTTTGTATTGGCGGCGGAATTGGTGTTGCGCCGTTACATCCTATTGCCCAAGCCCTTAAAAAAGCAGGCAACAAAGTTATTATTATTGTTGGTGCACGTACTAAAGAATTAATAATACTTGAAGACGAAATGCGCCAAATTGCCGATGAATTTATTGTTTGTACCGATGACGGCAGTTATGGAAGAAAAGCTTTGGTTACCGAACCCTTAAAAGAAATATGCGAAAGAGAAATTAAACCCGATATTGCAATTGCAATAGGGCCGCCAATTATGATGAAATTTTGTTCGTTAACTACTAAACCATATAATGTTTTTACACAAGTATCTTTAAATACAATTATGGTTGACGGTACCGGAATGTGCGGCGGCTGCAGGGTTAATGTTGGTAAAGAAATTAAATTTGTTTGTGTTGACGGGCCGGAATTTGACGGACATTTAGTTGATTTTGATAATATGATAAGCAGACTAAATGCATACAAACAGATAGAAAAAGAAGCCCATAATTGTTTTTTGGAAAACCAGATTAAATTAAGAGGCAAAAATGGAATTTAAAACGCCCGAAGAACTTTCTAAAGAAGCTAAAGAACTGATAAATAATTATAAAAATAGAGAAGAACAATTAAAACCTAAAGAAAGAATGTTAATTCCGCCGCAAGAAATGCCTGTACAGGATCCGGCCGAAAGAAGGAAAAATTTACAGGAAGTTGCTGTTGGCTATACACAAGAGCAGGCTCGCTTGGAAGCTATGAGGTGCCTTCAGTGCGTTAAAAAAACATGCGTTCCCGATTGCCCCGTAAGTATTGATATTCCGGGATTTATTAAACATATTGCTTCCGGAGATTTTGAAAAAGCTGCCGGAGTAATTAAAGAATCGAGTTTGTTACCGGCTATTTGCGGTCGTGTTTGCCCTCAGGAAGTGCAATGTCAAAAAAACTGTAATGTAGGTAAAGCATTAAAAAGTGTTGATAAAGCGGTAGCTATTGGCAGGCTTGAACGTTTTATTGCCGATTGGGAAAGAGACTCCGGTAAATTTGTATTGCCCGAAATTAAACCAAATACAGGTAAAAAAGTTGCTGTTGTTGGCAGCGGACCGGCCGGTTTGGTTGTAGCTGCTGATGTTAGAAGGGAAGGACACGGCGTTACAATTTTTGAAGCATTTCATAAATTGGGTGGTGTTATGCGTTACGGTATTCCGGAATTTAGACTGCCTAACGATATAGTTGATGAAGAGATTGAAAAATTAACAGCAATGGGTGTTGAAATTAAAACTAATTTTGTGGTTGGAAGAACCAGAAAATTAATTGATTTAATTGAAAAAGACGGTTATGACGCTGTTTTTGTTGGTACAGGTGCCGGACTGCCTATGTTTATGGGTATTGAAGGTGAAAATTATGTTGGAGTTTTTTCTGCTAATGAGTACTTGACACGTGCAAATTTAATGCGTGCTTATGAAGTTGGAAAAGCCGATACTCCAATTTTTAAATCTAAACGTGTTGCAGTACTTGGTGGCGGCAACGTTGCAATGGATTCCGCAAGAATGGCGGTAAGATTAGGTGCTGAAAAAGTATCTGTAGTTTATAGGCGTACCGAAGTTGAAATGCCGGCACGTAAAGAAGAAGTTGAACACGCTAAAGAGGAAGGTGTTGAATTTTTATTTTTGCAAAACGCCAAAAAGATTATTGGAAGTGCTGACGGAAGAGTAACCGGAATGGAATGTTTAAGATATGAACTCGGCGAACCGGATAGTTCGGGAAGAAGACGCCCCGTTGTAATACCAAACAGCGAGTTTCTTTTAGATGTTGATACTGTAATTGTTGCTATTGGAAACGGCAGCAACCCTTTAATTGCACAAACAACACCTTCAATGCTGGTGACCAAATGGGGAAATATTATTGTTGATGAAAATCAAAAAACTTCAATTAATAGAATTTTTGCAGGCGGTGATATTGTACTTGGTGCAGCAACTGTAATATTAGCAATGGGGGAAGGAAGACGCGCCGCTAAAGCTATAAATGAGCTGCTTTCTAAAAAATAATATTTAAACAAAAGGTATTTCGATTAATGCTTTAATTATAATACCGTAAAGAGGTAAAATAACTTGATTTTCATTTTTTTTTTTGTTATTTATAATTATTGAACTGGAGAAAATATCTTATACATTCTGGCTTTTAACGGTTTAATGATCTAAAATAAATGTGCTTTTTTTACGCATAGTCGCAGCGTTACTTTAATTTTGTTTACAAGTAAATTGTATATATATATTAAAATAAATTAGATTTGAAACTATTTGAGGTTAACTATGCAGTATTTTAAGTTTACAACTTTAACTATTTTTGCTATTTTTGCCCTTACACAAAATGTTTTTCTTCATCAGCGATATGATTCGCCTACTCAACAAGCTTTGAACATTGTTATTAATAACATTAACACAAATAGTGCTTATTTTGCTAGTTATGAACCCGGAAACGGAGATGGTAGAGCTGTTTTTATTAAGCAGGGGGGGGGGTAGCAACTCCGGTAGACGGAATAACCTATTCCGGTAGTTCTACGTATGGTAATGGTAATCAAATTGGTACAAGTGGCTGGTTTTGCTTGCTTAATTGGAATGGATATACCATTGATGGTTTACAACCCAATACAACTTATACAATACAAGTATGTGAGTATAACGGATCAGGAACTGGTATTATGTATAATTTTTCCTCTTCGACTGATAATCCCAAAGAATTTACTACATTAGGTACACCTACAACACAGGCAACAGGGATAATAATTTCGAACATATATACAAATGCGGCACTTTTTGAGAATTTTACACGAGGCGACGGTCAGAATAGAGTTGCTTTTATAAAACAAGGCAGTGGTGTAGGTACTGCAAGCCCTGTAACTGATTCGGTTTATACAGCTTCGGAAACATATGGTAGTGGTACACAAATTGGTACAAGCGGCTGGTACTGCATACCAGCAGGTAATACTTGGATATATGGTTTACAACCAAATACAACTTATACAATACAGGTATGTGAATATAATGTGGGTAACAATGGCTTAAATCAAATAATATATAACACTTCATCAGCAACAGATAATCCAAAAGAATTTACAACATTAGGTACACCTACAACGCAAGCAACAGGGATAATAATTTCGAACATATATACAAATGCGGCACTTTTTGAGAATTTTACACAGGGAAATGGGCAGGGTAGAATTGCTTTTATTAAACAAGGTAGCGGTGTAGGCACTGCAACACCAATAAATGATTCGGTATATTCAGCTTCGGCTACCTATGGCAGCGGGACTCAAATTGGTACGAGTGGTTGGTATTGTATACCACTTGGTAATTGGATAACTGGATTACAACCAAATACA
>JAZDHY010000040.1:0-33805 GCA_043805435.1 bacterium
ATTTTTAGTGTTTTTAATTCTCTTTTATATTGTCTTCCTTTTCGCTTTTTTCTTTTATACTTAAATATTTTTAACTGGATATCTGCCAGTGCTTTTTTTTGCATATCGTCGTCCCAATATATCGACGTAACCACCATCAACCTTATTAGGGATAGTGCATTCTTGAATGGACGTTCGTAGGGAAAAAATGTCTTCCCCGTTTGCTTGGAAGACCTCATGTATCATTTTCCTTATTATGTTATACACTATGAAGTGACTTATTATTTCTTTTTTTACACTTTCCACCGTCTTTCCTCTTGTGTATGTCATTTGCATTACTGATTTTATTTCCTTAAATGATAATTCTATTTCCCATCGATAAAAATACAAATCAGATATTGCTTTTGCTTTATATTTCTTATAATCTAATAATGTCGTATACAAGTGCATCTCTTCAGTATTTTTGTCTTTTAATTTTATAGTTATCTTTCTTACCAATATTGTTTCCGGATGCGCTTTCTTTTCCCCAAGCCATACCGAATCACACGAACATTTCCATTCAATTATACAATCATTTTTGCTTATCCTTTTTACTACCTTTTCTATTCTATTCTTTTTGCCTTGTGTTATTAAATCTGTTCCATTTATTTGACAATATGCGAAATGTCCATAACTACAATACAAATCATCCCCCAGCAATACTGTACTCTTGGGAATTGATTCATACATTGATTTTATTAATTTTATTTCTCCTGTTGCATAATCTGATATGCGGAAATCCACTATGTGACCACTATATAAATCTAGTAAACCTTCTATGCGACCTGTTGGTAATGGGGTTGCATTTTCTTTAGTTAAATTTGGTGTAAAATATTTCCTCAATTCCGGCGTATCTACTGTCATAAATGTTGTCCCATCTACTACCATTACTTCGCGACCATACCATTTTTGTGTATTCTTTTGTCCTAGAAACTCTTCTGTTGTTGTATGTCTAAATATTTTTTCAAATAGTTCAACTTTTACTCTTTTTTTAGCTTCATCATACGAGGCCGTATTTAACGAGATTGGTTTTAATTTGCTTTTGGGAACATCTATATGTTTTATACGTGGTCGTCCAGTTCGTTTTGGGCCAGTATAGTTTTCATATTCTTCTTTTTTCTTTTTCTCTATTTCAGACAACTTTTTAATGTTTTCATTTTGATATTCTGATAATAACTTAACTATATTTTGTTCGCTTTTATCTTCCAAACACGCCTGCATTAATTGTCCAAAGATTACTTCATTGCAGCCATATATTCTATTTCTACTTGTGATATTATTTTCCGTCTTGTATTCTTCAATAATCTTGGTCGGTATTAAATCACTTAAGATTCCTATATGCATTCCTTCTTTATATTTCGGATATTCGTCCATAGATTTTTGCATTTTTACCTCTTTTTTTATCCAAAGATACAAATATTTTTTCTTATTTCCAAACTTTTTATTTTATCCTAGTGCCATTACCGCTAGCCTCACTCATTTTCACAACAATCGTTTTAAGATTTTTTGGAGTGTGAAAAATTTCTGAAAGTAATAAATATAAACGCGCATATTCGTTATCATCAATCTGGACGCTTAGCAAACCATCGTCAGCTAAAAGGCGATATAAAATATCTAAGCGTGGCTTCATTAAGTTCAACCACGTAGAATGCTCTAAGCAGTCATCATAATGTTCAAAAGCATTACCTGTATTGTAAGGCGGGTCAATATAAATACACTTAATTTTACCGGCATAATCTTGTTCAAGTGCTTTAAGAGCAAGTAAGTTATCACCATGTATTAACATATTTTCGGTATTTTTATTGCCAAAACTGTATTGCGGGTTTTCAATTAAAATACGCGGTTCAAGTTTAGGTTCGTCACCTTTACCAATCCAGGTAAGTTCTAATTTTTGGTTTTTGTTTTCCATAATTTTTATATTTTAATATTTTCCTATTTATAGTTCCGTTATACTAATTAATACTTTCCAGTAACCGCCAAAATCGGCACCAACACGTTCAATAACCTTTTTTTTCTTCAAGGCTTCAATATGTTTAATAACAATTCCTTCCTTAATTTCAAGTAGTTCAGCAATTTGTTTACGGCTAATTGAATTATTTTTAACAATAATCTCTAGAACCGTCATTTGTGCCTTTGTCAATTTTTTAGTTTTTTGTTTATCTTTAATTTTTATATTTTTAAGACTCTGGTCCCTGTCCAATGTGGCTCTGGTCTCTGTTTTGGGCTTGTCTGGTCCCTGTCCAATATGGCTCTGGTCCCTGTTTTGCGGTTCTTTGGTCCCTGTCCAATGTGGCTCTGTCCCCAGTTTTGGGCTTGTCTGGTCCCTGTCCAATGTGGCTCTGTCCCCAGTTTTGGGCTCTTTGGTCCCTGTCCAATGTGGCTCTGTCCCCAGTTTTAAATTAACCGGTTCCTGTCTGTCCCCTGTCTCTGTTCCCAAATCTGTAATTGTCTGTCCCCTGTCTATTTCCGGTTCAAGTATATTATTATCTTGTTTTACAGTATTAAAAACAACCTTAAAAGAATCAATATCATATTCATAAAGCGGTATTGTATTGTTATATATTATCCACCCTTTTTGCATTTTGTCAAAACCGTAACCGCCATTTTCGGCAAGATTAGCCACGCGAAAAAGTTTAGCAATAATGCCGTTACGCGGCAGCGAAATATCTTCTTGTATAATTTTTTCTAACGGTTTAGGAAGACCGCCCGGGTTATAAAACTCTATTCTGTCATTAAAGCAGCGAATACGTGGTTTCATATTGCTAAAATATTCGGTATGCTGTAAAATATTAACCAAAGCTTCGCGCAAAGCTTCCAAATAGGGATAACTTGTTGTTGAAGTTCCGTCGGCCTGCAATTTAAATGGCAAATCTATTTGCTGCGAAAGTTTATTAAAAATAGCAAAATAATATTGCCATAAATTTTCCTGTTCGCCCAAACGAAACGTATAACGAGTTAAAGCATTAGAATAACTGGTTCCGGGAATTTCAAAATAATCTATTCTAAAATCGGTAATAACATTTTGTATTTTATCGTTTTTACCCAAAAACAAAAGTCCGCTGTATGTTATTTTATTATTAACAATAACCCTTACTTTTTTAAGAAAATCGGCATCGGAAAACTTATTATACGAATGTGCCGAATTGTTACGTTTAATATACTGGCGGTATTCATTTACCGATTTGGAATCAAGCCAGGTAATATCCGAACCCGGAATAGTTTTATCTGTTTTAGTACCAAAAGCCTGGTCGCGGTACATGGCGTCAATTTCTTCTTTTGTTGCCCGCTGGTCGCCGCTTGCAGTACGTATAAACGTGTTAACGGGAGAATTAAAATATACCGGTTTTTTATCGGAAAGCGGAATATAAAACAATAATACCGTTTTATCATCAAAGGAATATTTTTTTGCTGTAACGGCAAGTTTAACATTAAATTTTTCACCGCGTAAAACGGTAGTAAAATTCTGCTCTGTTTTTTCGGGATTAGTAACACCGTTAATTTCAAAATGTCTGCCTATTTGTTTAACTCCTAAAACAATCCATCCACCGGCGGTATTTGAAAAAGCACTAACGGTTTCCCAAATATTTTTAGGTAATTCAATAGAAGCTTCTTTTACTTCAAAGTCTTCCCATTCAATATCCTGCAGTCTTTTAATAAGATCCGATTTATTCATTAAACTATCTGCCAGTTAATTGTAAAAAGTGTTTTAATACCGGTTTTTTGTTTTAGCCGTAATTCAATTTGGTTTATTAAATTATCTTTTTTAATGTCAATTTCATCTTGCGATACAAACAAGTGTTTGCGTTTTAAATTTCTCTTTTTTTCCATTTCTTTAGTTTCACGGCGCAGGTTTATTTTTGTTTTTAAGTCGGCTGCTCTGCTTGTTTCCGCTTTTTTTAGTTTAATTTCCGCATCAAGATCTTTAATTTCCTTTTCAAGGCTTAATTTCATATCATCAGCCCACTTATCCATCTTATCATATTCTTTATCAAAAAAACTATGGTTGCGTGTTAAATTTTCATCTAAAATTACTTCAATCTGTTTATTATTTAATTTTACAAATTGCGGATTAATTTCATTTGGCAAAATAACAATATTTCCTTCATTTGCAATAACCGAAAAGAATTTTTGCGTAGTATCGGGGTCAATTATTTCTCCGTCATCAGTAAAACACGCAAATAAAATATATTCTTCAACTTCAAACGAACTAATTGTGTAAAGTGAAACCTGCAGCCAGCCCTTTTTACCAACTAAATTATTAAGCACGCTAATTTTTTTCGGTTCATTAGAGTAATCAAAAACCACTTTGCAGGTTTTAGTATTTAAATTAATATATTTGTTTACAATTTTTTGGGCAAGGACATGACCAATACGATAAATATTCAAATCAGCAGGAAGTTCAATTTGTGTTTTTTTAACAACGTTTGAAGCTCTTAAAAGCTTATAATAACCGGTATTTATGTTTTCATCCTCAAAAGGATTTTGTTCTAAATTAAACGAATTATCTTCTTCATTAAATACGGCATATTTGTCAAGCCCAAATTTAGTTAAATTCCATAGCCACTGTTCAAATTGATTTAGGTACTCTTTTCCTTTTTGAAGGTTAATTTTTAATTTATTATGTACGTCTTCATCAAAATGTTCAAGCAAAGTTTTGCGCGCGGTATTTAATCCTTCTTCAATTTTAACTTCATATTCATTTTGTAATTTATCAAACGCAGCTTTAATCTCTTCCGATTTACGGCATTCCTGATAAATTTGCACAATACGTTTTTCAAAATCAACCCCGCTTTCAATACTGCCTAATACTTCGTCGCTTGCACCAAAAACCCCGCTGAACAGTTTAAATTTTTCATCAAGCAATTTATATACACGCTGGTCGGCTTCGTTTGCTTTATTTAGAAAATTAATAACCACAACATCAAATTTTTGACCGTAACGGTGGCAGCGTCCAATTCGTTGTTCAATTCTTTGAGGATTCCAAGGTAAATCGTAATTAACTACAAGCGAGCAAAACTGTAAGTTAATACCTTCGGCTGCCGCTTCGGTGGCAATCATTATTGTTGCGGTATTTCTAAAATAGTCAACAATTGCCTGCCTCATATCGGCAGATTTTGATCCTGTAATTTTATCACTTCCCTTGTATTTTAAAATCCATTGGTTATAAATAGTTTTTGATAATGCATCCGTATTACTGCCGTTAAAAAGCACAATTTTATCGGCATACCCATCATTTTCCAATATTTGTTTAATATAGGTTTGCGTTCGGGTGGATTCTGTAAAAATTATTGCTTTTTGAGGGGCATTAAGTTCCTTAAGTTTTTCAAATCCTTTTTCTAATGCCGTAAGCAGTTTATCACCTTTTGAGTTTTTTAATATACTTTCGGCCAGCATAGTAAAGTCTTTAAGTAAGTCACGTTCTGCTTTAACTTCAATCAACTCATCATCAGTTAATCTTTTAACGGTTTCACTTTCTTCCGCATCGTTTTCCAATGTCCATTCTTCTTTTGTTTCCTCAAAAGTTTCATAATCAACAAACAATTTATCTTCTTCGGTAAATTTGCCTTGTTCAATCAGCAAAATGTTTAATTTTTCGGTTAACCCACGTAAAGTGTTTTGTATAGCAAAAGTAGATGAAGCAAGCAGTTTGCGTAAAACTAAAGTCATCAACTGTCTTTGGCTTTTTGGTAATGCAAATAAATCGGGGTTTCGCAAATATTCCGAAACCAAGTCATATAGTTTTTGTTCCTGCGGGTAAGGAATAAATTCTTCAACAATTGCAATTCTATTAGTATAGTTAATATATTCTAAAACCTGTTTTCGTAAAGTCCTTTTACAAATTGGGTTTAGTCTGTTTTTCAAATCATCAAAACTAGTATCATTAATAATTTTGCTATATTTACTTTTGTAGCTCTTCAAATCACCAAAAGCATAATCGTCAATAATGCTAACCAAACCATATAATTCCAATAATGAATTTTGAAGAGGTGTTGCTGTTAACAATACTTTACGCGCATGTAAAACAGCGGCTTTAATGGCGTTAGCTGTTTTATTTGCCGGTTTATAAACATTTCTTAATCTATGTGCTTCATCAATAATAACCAAATCCCAATTTACGTTTTTAATAAAATCTTTTTTGGCTTTAACAAATTGATAAGAGCATATAACAATTTCATTTCTTTCAAAAGGATTAACAACACCAATTTTTTGCTCTGTATTAAACGATTTGGTTTCAATAATAAATGAAGGAAGAAAAAATTTATCCAATAATTCCTGATTCCATTGTTTTCGTAAATTTGCGGGGGCAATAATTAATAGTTTCCTGTATCTTTCGGCCCATTTTTGCGAAAGAATAATACCTGCTTCAATAGTTTTACCAAGACCGACTTCATCGGCAAGTATGGCACCTTTTGATAAAGGAGATTCAAATGCAAATAATGCAGCATCAACCTGATGAGGATTTAAGTCAACTTGCGCGTCTTGTAAAGCTGAGGTTAATTTACCAAGATTATTTGCTGCGTGTTTTCTTGTTAATTCGTAAGCAAAATATTTTGCATGGTAATCTGTTAATCCGTTTTCAAAGCCCATATATAAAGCAACCCTTAATAATTTTATCAATAAAATTAATTATGCACAAATATATAATAATATATTGATACAGTAAATAGTAAATTGTTAAATGTTATGAATAAAAACGTATGTTTAGTAAAGGTAGGCATAAAAAAAGCAGAACAGAAACAATAATATTTCCGTTCTGCCATATAATTTATTAATTACTTTTTAACTAAAACAGCATCTTTGCAGGCTTTTGCAACGCGGAATTTAACAACTTTTTTAGCCGGAACCATAATAGATTCGCCGGTTTTAGGATTACGAGCAGTTCTTTTTTTTCTTTGAACAAGAGATAACTTACCCAAACCGGGGATAACAAAATCTTTTTTTGCTTCCTTATAAGCAAGTTCGGCAAATTCATTTAAAAAATCGCCGGTTTGTTTTTTGGTAAGCGATAACTTTTCGGCCATATAAGTAATGATTTGTGCTTTGGTCATTGATTTTGCTTTTACTTTTACAGAAGTTTTTTCTACCGTTTTTGTGGTAGATTTTACTGCCGTTTTAGCTGCGGGTTTATCTACCGTCTTTGTGGTAGGTTTTGTTGCAGGTTTGGCTGCAGGTTTTGTTGCTGTTTTAGCTGCGGGTTTATCTACCGTCTTTGTGGTAGGTTTTACTGCCGTTTTAGCGACAGGTTTTGCAACCGGTTTTTCAGTTTTTTTTGCCATAGCTTCCCTTTTATTTTTGTTAATTATGTATATTCAATTGTGTTTGCTAATATATAAATTAATAATAACTTTACAAATAGTAAATAATTCTTTTTTTAATTAATTTAATTTATTTTTTACAAAAATCCTTTATTTACAGGCTAAAACACTGTTTTTTTTAATTAATTGTGGACTTAAATATTAAACGGTATTTACCAATAACAAAAAGCACTGTTTTGTTTAATTATTTGGTTTTATAATTACCCAATTATTTTTAAGCACCATTATTAAAATTAACCTTAAAAACAATTATATTAAAACAGATTTTGTTTTAAATTTGTTTTTATTATATTAAAATAGTGTTTCATTTTAATATATGCTTTATTTAATTTAAACGATAAATTTTAGAGGAATTATATGAAAGGAATTGTATTGGCAGGGGGTGCGGGTACTCGATTATACCCTATAACAAAAATTTATAGTAAACAATTAACGGCTATTTATGACAAACCGTTAATTTATTATCCCGTTTCTATTCTTATGCTGGGCGGTATTAAAGAGATATTAATTATTTCCAATGACGAAACTATTCCCTTATATCAAAAGCTTTTTGGCAACGGATCTCATTTGGGTATTAAAATTGAATACAAAATTCAATCAGCACCAAACGGAATTGCGGAATCGTTTATACTTGGTGCAGATTTTATTGGAGAGGATAATGTTACTTTAATTTTGGGTGATAATATTTTTTATGGCAAATTAGATTTTTTATATAACGCCTTACAAAACACAATTAGTGGTGCTACAATATTTGCCTATCAAGTCACCGATCCGGAACGATATGGTATTGTTGAATTTGGAGGAGATGGAAAAGCAATTTCAATTGAAGAAAAACCTAAACAACCAAAATCTAATTATGCTGTCCCCGGTTTATACGTGTACGATAATAAAGTTGTTGAAATTTCAAAAAACCTAAAACCATCCGCACGCGGCGAGCTTGAGATAACAGATGTTAATAAAGTATATTTGGAAAATAATTCTTTGATGGTTGAAAAAATTGGACGCGGAGTTGCGTGGTTAGATACCGGAACGCCCGAAGCTTTATTACAAGCAGCTAATTTTTTTGGTGTTATAGAAGACAGACAAGGTTTAAAAGTTGCCTGCCTTGAAGAAATAGCATACCTTAAAAATTTTATAACTAAAGAACAATTAATAGAATTGTTATTACAAATGCCTAATTCTTTTTATAAGTCGTATATAGAAAAATTACTTGTCGATTAAATTATTCAAGTATTAACTGGCTTTCAAAATATTTTATATCCTCATCCATTTTTAGGTGGGGATATGTATTTATTAACTCCTTTATAATATTTATTTGCCGGCGTATAAATATTTGGTGTTTTTCAGACTTTATATTTCGCGGTCTATGATTTAGCGCATCATTTATGCGTTCTATTTTATTCATCAAATCCAAACAATTAGCAGTAAACATAACGCCGCTAAATTTTTCCCAAATATATTCAACCGCAGTTTCATTTGGATGAATTTTATCCTGCTTGTAAAAGCGGTAATCGCGTAAATCGTCCATCATAATTTCGTACGAGGGGAAATACATTATATTTTCATTTAAAACATTTATAATTGCAAGCAATAAAATTGACTTGCTTATATGGTTTTCAACAGCTCCGTCTTTCCAATGTCTAACAGGGCTAACGGTAAAAACAATTTTAATATTTTTATTATAGGTTTTTAATAAGGTTATAGTTTTTTGCAAATAATTAATAACTTCTTCCAAACTAAGTTTTATTTTATTAAATTTTTCGGCTGGAATTTTATGGCAATTGGCTACTATATTTTTTGTTTGTTTATATTCATAAACTATTGAAGTACCCAATGTAATTATTACCACATCTGCACCGGGTAAATATTTTTTTACTTTTAATTGATTGGTGTTAATGTTATCTAAAACCTGCATAACATTATGCGATGAAAAATTACTATGATGATAAAAACTATGCCATTCCTCCTGATCAAATATTAAGTCGTCTTGGGTAAATATTTTTTCTTCATGTACAATATTTAACAAATTATAAATTGACGCCGGATTATATAATACTCCAAAGGGATTTTTTAATATTTCAAATCTGTATTTTTCAAAATAATCCCCAATATTATCGGCAAAACACGATCCCAAAGATAATATTTTATCTTTAGGATCTATTAATATTTTAGATTTATCTAATTTTATTTCTGTTCTAAATTCCATTTATAAATTTATACTTATTTTGATAATTATTATTTTAACAGTATGGCTTTTTGAATTTTTGAAAATATTAAGTTTCCGCTTTGGTTTTGGGCAGAAAGTTTTATATAATAAACCCCGCCGCTTAAGTTACCTGCGTCCCACCCTAAATTATATCCTCCTTTGTTCTGTTCTGCATTTAACAGTACATCAATTAGTTGTCCAATTGGGTTAAATATTTCAATTTTTACGTTACAACTAACCGGAAGTGTATATTCAATTGTAGTTGTTGGGTTAAAAGGATTGGGATAATTTGCGCTTAAAACAAATTGATTGGGCATGTCGGTTAAATTGTCATTTATATCCGATATGTATTCGACGGCCTGGTAAGTAAATGCAGAATATTGTCCACTACCCAACAATTCATCCGTGTTCATTACTATCATCACAATTTTATTGTAGTCAGTTCCAAATTTATCGGCAATAAAATTACCATCGTTATCTGCATCAAGCGATATATTAACTATATCATAAATTTGACTTGGAGTATTGTTATACAAAATTAACGAAACTCGATATGATGAATAATCGGTTCCGTTAAAATTAATTTTTATCGGTTTTGCAACAGCAGTATTAAATTTTATATTTTTGCTTCCGTATGCCAAAACATAACCTGTTTTTACGCTTGTTGGATATGTGGAAATATTTATTTCCGGTCTTGAGGTTGTAAAATTGTAATGTTTATAACCATATTTACCATTTTGATAAGTTGTGTTATCCAAATAATTAGCAATTATCCACTGGTTAAAGACGTCTTCAAACGATTCCTGATAACCTAAGTTGGTTAGGGTTTTATTTACTCCAAGAATTCCGTTTGCCTGTTCTTTTATTAATGTTTTTATATAAGCTGTATCACCATAATGTTCATACATAAAAGTAATAAACAGTTTACCGGCATTGTACGAACTAAAATGAATTAACGAAGTATTAGGCTCTAAAGCAAAAAATGCGGAATTATCCATAATATCATTATTGTTTAATCCTTCTAAAGTCATAACAGGCGAAAAAGTGGAAAACTGCTCATCAATCCACGCTTCTTCCCAAAAGTACGTTGGGTTTTCGGGCGGTTCAGGCGAATGATCTTGAAGCCAATGCAACATATGACCAAACTCGTGCGAAACTACTTCATCAAGGTAACTATTTCCAAAATAAGACGAGGCAAAATAAATTATCTCTTTTTCCGAACTATGTTTTCCCCACCTGTTATAAACAATGGAATCCGACATCTGCTGTCCGGGGTCAAAATATCCTGCCCACCAAGTATTGCCTATTGCCAGCATATAAATACGCGGGTCATTATCCAAAGCATCCGGTATATTGCCGTACATATCGGTTTGAATTGGAACAAAAACAGTCTCAAACTTATTTATAAGTGCATCAATTTGTGATTGGTTTGGTTGATAGGCGTTATTATCCACAAACAAATAACAATGTTCGGAAACTGCTTTACAAGTGGCCGTTATTTCCACCTGGGGATCGTTTGCGTCCCAATCAATGTAAGAGACCGACCAAAATGTTTTTACATCTCCAACATTAATTTGCGCATATAAGTTTATACCAAATATCAATAAAATGGTTAAGGCAAAAAAGAATTTTTTCATATTTATCTCTCTCTTATCATTGAATTAGTTTGACAAATGGTAGTGTGTTTTTTTAAACGAAAAATCTGCAAACTTTATTATTTTGTTGACAATAAAAATACGTTAATTTATCTGCTAAGCGAACTCACCCCCAAATTTTACTTCATAAAGCAGCAAAACCGGGAGCAGAGTTCAATCAAAGCATTTTCCCCTTATCTTACAATAAGATTTTTATTAAATAATTAAATTTCATGAACAACTAAACCATCGCGTAATTTTGGTTCAAACCAAGTTGATTTAGGAGGCATAATTTCTCCCGCATCGGAAATATTTATTAAATCTTGCACCGCAAGAGGATACAGCGAAAAAGCAACTGCGGCTTTTCCGTTATTAACAATTCTTTCCAGTTCGGCCGTTCCGCGTATTCCGCCAATAAAATCAACATTATGGTCTGTACGCGGGTCTGTAATACCAAATACCGGTTCAAGCAAATAATTTTGAACGATACTAACATCTAAATTATCACCAAAACTTTTTCCTTCCTTTACGTTTTTATTGGGTGTTAACAAATACCATTGTTTTTCAAAATACATTGCAACCGTACGTCTATTTGGCGGATTTGGACTATCTGTTTTTTCAATTGTAAAATTCTTTTTAACGTTTTCAATAAAAACATCGGTTTCTTGTTTAAGATCGTGCACAACTCTATTATAAGGTAAAATTTTTAGTTGTTTAGCCGGAAACAAAACCGCAAGGAAAAAATTATATTCTTCCAAACCCGTATGATGCGGATTGTTTTCCTGCTTAACTTTTTGAGCCCTAGATGCACTTGCGGCCCTGTGATGTCCGTCTGCAATATATAAACAATTAACTTTAGCAATTTCTTTAATAATTGTATCGTTTTGTTTGTTTGGTACAACCCATAAAATATGTTTTATTCCATCTGTTGATTGAAAATTATAAACAGGTTCATTTTCCTGCATAACTTTATTAATTAAAGTGTTTATTTTTTCAACATCTTTATATGTTAAAAAAACAGCACCCGTTTGGGCTTCTGTAGTAATAATATGATTTGTTCTATCGTCTTCTTTTTCTTTACGGGTTCTTTCATGTTTTTTTATTATATCATTATTATAATCTTCAACCGAAAAAGTTGCGGCAATACCAACCTGCTGCTGGTCGCCCATAATTAATTTATAAATATAAAAGCATGGTTTTTCTTCTTGCTTTAATGGTGCTTCTTCTTTTAAGCGTATATAATTTTCTTTAGCTTTTTGATATACTTCGTTTGAATAAACATTAATTTTTGAATCTATCTCAATTTCGGAACGAGTAACACGTAAAAAACTAATCGGGTTTCCTTTTGCAAGTTCTGCGGATTCTTCTTTATTTACAACATCATAAGGAACACTTGCAACTAAGTGTGCAACTTCTTTAACGGGTCTAATTGCTCTAAATGGTCTTATAACTGCCATATTTTCTCCTGTATTATATCTTTTTATTTAATTTTTATATTAAGTACGTAAATATATTTTAAATTTTGTAAAAAACGAAACAATAAAACCAAGTAAAAATGTAATAAATAATGCCTTTAGTAACCCAAGCCATGGATTTATTACTATTAAGCTTAAAACTTCTCCTAAACCTGTTAAAGCCAATATAGGAGGAATGAGGTTTGTAATACCCGCATAGGCGGTTAGTGGATTTTGTCCGTTTGCAATAATAATGCTAAACACTTTTTGTTTTTTAAGTATATCTATTATTATCATTAAACCTATTAGTGTAAAAACCGCCAAACCAACTGTTACAAAATAATAACTTAATGTGGGATGATCTTTTTTTATTCCTCCTTCAAAAGGTTCAAAAGCCAATCCAAGCAAAAGGAAATACATCCCCCAATAAAACATTTTTTTAAATAATATTTCGTAAACATTTGCGGCTTTAGACAATAGATAATAATTTATTGTCCCAAATATAATAGCGGCACCTAAAGTATATTCTACATAACGTGTTTTTAATCCTATTAAAACAATAACATTTATCACAAGCATTAAAACACTAATAATTGCTAATATGTTTGTATTAAGTCCTTTTTGAATGTTATTGGGTTTTTCTTTCATATACAAATAAATCATATCGCCAATAATAGTACCGGGGATAAGCACAAACAAATACTGAAGATAATAAAAAGTATATAACCAGGGGAAAGGGGTAAAATCCCAAACTGCTTTAATCCAGCCAATTTCCGTATGGCCAAGCCTAAAAGCCAATAAAAACAGTAAAAGACTTAACCTTATTAAAATATTTTTTTGCGTAATCAACCAAATGATAGAGCCAAAAAACGAAACGTTTGCCAATACAAGAATAATTATATCACTTCTTGTTAATAAAAATCCGCTGCCGTTATTGTACCTTAATATAAATAAAAGTAAAATTATTATTAAAAACCCAATTAATTTAATTATGGTTTTGTGTTTTTTATTAAAAGATAAGGGATATTTATATAATACAGGAAATAATAAAACAAATCCTAACAATGCTGTTAACCATGTAAAAATATTTGGGGTTGAATTTAACGCATAAGGTTTAACATGTTGTATAAATATAGCAAAACCGGCAAGTAATAAACCTCTTTCAAATATTTGTAAAAGAATTGTTTTTAGTTTAACTCCTTTTTCCAGTCTGCTGTTTAATGCCAACGGAATTGCAGCACCCATTGAAAAAATAAAAAACGGGAAAACCAAATCAACCCAGGTTATTCCGGGTAAATTAGGATTAAATTGGTGCAGCGGCGGTGGTATTTGCCCATGATACATCCAATCGGGCAGTGTATTAGTATAAAACGGAACCAATCCCGAAAGGAACATCATTAAAATTGCTAGACCTCGCAGGGCATCAAGCCCTAAAGCTCTGTTAGTTAATTCATTTTTCATTTTCAACTTAGTTTAAAATGGATTTGAACAAATATTTTATGTTTAATTTTGAAGTTAAGTATAATTTTTGAAATTGCAAAATAACAAAAGAAATTTAATAATTGTATGAACCAGTAATTTATGTGATTTGGGTGATTAATATGATTTTAATTTTTGTTACAATCAGAATTTAGGAGAAATTCCTATGTCTGTAACCAAAACAAAACCCCATAAAACCCCGTACTTCGGCAAAAAACAAATTTATAGTATCATTGCGTTGTGAGGCTGTCTCAAAAGTTAAAATATTGCATATAGGAACTCACCCCCTGACCCCCTCTCTTGGAAATAGAGGGGGAATATAAAGCGTAATTGCTTTGCTATATATTAGTTTTGTAAATACAACAAATATTTATACTGGGGATATAATAATTAAATATTATTGGGTTAAAGCCCTGATTTACCACTTTTGAGACAGCCTCACTTTTATTGTGCGGTTATTTGTGTGTTACAGACATTAAGCTGCTCCGCGGTTTTTTATATTTGGGATAATCCGAAATTGTTAAAAATTTCAGGCGGAATTTAATGTCTGTAACCAACCACAAACCCCTTGAAAACTAGTACTTCGGAGAAGCACAATGTTATTAGCACACAATTATAAAAACCACAGACAATTATATTTATCTGTGGCTTTTATTTTTAATTTATAATTTATAATTTATAATTTTTAATTCATAATTACTTTTTACTTTTGGTAAATAATTTTATGCGTTAATATCTGGTTTTTATATTTAATTACCGCAAAATATACGCCCGCCGATAACCCTTCATAAAGCAATTATTTTAGTATTTACAGGTTTAATTATGTTTTTTGCAAATAATAATTTATATTTAATAAACTAATAGAACAAAATTAATTTTGTATTGTAAGATAAAAAACAACAAACATTTAAGGACTGATTATGAAAATTATTAACATAATAGGAATATTTTTAATTAGTATGATTGTGCTGACTGCGCAAGAAAACACTAAAAAAAATGTATCGGTTACGGTTTATAATTCCAATTTAGGTGTTATAAAAGAAACCCGCGAAATGAATATTACCAAAGGCACATCGCAGATAAAAATTGATGACGTCGCTTCATTTATTGACCCTACAAGTGTTCATTTTAATTTTAACGGATTTGTGTTGGAACAAAATTACCAATACGATTTGGTAAGCTTGGATAAAATTTTATTAAAATACATTGATAAAGAGATTAAATTAATTGATGAAAAAGGCAATTTAATTGAAGGCACATTACTTTCAGCAGCCGGCAGTCAAATTGTGCTTGCTAATAAAAATTCAGGCCTAATAATGCTTCCAAATGTAAATAACTACCGTTTTGCCGTTGAAAGCCTGCCCGAAGGTTTAATTACCAAACCTACATTAGTTTGGCTTGTAGATTCTAAAATTAGCGGAAAACAAGATGTAGATGTTTCTTACCAAACATCAAATATGAGTTGGAGCACGGAATATGTTGCGGTACTAAACGAAAACGATACAAAATTAGATTTAAACTCATGGGTTAGTATAGAAAACAATTCGGGTGCAACATACCAAAATGCAAATTTAAAATTAGTAGCCGGTGATGTAAATTTAGTAACAAATCAAGCCGGTGGCAGATATAATCAGCCTATGTATAAAGAAGAAGCATATACAATGGTACAAAAGGATCAATTTCAAGAAAAAGAATTTTTTGAATACCATATTTACAAATTAGAAAGACCTTCCACCATTGCAAATAACGAAACCAAACAAATTTCTTTGTTTGAAGCCAAAGACGTATCTGTAAAAAAGAAATTTTTATTTAAAAGCGGTGGTTATGGAGGAAACAAAAAAGTACAGGTTATTGTAGAGTTTGAAAACAACGAAAACAACAATCTTGGTAAACCTATGCCAAAAGGTAAATTTAGAGTATATAAA
Organism: bacterium; assembly: GCA_043805435.1. GTDB lineage: Bacteria > Bacteroidota > Ignavibacteria > Ignavibacteriales > Melioribacteraceae > JAEXOD01. Next base: position 16,033 of record JAZDHY010000040.1, read on the forward strand.
AGCGATGGTGAATCTGTCGAATTTATTGGCGAAGATATGATTGACCATACCGCAAAAAAAGAAAATGTTAAGCTTAAAATTGGTGAAGCCTTTGATATTGTAGTTGAAGAAACTCAAATTGATAATAAAAAAATTACCGAAAAAGTTTACGAACAAACTTGGGAAGTTAAAATCAAAAATCGTAAAAAAGATGATATTAATGTTGATGTTGAAAAATATTTAGGTAATTTTTGGGAAGTAACTTATAATACAGTTGATTATACAAAAAAGAATGCTGCTACTATTAATTTTAGTGTTCCGGTTAAAGCCGATTCGGAAACAATTTTGAAATATAAGGTTAAATATAATTATTAAAATGCTGCTTTATTTTAATATTAGGTAATAGTTTATATATAAAAAAACCCGCATTATAAACAGTGCGGGTTTTTTTTATAAACTAAATTTATAATTTAATCATGCAAAAAGTTATTTTCAAAACTTTTAGTAATTTTTTCGTAAACTTCATCTATAGTATCGCAAAAATCTAAAATATTCATATCCTCAGGACTTATCATTCCCGATTCTGCCAAAGCGTCAAAGTTAATTACCTTTTTCCAGTAATTGGAATCGTAAACAATTATTTTGATATGTTTTGTTACTTTTTTAGTTTGAATTAGAGTAAGAACTTCCATCATTTCATCCAAAGTACCAAAACCACCGGGGAAAACAATTAAAGCCTTAGCTAAATAAACAAACCAAAATTTCCGCATAAAAAAGTAATGAAATTCAAACGCTAATTCATTAGGAACATAAGTATTAACAAATTGCTCAAAAGGAATACTGATATTTAAACCAATCGATTTACCGCCTGCTTGAAAAGCACCTTTATTTGCTGCTTCCATAACACCCGGGCCGCCACCGCTGCAAACGGTTAACCTTTTTCCATTACCCGGTAAAGTTGAAGACCATTTAGTTAGCCTTTGGGCTAATTCTTCAGCTTCGTCATAATAATGAGACATTTCGACTAATTTTTCTGCCTTTTTTAGATTTACAGCATATTCGTATGTGTTTTTATCTTGGTTTTCTTTTACTGCATTTAAATTTGCTGCTGCATCTTTACCCGATAACAAACGTGCAGATCCAAAAAAAACAATTGTATCTTGAATGTTCTCTTTTTCAAATCTGGCTTTCGGTTCATAAAATTCCGAAAGAATACGTATTGTACGTGCTTCCGGTGAATTTAAAAATTCCAGATTGTTATAAGCCTTCTTTGGACTAAGGTCCTTTTCCATTTATTTTACTCCATTTCAGTTAATCACAAACTTATTAAAATACAGCAATTTATTCTCTTTTCAAAATACTTTTTTATCAATTACAAATATTTGCACTAAATATTTAACAATTGTGTTTTTATTTGATTATACTCGTTAATAAATTTTTCAAATAATTCTTCAACCGATAACAATTGGTTAATATTTCCAACACCCTGCCCGGCTTCCATTAATCCGTTTTCAAAATCTCCGTCAAAAATTCCGGAACGTTCGCGTTTGGAAGCAAGCAATGTTTTTAACTCATCAATATCTGCCCCCCTGTTTTCTGCATCTTTTACCTGATTAGTAAAATTGTTTTTTAATGTTCTTATTAAGCCTATTTTTCTAAAAATAAGCGAGGTATCAACTCCTTGAGCTTCAATAATTTTTTGTTTGTATTCCTCACTTGCCGAAGATTGGACAGTTACCGCAAAACGGGTTCCTATTTGAACTCCGTCGGCTCCTAAAGCAAGAGCTGCAAATATGCCGTTTCCATCGGTTATTCCCCCTGCGGCAATGATTGGGATTTTTATATTATTCCTCAGTTGAGGAATTAAACAAAAACTTGTTAATTCATCTGCACCATTATGGCCTCCGGCTTCCACACCTTCACAAACCACCGCATCACATCCCGCACTTTCAACTTTTTGAGCCTGCTTTAAATTTGAAACCACGTGTACCACAATAGCATTTGCCTTTTTTAACTGTTCTAAATATTTACCGGGATGACCCGCAGAAGTAAAAAATATTTTTACATTTTCTTTAATAGCAGCATCAATTAATTCACCGCAATCCGGGCGCAATAGCGGTATATTTACTCCAAATGGCAGTTTGGTATTATGTTTACATTTTATTATGTGTTCTTTTAATAACTCAGGTTTCATAGATCCTGCACCAATTAAACCAAGACCCCCGCAATTAGAAACAGCACAGGCAAGTTTCCAGCCCGAAACCCAAACCATTCCCCCCTGAATGATTGGATATTGAATATTAAACAGTTTTGATATTTTTGTTGTTATCTTAATTTTTGTATTCATTTATATAATTCCCCACATAATCTAAATCACAAAAATAGTAAATTGTTTTGTAAATTGCATTTAATAAGTTGATTAACGCAAATTAATTAATTAAATTTGTTGTTTATTAATTTTTGGATATATAATATGAGAGCCATTATACCTGTTGCAGGTTTTGGTAAACGATTAAAGCCCCATACTTTTTCATTACCTAAGGTACTTTTAAATGTTGGGGGCAAACCTATCTTGGGCCATATTCTAGATCAGTTATTGGCTTGTAATATAACAAAAGCTACTTTTGTTGTCGGCTATTTTGGCGATAAAATTAAAGAATATGTTGAAACCGAATACAAAGGCATTAAAGCCGATTATGTTGAACAACAAGAAATGCTTGGATTAGGACATGCTATTTATACAGCCGTTCCAACTTTTGATGATGATGAAATATTTATAATTTTAGGTGATACCGTATTTGATGTAAATTTAGAAAATGTTTTTAAAAGTAAAACAACTTCATTAGGAGTTAAAGAGGTAATTGATCCAAGCAGGTTTGGTGTTGCCTTAATGGATAACGGGAAAATTAAACAGCTAATAGAAAAACCTAAAACACCAATTTCAAAGCTTGCTTTGGTTGGGTTATATTATATTTCCAACTCGGTTTTGTTAATAGAGTGTCTTAAAGAAATAATTGAAAAAGATATTAGAACAAATAACGAACTTCAGCTTACCGATGCCTTACAGCTTATGATTGAAAAAGGCGAAAAAATAATTACATTTCCTGTTGACGGATGGTATGATTGTGGAAAACCCGAAACCTTATTAAGTACTAATCAATTTTTATTAGATAAATATGGAACAAATAAGCACTTAGAGAATGTTTTTATAATAGATCCTGTTTTTATTGGTGAAAACACAAAAATTTGTAATTCAATAATAGGACCATATGCAACTATTGCCGATAATTGTGAAATTTCCGAATCTATTATAAAAAATTCAATTATTAGTGATGGATCAATTGTAAAAAGATCCATGTTGGAAAATTCGTTAATTGGAAACAATGCTATTGTAAAAGGAAACTATAAAAAATTAAATGCCGGCGATTCGTCGGAAATTGAGTTTTATTAATTAAATAAAGTATAGAGGTAATAATGTCTTATTTATTCACATCCGAATCTGTTTCGGAAGGACATCCTGATAAAGTTGCTGATCAAATATCTGACGGTGTTTTGGACGCAATATTTACTCAAGATCCAAATGCACGCGTAGCTTGTGAAACTTTTGTTACAACAGGATTAGTTGTAGTAGGCGGCGAAATAACTACCACCGCTTATATTGATGTACCTGAAGTAGTACGCAATGTAATTAGAGAAATTGGTTATACAAAAGCAGAATATAAATTTGATGCCGAATCGTGTGGTGTTTTAAATGCAATTCATTCACAATCACCCGATATTGCAATGGGCGTTGATAGAGGTGGAGCAGGCGACCAAGGCTTAATGTTTGGTTATGCTTGTAGTCAAACCCCCGAACTTATGCCAATGCCAATAGTTTTTGCTCATAAACTTATTCAAAAACTTACCGATATCAGAAAAAAGACTCCAAAACAGATGCCGTATTTGCGCCCTGATGCTAAATCGCAAGTTACAATTGAATACGATGATGATCATAAACCTGTACGCGTTGATACTGTAGTTATTTCAACTCAACACGATGCAAAAGTATCGCAAACAAAAATTAAAGCCGACGTTATAAACAAGGTTATTAAAAAAGTTATTCCGGCTAAATTATTGGATAAAAACACTAAATACCACGTTAATCCAACCGGTCGTTTTGAAGTTGGCGGACCACATGGTGATAGCGGTTTAACAGGCAGAAAAATAATTGTTGATACTTATGGCGGATGGGCACCTCATGGCGGCGGAGCTTTTTCCGGCAAAGACCCTTCAAAAGTTGATAGAAGCGCAGCATACGCAGCTCGTCATATAGCTAAAAATATTGTAGCTGCAAAACTTGCTAAAGAATGTTTGGTTCAACTTGCTTATGCAATTGGTGTTGCTCAACCGGTTTCTGTTTTTGTTGACACAAAAAATACCGGCGTTATTGCAGACAAAGAAATTTCGGCAATGATTCTTAAAGAAGTGGATTTAACTCCAAAAGGAATTATTGAGAGACTTAAATTACGCAGACCTATTTATAGGAAAACAGCATCAATGGGTCATTTTGGTAGAAATGATAAAGATTTTACTTGGGAAAAGACAGACTTAGTACCTATTTTTTCAAAATATTTACACAAATAAAACAAGGAGCTAACAAATGAATTATAAAAAAGGCGCGTACAAAGTAAAAGATATTAAACTCGCCGATCAAGGTAGAATGAAAATCGAATGGGCTGAATCACGTATGCCTGTTATGATGAAACTTCGCGAAATGTACAAAAAATCGCAGCCGTTAAAAGGTTATAAAATTGCAGGTTGTTTACACGTAACAAAAGAAACTGCTGTTTTAATTGAAACATTACAAATAGCCGGCGCAAAAGTAAGCTGGAGCGGCTGCAATCCTCTTTCTACACAAGATGATATTGCCGCAGCACTTGCAAAAAACGGTATTGAAATTTATGCTTGGCATGGTCAAAACACTAAAGATTTTTATTGGTCAATTGACAGAACTTTAGACATGAAACCTAACTTAACATTAGATGACGGTGCCGATTTAATTTTTACTATTCACAATAAATTTCCAAAATTGGCTGCTAATATTATTGGCGGTACAGAAGAAACAACTACCGGTGTTCATAGATTACGCGCTATGGCTGCAGACGGTAAATTGTTATATCCTGTTATTGCTGTTAACGATGCTGAAACGAAATGGGATTTTGATAATGTTTACGGAACAGGCCAGTCTTCACTTGATGGTATTTTACGCGCAACTTCTGTTTTATTAGCCGGTAAAAATTTTGTTGTTGCAGGTTACGGACACTGCGGTAAAGGCTGCGGAATGCGTGCTGCCGGTATGGGTGCAAACGTAATTGTTACCGAAGTTAAAGCTACAGCTGCTCTAAAAGCTACTCTTGAAGGTCATACAGTTATGACTATGGACGAAGCTGCAAAGGTTGGAGATATTTTTATTACTGCAACCGGAGTAAAAGATGTTATAACTAAAAAACATTTTGCTAAAATGAAAGATGGTGCTATTGTATGCAACACCGGTCATTATGATTGTGAAATTAACATTCCTGACCTTGAATCACTTAAAAAAACAAAACGTACAGTTAGACCTAATAACGAAGAATACGTATTGCAAAACGGTAAAAGAATTTATCTTTTAGCTCAAGGACGTTTAGTTAACCTTGCTGCTGCAGAAGGTCACCCATCAGAAGTTATGGATATGTCTTTTGCAAATCAATTTATGTCTCAACTGCGTTTGGTTGATGCTCATAAAAAGAAAATTACACTGCCTGCAGAAGTGATTGATATCCCTGAAGCACAAGATCAGGAAATTGCAGGATATAAATTAGAAACAATGAACTATAAAATTGATAAATTAACAAAAGAACAAGTTATATATTTAACAGATTATAGTGCCGGGACCTAATTATTAATATTAAAAGTTAAGCACTAGTCAATCATTAGGTGCTTAACTTTTAATTCTTTTTTTTACTCTTTTTATTTTACATCAAAAAATTTTACAAATCCCCCCATATTTATTTGCAGCTATAATAAACCCATTATTATTTATTGATCACTTGAATTCGTTTTGATATTGAACTTAAATTATATTATAGGTATGTTTATACTATGTTTTATAATTTATGTTGTTTATGTGATGGATGTTTTGGATTATAATTATTTAATAATTGGAAGCGGGCTTGCCGGACTTTATTCTGCCGCTTATGCTTCTCAGTTTGGAAAAGTTGCGCTTTTAACAAAATCAACAATTGAAATTAGTAACAGTTATTGGGCTCAAGGCGGTATAGCCGCTGTAATTAACGAAGAAGATGACATAAAGTTTCATGTTGCCGATACTATTGAAGCAGGACGCGGTTTGTGTAATAAAGATGCTGTTTCTGTATTAGTTGAAGACGGACAGGATAGGATTTTTGATTTGATTTCTATGGGAATGCTGTTTGACACCGAAAACGGAAAATTAGCTTTGGGTTTGGAAGGAGGTCACAGCAAAAGAAGAATTTTGCACGCCGGCGGAGATGCAACGGGCAAAAAAATTGTTGAATTTTTAAAATATTCAATTAAAAATAACAAAAACATTACTGTTTATGAAAATACTTTTGTTTACGAATTAGTGGTTCACAATAATATTTGTTACGGTGCAAAAACTTTTAACACAAAAACTAATTTAAACTCACTTTTTAAAGCAAAAGGAACTGTTATTGCAACAGGCGGAGCTTCAGGAATATTTCAAAGAAGCACCAATCCAAAAACCTCTTCCGGTGACGGAATTAGTTTAGCTTATACTGCAGGCGCAATTATTCGTGATCTTGAATTTATTCAATTTCATCCGACCGTTTATCATTCCCCGTTAAAACAATCTTTCCTTATTTCGGAAGCCGTTAGAGGCGAAGGTGCTTATTTAGTCAATTCAGACGGTAAAAGGTTTATGCAGGATATTGACCCCCTTGCCGAATTAGCACCACGTGATGTTGTGGCCAAAGCTATTTTTTACCAATTAAAAAATAATAAAAAAGTATATTTAAGTCTTTCACATTTAAATTCCCAAAAAATTAAAAAAAGATTTTCAACTATCTATAACGAATTAAAAACACACAATCTCGATCTGACAAAAGATTTAATTCCGGTTGCACCTGCTGCGCATTATTGTGTTGGAGGCATACAAACGGACCTGGAAGCAAAAACTTCCGTAAACAGATTATATGCCTGCGGAGAATCTGCTTCAACCGGCGTACACGGCGCAAACCGACTTGCAAGTAATTCTTTGCTTGAATGTTTGGTTTTTGGAAAACTGGCTATTGATTCCATTAATGGCTGTACTGATATTAGTTTTTATAAAGAGGAGTTAAACGAAATTAGTTTTGACCCTGCCGCACTAAAAACACTAGAGGAATTCAAGGATAAAATAGCCCTTTTATTAACAGACTGTTGCGGGATTATTAGAAACGAAACCGAACTTAATTTTGCAGCAGCCGAATTGGATAAATTTAAAGAAAGTTTTATGTTTGACAAAACAGAATTTAATAATATTCAAATAAATATGCTTTTTTCTGTTGCAAAATTATTAATTACCGCAGCTATTGAAAGAAAAGAAAGCAGAGGCGGACATATACGAACTGATTTTCCTTACGAGGATAGTTCTTTTACAGTACACCTGATTCAACAAAAAAGATTGGGCATTATTAAAGCCGATATTTATAACTAATTTTATGTATTTTATGTTTAATAATATTAATATTGATTTAAATTTAGCTATACCGCTTGTTAAATTGGCATTACTTGAAGATTTAAGCACCGGCGATATAACTACCGATTCTATTATTACAAATGACAGAACTGCTTCCTTTTTACTGCATGCCAAACAAAACGGAATTATTGCAGGTCTTCCTATATTAAAAATTGTTTTCGAACAATTTAATAGGCCGGTTGACTATAATTATTTTTTAAATGATGGTGATTTTGTTTTAGCCGGCCAAAATATAATAGAAATACATGCCCCTTTAAGTACTTTATTAAAAGCCGAACGGACTGCTTTGAATTTTTTACAAAGAATGAGCGGAATTGCCACTAAAACAAATGAATATGTTAAAATATTAGAACCTTACGCAACAAAAATCCTAGATACTAGAAAAACATTGCCCGGATTTAGACTTTTGGATAAATATTCCGTACGAATTGGCGGCGGGTGTAATCATCGTTTTGGCTTATTTGATATGGTAATGATAAAAGACAATCATATAAAAGCTGCCGGTAGTATTACAGAGGCGGTTAAAAGAGTTAAAACAGTACTGGGAAATAAATTCAAAATTGAAGTTGAAACTACATCTTTAATTGAAGTGGAAGAGGCATTAAAAAGTAACGCTGATATTATAATGCTTGATAATATGGATAACAATTTAATGCAGGAGGCCGTTTATTTAATTAACGGCAAAGCAATTACCGAAGCAAGCGGTTCTATTACAATTGAAAGATTAAAAAACATTGGCCAAATTGGCGTCAATTATATTTCAGTAGGGGCATTAACTCATTCCGTTAATGCTTTGGATATATCTGCTAACATTATTTAATTAAAAGGAATTATTATATGCACGACAAACTAATAGATGAAATAAAAAAACTAAAGATACAAAAAAACGCCGTTATTTTGGCTCATAATTATCAGCTGCCCGAAATACAAGACGTTGCCGATTTTGTTGGTGATTCTCTTGGATTAAGCCAGCAGGCTGCCAAAACAAATGCCAATTTAATTGTTTTTTGTGGTGTACATTTTATGGCCGAAACAGCTTCAATTATTGCACCTGATAAAAAAGTTATTATTCCTGATTTAAATGCCGGATGTTCACTTGCCGATAGTATTACAAAAGAAGATTTAATTAAATGGAAGGAGTCATTTCCTAATGCGGTTGTAGTTTCGTATATTAATACCACCGCCGAAATTAAAGCATTAAGCGATTATTGTGTTACTTCTTCCAATGCGGTTAACGTTGTTAACGCAATTCCAAAAGAACAAGAAATTTTATTTTTACCCGATAGATTTTTAGGCAATTATGTTAAAAAAGTAACCGGCAGAAATATGGAAATATGGAATGGTGCCTGCCATGTGCACGAAAAAATTGGAGATTTGGAATTTAATAAAGCAAAAGAATATTACCCTAATGCCGAGTTTTTGGTTCACCCCGAATGCGGCTGTTCAACTTCGTGTATGGTTAAGTCATTAAACCAGTCTGCGGACTCTAACATAAAAATTCTATCTACCGAAGGAATGGTAAATTATATTGACACTTCAAAATCTGATGAATTTGTAATTGCAACCGAAGTAGGAATTTTACACAGATTAAATAAATTTCATCCCGATAAAAAGTTTTTTCCTGCAAGTCCAAATTCCATATGCGAATATATGAAACTTATTACATTGGAAAAGCTGCATTACGCTTTATTAAATGAAGTATTTGAAGTACGTGTTGATAAGCTATTGGCTGATAAGGCAAAATTATCAATTGAAAGAATGTTGAGTATTATATAATTTATACCATCAAATTACGGCGTTTGCGGTGTGTAACAATTACTTTAAGTGTTATAAAATATACAATTAAAGAAATTATTGTTCCCAAAACAAACGTGCCTGTAAACAATACAATTAAACCATCTTTACTTAACAATAATATCTTTTCAAGCGAGGGATGAGAAAGTGTTTGCGATATTGTATCCCAAGACAAACTAATATTTGTTATAAATTGGCCTATTTTTATTGCAACATAATAAATGGGCAAAATTGTTATTGGATTTGAGATAAGGGTAGCCGCAACAGTTAACAACATATTACACCCAAGCATCAAAGCTATGGGAACTGCAACAAAAGTTTGAAAACCCATCGGTAAAACTAATCCAAGGAATATACCAATAGCAATACTTAAAGCAATTTTTGAAGGAGTATGTTTTAAGTGTAGAATTTTTTCGAAATAATACTTTAGTGAAAGTGTATTAAATTTTCGTATGTATGTAAAAAATGAATTCGGATTACTCAATATTATATTTTTAATTTATTATAAAGTTAAAGGTAAAACATATTTAGCAAAAAAACAAGTTTTGCGGGTTTATACAGGTTTATTTGGTATTGGTTGAGTGTTATGCATTTTTATTAAATTTAAGCAAAAAGTTTTATTAACCAATTAATAAATAATTGGCAATTTTGCTCTTCGGTATTTAGATGTGCTGCTGTTATTGCAGTTTCCGGTTTTTGTTACTGTTCTTTTTGCTGTGCCGTTCATGTATGAATTATGGCTTTTGAGTGGTGATTTAAATTATATAAATTAAATTTTTCCGTTTCTATTTTAGATATTATTATTTCTACTTTGGTAACATATAAATCGGCCATAAAAAATATATAACGCCAAATGTTTAATCCGGCACATTTACCTGCAAATCTGTCAACTTAAGAATATTTATATCATTTTACAATATACCTATGTTACCCGCTTACGGGGTTGTGGTATTTTTTGCGCAATATTTGGCTACTGACATGAAACTCCTTACAGGAGTATTAAACAATTAATTAATCTATATTAAAATTTATTTAGCAAAAATACTACACGAAAAATATCATCTACTCAATCATACATTTATAATAGTTGAGATGTGAACATAAAATTTCTTTAGTCCGTTTACTAACAAATGGTGCAAAAGTCAATTTATTAATCATGCTTTCTATATATTCATATCCAAAATATTTATACTCATTAGTTAATTGTTCAATTTGTTCTTTATTATTATTATAAACAGCATAATATGTTAAATGTTTTAATATAAATATTCTTATCCATAATTTTTCTTTTGAATCATTATTTTTTTCATACAACTTTAATCCATATTCATATTCAGTCATATTTTCAATAGGTTCTAACAAGTATTTTTTTATTATATCCTCAAGGAAGTTAAATAATTCATCATAAAACACTTTGTAATAAGTGTCTATTATCTTTGAATATTCTCCTTCAAGTAAATAATATCTTATAGTATTTGCGAATTCCATACTTATTTTTTGATCTTTAATTTCAGAAAGGTAATCGATTAATCGGTTTGATTTTTCATGATTTTCTTCTAAACTGATTATACGTAATAGAGTAGGAATAGATATCATGAGACCATCAACGTCAATTTGGGATTGATTAGACTGTTTTAATCTTAATAAGATAGTCCATATTAGATCTTCAACCTTTATATTAGATATGAGATTCGGTTTTGATTTTATTTTAAATATTAAATTACAAAAAATATGCGACCATATATAACCTGCATGCCAATCATATTCATTTTCTCGATTGGCAATTGCATTTAAGATAATATCAAAATTAATGAGATCCGCCGAATACAAATAAACATTTATTATATATAAAATACCTGATCCACGAGTATTGAAATATTCTGATGATGATAAATAATAAATAATTTTTTGTTCCTTTTTGCTTTTGTTTATTAATTCTATTTTGTTTTGAATGGAAAACAGTAACATTTCGGTATAACGATAATCTTCATCTACTTCATTAATGTAATTTTCAAAATATTCGATTGATTTTTTTAGACATATTTTTGCAAAGCACAATTTATTTATTAAAAACAAGTCGTCAGCCAATAAAGCATAAAATTGGACTAACTTTAGAGGAGAATATATTAATTTACCTTTTATTATCTTCCTTCTTTGCTTCAATTTTAAATTGATTGCTTTTTTCCTGTTTTCGTTGTTTCCACTAAATCTTAATAACTCTATAAATCCCTGTTCAACAGAATTCAATAATTCTTCATTACTTCCTCTCTTTTCAAGTTCAATGATTAATTTTTCTAGGCTTTCATAAGATAAAGATCGGTGTATATCTGAAAATGTCAAGTATTTAACAATAAGGTGTTCAACATAAAATGATTGACGGGCCAGGGATGGTTTAGATTCAAGATGAACAATATCATTAAATAGTTCAAATTTTCCTTTGTTATCTAAATTATAAATCGATTTTGTAATAATCATTAATCTAATATGATAAAATTTAAGGAGCTGCTCCAACCCTTTAAGTTCTTTTAGCACTGTATCCAACATTAGAGAATTGAGTTCGTTTTCTAGACTATTGAATAGGCTAATTTGTATAATTTTTTTGTTTACTAAAACACATTTAATTTGCAAAAAAACCAATAATTTGTTTAAGTCTTCAATAATACTTTCATCTCCCATCAAATTTATTAATTCACTCTTCCGTTCATTTATCCACAATCTTTTGTTATTATTTAACTTATATGTAAATTCTAAATATTCAACCAATACTATTACCGATACTATCTTACTCCATGTTTTATCTATTTTGTTATAGTCATCAGAAAAATCATTTTTTAATCGGAGAATTCCAATTAAAAGAACTTTTAGTATAGCAGTAAATTTTTCATCATCATTCATGCAGTTTGTCTCGAACAATAATAAAAGTGATTGTAAAGTTGAAAAGTTAAAACCACTTGCAAATTGCGGGGTGTTTTCTGATAATTTAACAACACTATCTTGATAATTGATAATTTTATCAACAATTAAGGGTAGTTTAAAATATTGACTTTCTTTATCGGATATTAACCATCGATAAAATACTTTAGTTGTTTTGGATGTAGCGTCAAGATCAACTGACAATTGTTTGAGGATATTTTCATCTTTTGAATTAATTAAATAAAGGTAACTTAAAAGGCAATTTTCGATAGTATTGGTTTTTGCAATATCTAACAAAAGTGCAATATCGTCACTAGTACTTTCATGATAAAGGATAAATGATTCTAAAGCAATTAAGTCTTCTTCGTTTATTAACGAATTTATTGATTGTTCCTTTGTAATTATATATAGAATTGCAACCTTTTTACATAGGATTGACAGATTACTTTTTTGATAATGTTTCAATAATTTAAAAGTTGTTTTATTAATTAAATCTTTTCCAATTAGTAGACTGTTATTTTTAAGATCATAAAAGATCGAGTCAATAATATTAATTAGATCGAATAAGACTAGGTCATTTCTTTCACGCAACAACAATTGCGAATAGGCAAAGAAGTATATTATATTATACATATATCTATTTTCAGTTGATATATCCTCATAACTAATTTTTTTTATAAATGGATTAATTGAATAAGCACAATAAAACGGATTTGCAATTGTATATTTTTGGAAGTCTGCATTTATATATGTATAAAACAAAACATTGAATCTCGTATTAATTAAAGAATTATCGTATTTTGCCAATTTAAGATATTTTCGAATATTATCCTTTGACAACTCCAAGATTTCCCCAACTCTTTCAGGTTTAAACCCATATAGCGAAAAATATTGTCCAACACTTAAAAATTGAAAAATCGTTCTAGGATTCCAGTTTGAAGTTGTGTATTTGGAAAATAATTGGTTAATGTTTTTTTTATCTTCTTGATATTTGATACAACTTAAAGCATTTATTTGCGGAGCAAGAATATTTTCATTTACTGCACTGGGTGATATTTTATAAAATTCGAATTTTTGATACTTGTTTAGCAATTCCAATCTTGTTGTTGTAAGATTTGTACTTAAAAAAACAAAACAAACAGACCCATCAAATTGGTCATAATATTCACACAGTATACTTGAAAACTCATGGTCAAATGCATTCCTATAATCATCAATGGAGTCAATTATAACTAGCAATGGCCCTGAATCGTTTAAGTATTTTTTTTTGAATATTTTTAACGCGACTTTGTAATTGTCTTCCCTTAAAATTTCAGCATATTTTTCATATTGTTTATTACTGTTTATTCTTTTATGTAAACGTTTACGTACATTCATTATGATAAAAGCGACCATGGCAGGAAACAGCATTCCAAGAAATGCAGAAAAGATATATGATATTATTGATTGAATTTGCAACAAATTAGATATTTTTATGTTGTATATTTCGCCACTCGTCAAGACCGAAAATATAGTAGAAATAAATTGTAAGAATAATAATACAACCATGCAAATCACAATTAATATTAATACTTCAATAAAGCTTAGGGCATACCATTTTAGTTGCATAAAGGTTTTTATACTTGTAATATCTTCTAATATGTTTTTAACAAAAAAAGATGGCTCATTATACTTATTATTTCCTTCTTCTAATAAGGCAATATTAAGGTAGGGATTGTTTTTTTTAGCATATTGTTTTAGCTTTGATGTGAAGTCTTGTTTATTCGCTTGTGGATCACAAAGCAACAAGTATTTTTCTTTTTTAGAGTATTGTAATTCTTTCATTATTCTTACAAAAAAAAGACTATCATCAATTCTTTCTTTTGGATTATTTAGATTAGTAAACCTCATGACGCCTCACGATTAATTAATTACATAATTATACAATATTCATTTTTTCTTATTAGAAAAAGATCTTCCTATATAAAATTCATAATATTTTTCTATTATTAGTAATATTTTCTAAATAAATATACTATCCCGTTTTTATAACCATAAATTTTTGCTTTTATATACCAAATTGTAAATGTTTATTTTAATATCCTTATTAATTCAATATTTCGTATATTTATTTGTAATTTGTTTAACCGTATTATCAATATTTAACAAGAACAACGAAAATTATCTTAGTAATTTCTTGATGTAATATTCTTTTAGGTTTAATAGTTTGCTTTGCAACTTAGAATATTTAATTCATTTTGTCAAGAATATTTTTGCTTGTTTTCTTTTTTTTAATTTGATAATTGAAGTTGGATGTGTTTAATTTAGACAATTATTTGAATAAGACATTAATATTAGAAGTCGTAATGTCTGTAATACTATACTCTTATTATTTTATTTAATTACCCGCAATTTTACCAAAATTTAATACTATAATTATATATCTTTGGTATTATTTGTTCTAATTTAAAAAACACGCCAATTGTTTTTTAATTCGCAATTAATAAATCCCCGCCAGCTCTTTTTTTACTCCCCCAAACTAATTGTATTATAATTATCAATTGTTAGCGCACACACAACACCGCCGACTGCCATTGTTATAGGTATAATTGCAACATAATTCAACAAGTCATTAGAAACCATCTTAGGTTTAATTGCCGTTATGGGTATTACACTTGCTAAAAATCCTAAAGCTGCGCCGGCGGCCATACCGCTTGGCGAAAAACCACGTGGATATTTAATTTTTGATATATCAGCAACGGCAAATTCTACTAGTTTACCATCTTTTTCAACAGCCAAAATATTTTGGTCAATTTTAATAAAAAGTCCTTTTTCTGTTTCATCCGTATAAAAAACTACAATAATATTTTTACCCTCACATTTTTCATTAATCTCAGCCAAATATTCAGGCATAGGTGTATTTTTTCTTTCAAAATGTGCTGCGCAGCCGATTAAAAACAATAGAACAATAATTAAAACCTTTTTCATTTTTTCTCCATTAAATAAACTTTATATATTTTTATTAAATTATATTTAATCCCATTTTTACCAAATAATACAGTTGCTTTTTAAACCTAAACCTTTTAATAAAATACATAGTTTAACAATTAAATGTCAAGTCGTTTTTTTTATATTACGTTTTATTCCAAAATTTTAGCACTTGACAAAATGAGGATATTATTGTTTATTTAAACAAATAATTTTATTTAAATTTTCAAAAAGAATAAGGAACAAAAACACACATTCCCATAGCGGCAGAGGAGTTAATGAAAAAACAAATATTTATTAGTTTTATGATAGTAATATTTTTTAATTTTGTTATTGGCTGTTCGGTAAGCAGCACAAAATTAATAGCACCTGTAACATCTTTTTCTTCTCAGGAACCCATAAAAGGACTTGTCCTTACAAATTCAAAAGTTTATCTTTTTGATAAAGACGGAGGCAAATATCATAATCCCACTGATTATATTGGCGGAAAAGATTTAAACGGAAAAAATATTAAATTAAACCCACAACTTATTAACGAATACAGAACATCCTCCTTTATACCAATTAATACCGATAATTTGGAAGGTAATAAAATAGCGGAGATGTTATTAACCACCGGAAAATTAATTATTTTTGACAATAATTACGGTTTTTACAATCCCGGAACCGGTAAAATAATTGGAACCACAACCGACGGTTCAATAATTAATATAGGTATTGATAAAATAACGGAATATTATTCAAATCATCCCCAAACTATTAATTTTGAAAATTTAGATACTAACACAATATTAACCCAAATAACATTACAAGAATACAACACACTCCATATATTTGATAAAAGCGGAGGCCGCTATATACACAAAAAAGCAAAAATTACCGGTGTTACCCTTGATGATGGTTTTGTAACCGTAAACCCCGACAGTGTACAATTTGTAAAAATCAGTTACGTAAACGAAGAAAGATCCGAAGTTTTTAATTGGATTTTAGTCGGTTGGGGAGTTTTGGCTTTGGCGGGTTTATTTATGATTTATTATATTGCAACCGGAGGACAGATGGGCCGTTAATATATGGCTGTTTTGTTTTTTTAATATCAATTATTTCTTATCACCTATATTCTTATTTTTGCAGAGAGAAGAATGAAAAAATATTTAATTAAATGTTTAATGTTTGTACTGGTGTTAAATTTATCCATAGGCTGTTCGGTATTTAGAACAAAAAATATTGTTCCCGAAAAATCTTCTTATAACGATTATAACATAATGGGTGTAGTATTATTAGATTCCTCAATTATTGAATTTAATGAGGCCGGAGGGGTATATTTTTGTCCTGTTGATAACATAACAGGCACAAGTACAGACGGAGAGTTTTTAAATATTTCATCCCTGCTTATAAAACAATTTAGAATATCATTTCCCGAATCCGTAACACTTGGAAATTTAGGAAACCAACCGATTAGGGAAGTTTTATTAAAAAACGGTTCATTGATTATTTTTAATAATCAGGATGGTTTTTACAATAGTAACGAAAAAGAAATTACAGGTTTATCCGATGATGGTTTACCTGTATGTGTAAATATAAAA
The DNA here is from genome assembly GCA_043805435.1 of bacterium. Classification (GTDB taxonomy): domain Bacteria; phylum Bacteroidota; class Ignavibacteria; order Ignavibacteriales; family Melioribacteraceae; genus JAEXOD01. Next base: position 33,025 of record JAZDHY010000040.1, read on the forward strand.
AAGATTGAAGAAATTTATGCAAACCACCCCGATAAAATAAATCATTCGGCGTTAACCAAAACCACAAAACTTACTCAAATATTATTAAAAGAAAATAATATTCTTTATACTTTTGATGAGGAAGGAGGTAAAAATATACAACAAAAGGGTAAAATTACCGGCTTAACAAAAGATAGTCTTTTAGTAACGGTAGCTGCGGATAGTGTACAGTTCCTAAAAATTAACAAGTTAGATGTTGCCGGTACAGTTATACACAATTGCTTTTTGGCAGGCGGCATTTTTGCGGGTTTATATTTAACATTAATTGCTTTAATTGTTTTTTCCGGAAACGGCGGCCACTGGAATTAAAAAAAATGTGATTTAGAGATTGGATTATATATATAAATAACAATAATCTATATATGGAATAATGAATCCCGTATAGTAGGATGAACGTTTATAGGTTTTATATTCCCCGTTTTACCGGCTGTTTAGTTCGCAAACTTTTACCTTTTCTCTGCAATTAGGGACATAAAAAGGCTGGCAAGCTGAAGCTTGCGCTACAATTAGGCGTTCCAGCTGAAAAATACTGTATTGCAGAAAAAGTTTCCAAAAATGCTTGCGAGATTTCCGCTATTGCTGAATACTCACAATTAAGCATGATTCTTTTTTGTAGTGCGAACTTTAGTTCGCAAACTTTTGTATTTTCTTTGCAATTAGGGTCATAAAAAGGCTGGCAAGCTGAAGCTTGCGCTACAATTAGGCGTTCCAGCTGAAAAATACTGTATTGCAGAAAAAGTTT
>JAZDHY010000041.1:0-48264 GCA_043805435.1 bacterium
TGTGAGCGCGTCCCGTCTTGTCGGGAGACCCTTTGCTTAAAATGACCTCTTTAAAATAGAGAAGTCCTGCTGTTGCAGGACTTTCTGTGAGCGCGTCCCGACTTGTCGGGAGACCCTTTGCTTAAAATGACCTCTTTAAAATAGAGAAGTCCTGCTGTTGCAGGACTTTCTGTGAGCGCGTCCCGACTTCTCGGGAGACCCTTTGCTTAAAAGGGAGTCAACACATGCTGTAAGTTGTTGTTTTATAAGAGGTTAGGTTTTGTTGGCATAGTGATTGGCATAGTGATTTTTTCGATGAGGAAGTTATTTATAAAATAATTAAAATATTTATTGACCTGGACTTGACTTTTAGGTGGGGAATGCTTATCCTATATATATGAAAAGAATTGAAAAATATAGGAAATAATTATTTTTCATATACTATTGACTTCCCTATTAGGATAAGCGATATTATACTTAACATTTGACAACAGACAACTCACCGAAAACTGACAACTAGACAACCGACATTAGCCGCAAGGCACTATAAACCTTAAATCAAATTAATAAAATGCAGAACACATATTCAAACAAGGACTTCTACCTTAGTGCATATTTGGTAGCTGAAGGCTTTGAACTTATTGAATATTCAAGGGAAAACGGATTTACAACCTTTTCTTTTGAAAACAGCAATGAGCTTATTGAAGCAATGCGCAAGTACCACTCCTTAAGCGCAAAAACCGAACCCGTTAAGTACGGAAATGCTATAAAATCATTAAAAACTCTGATCCATAGCGAACAAATATCAAACTCAAAATCAAATAACAATTATGTCAAACAAAACAGGAACAACAACTAACGAATTAAAGTCTTATTCATACTCATATAACCCACAAATCACTCCGGGCATGACCAAAGATGAAGGCGGAAAGAAAACTAAAGGCTGGATTTTTAACAAAATCGATTGGGACGAAAAAGAATTAACCCGGATGATCCGCACTCAAAGCTATACTTCAAGCGAATTAAAAGATGGTTATAAAATAAAAAGTAATGTTAAAGAAGTACATAACATTATTTTAGATTTTGATAAAGGAACACCAACATTCTATGAATTCATCGAGAAAGCAAAAGAATACCAATTTGCTTGGGTTGCGCATACCACTATTAATCATCAAAAGCCGAAAAAGGATAAAGAAACAGGTGAAGAAATTCCAGGCTCGGAAGTTGATAAATTTCGAGTTATTATTCCGTTAAGGCTGCCAATTACAGAAAGTGCCTATAATTCATGCGAGACATTCTGGGTGGAAAAATTCCCGAACATTGATACAACTTCATTCCAAGGAAATAGGTATTTTATGGTAAATCCTGCTGCTGAAGTGGTATTTCATAATACTTATATAGATAAAAACGGGACGACACAAGTAGCAATGTTTATTGATCCGTATGAAGCAAAAATGGTAGCTGAATCTTTCAAAAAAAAGTCTATTGGAAGACCCAAATTATTCCAATTGGACAACGAGAAAAATCTTGATGGAAATTATTCTATAGATGATATGGTTAAACTACAGGATGGCAGCGAGATTAAATATAGAGACATAACTGGTAAAACTCAAGTGCTATGTCCGTTTTGCAATCCGGCTAACAGACAAAATCCTGATAAACATAATGCATTCATAGACTTTAACTCAGCCGGGCAGATTTATTTATACTGTTCTTCTGAGAATAAAACCTTTTGGAGTCATTCATCAGAAATAGTATCTTCTAAAAGTTCGCTATTTTTCAATGAGACACTTGGATATCCAAGTAGAATTATTGAAAGTGAATCAGAACAAGAGAATAACAGAAATGGATATTTTGTTTTTAAGAATAATGATGATTGGAGAAATTATTGTCATTATAATAATGTTAATCCAGCTTGTAAAATTTATCTTCCTCGTGTAAGGATAATTTTTGATCCGAAAAAACCGAGTGGATTGCAGGAAGACTATTTTAATATGTTTCAAGAATCCGAATATTTGAAAAATCATGACGATGCCGGTATATTACTATCCTGTAGTGAAGTCCTAATCCGAATGAAAACGCAAACTCCGGTAATATACGAACTGATGCTGAATATATTTGGGGAAGAAGAGTATTTAAGTCGATTTCTAAATTGGAATGCTGTGATCTTAAAAGATAGAATAAAAGTAGATACTGCATGGCTAATAACTTCAAAATTGCAAGGAATTGGAAAAGGATTAATGTTCGACAGAATACTGCAACCAATTTATGGGAAACGCCAAAGCATGCTTGTTCAGGGTGAACGTATGGCTAAAACATTTAACTCGCAGGATCAGACACAATGGTTAAGAGTATATGATGAGGTATATACACCGGGTAATCCGAAGGAAAATTTATCTCGCAAAGAATGGCTTAAATATATTATTACAGCCAGAGAACAGACAATTGAGTTAAAGGGAATTGATTCCTTTCAAATGGCTAATCATATGAACTTGATTTTATATTCAAATAATGAATGTCCAATATTTTTGGATAATCAGGATCGTAGATTTAATGTAATAAGGAATGAGAATGTTAAAAAGACAGAGAATCTGTCATTTTATAAAAGTAATATAGAAATGCGGAATCAAATTGATAACGAACTGCCAATATTTGCTGATTTATTATTATGTTATGATTACGATGTTGAACAGGCAAATACTGCAATAAATACAACTGCTAAAGAGCAATTAAAAGAAATAACTAGTGATGAGTATGAGGAATTTGCAAAAGCACTTAAAAATTGTGATGCTTCATTTTTCCTTTTAAGTGAAATTTTTCCACCAAGCAGTTCCGAAAAATTTCTTGATCATTATACAATTTTATCTCCTGAGGGTTTGGATGTTGAGGCTGCAATAAAGAAAGGATACATTCCGGCAAAAAGCATGAATGCAATTTGTAAATATCACTTTCGTAATTATTACAAGAACATTCTCGCACGATTACGACTTAAAAGAATTGAAAAGAGTTCTAAAAAAGAAATGAATATTGTAAAAACAGTATATACAATAAAATAAAAAGGTAATCTGGTAATCGCGAGGTAATCGGAATAAATCGCCATAAGTCTATATAAAATAAGGGGTAATCTGGTAATCGATTACTTTTATAAACTTAAGAAAATAAATAAATAAATATGAATAGAAAAATATATTTAATTAATTAATTAATTTTTATTACAAAAACGAAAAGTAATCCGATTACCGATTACCTTTTTGGAATTTACGAAAAAACGCAAGAAAAACCCTATTTTAAGCTCATTTTAGGGCAAAAAACGATAAAAACAGAACATTTAGAGGTAATCCGAAAATTTGAGAACAGATTACCTTAGATTACCAAATAGAAATAATTAACATAAAATGGAGAAAATAAAATGATAGATTTAGAAAGAATATTAAAAGCTGAACCAACTCTAACCCCATACGGGATAGAACTAACACAAACCAACGAAAAGTATGATGCGGATTACTTACAACAAATAGAAATATGCATTGATTGGCTAAAGGATAAACCGATCAGCCAAAAATTTAATTATCATTCTACGAGCTATGGAATAAAGCATAAAATTGAACGAGAATTAGATGTGTATATTGCTAATGGATGTTTGATTGCTGCAATTATATATTTGGGCATTCCATATAAAAGAATTCCGAATTCGCCGAATATCTATGTAGCTATTGAAGAAAAAGTTCTGAGCAAAAACGATCCTAATAGGGCTCGAGTTGGGTTCGAGTGGGCTTGAGTTAGGCTAGGGGAGTGCTCGAGTTGGGCTGGTACAACAAAACAAGCACCCCCTGATATTAGTAAGGCATTATAAACAAGGGGCGCGACAAATTCCGCCCCATAAATTGAGGTAAATAAAAATGGTAAAATTAAATAATGGTGATGGTAAAACATAATTATGAGTGCAGAGGATCGTGGGGAAAATAACGAGCAGATTTGGTATGACTGGACTTGGGTCTATTCGTTTATGAGATGAGTTTTGGGGGCTCGAGATGGGCTTGAGGAGTGCTCGAGTTGGGCTCGAGTTGTGCTTGAGTTGAAATAGATAGCGCGACCAGCTTAGCTCCTACTACATAGCATGAAACGAGAGCGACAAATTCCGCCCGGGTACTGAGCATTTATTGCAGTTGAAAATACTCGTAAGAGGTAGGAGGTCAATAAATTAAGGTGTACAGAGTGTACAGCATGTACACCACTTTTTAATGAGACAAACAATATGAAACACAATTATCCAAAGACTCGCAAAGCGAGAGACGTATCGAAAAGCAAAAGTTATAAAATTCTGCACGCTATTGGCGAAGATAAATTGAAAAGTATTTTTAGTTCACATGGCCGCTACACATCGGCAAAAATTCTATCTGAAATGTTGGGCTATGATGTCTCGTCCGATGTAGCTTGTTATTGTAAAAAGAGGTATAAACTATAAATGGGCTTGAATTGGGCTGGAGCGACAAAAATTGTTAATCCTTATATACTCTGCTGTAAGAGGTTTGTGCGTAGGGTTTAACGTACCGCGTATAACAAAATATACCCCCTTGTTCCCAAGTATATATGAAGATTTCATAAGATAAAAATCAAAAGATACTTATTTTGAGGTCAAATATGATATACACATCCGTAAAAATTTTATCTAAAGAGCTTATCAAGAAGTTAGTCCATATGTTGATAGATATACGAAATCCGATACGAACTTGGAAGTTATAATGAAAATTATAATATTTTATAAAAAAAATTAATGTAATTTAATTCTATTTATTCAGATTGTGAGTCGCCTTGAGAAAACGATAAACTCCAATTGCGTATAATTCTCTTAACTTTTCTTTAGTCAGATTTCTTGTTTCGATAACTACTCTAGAAAATATAAACTGCTCCCAATCATTAGTAATGAACTTGACTCCATTGACATCCATATTAATATACTCCTCAGTGCCAGGATAAGGCGTTAAGATACTTATTGCTAAATGTGTTGCTCCTATGTCAGCAAGTTCAACCCCAAATTCAATTGTTTCATTAATTGATTCTTCAGTATCAATTGAATGCCCAATAATGAAACCGCATGCAATTTGCTTAATTCCGGCTTCTTTTGCAGTAGCAATTGCATTTTTTATATCTTCTAATTTAATCTTTTTCTTTATTTTGTCTAGTACATTTTGGTTACCGCTTTCAACACCAAACTGAATAATCTCACAGCCAGAACTTTTCATCGCGTTTGCTACTTCAATATTGAAATTTGTAACCCTACAGAAGCAACCCCACTTAAAATTCATTTTCCTATCAATAATTTTTTTAGAAAATTCAAGTACACGCTTAGATGAATAATTAAATGTGTCATCATGAAAATCGAAATAAGTGAGGTTGTACTGTTTTTGTAAAAAACTAATTTCATTGAGTACATAGTCTATACTATGCGTCCTATATTTACGGCCGGTGATCAAGGGGCAAGCGCAATAAGTACATGCGTATGGACATCCTCTCGAACTTATGATAGAACCCTTTTGAAAATACAAATCCATTTTTAACAATTCTCGAGCTGGATATGATAAGTAGTCGAGATTCTTAGATTTTTGTTTGGAAAATAATTGTTTTACTATCCCAACTCCATTATTATATACAATCCCTGTAATTTGATTAACTTCCCCTTCATTTCTTAAAAGAAAGTTTGTTAATTTGAGCATTGTATTTTCGCCTTCACCAACAACAACAAAATCAAAGACACCAATCTTTGCACATTCAGTTGGTAAACTTGTTGCATGAGCACCACCTATAACAATTTTTACATCAGGAGCATATGCTTTTAACAATTTTGCAATTAGAACTGCATTTGGGAATGCTGGTGTGGTTGCAGTTAAACCAATAAGCCTTGGTCTGATTTCCCTAAATTTGGTCACAATTTCTTCTATGACTGCAACTTCAATATGCATATCATAAATTGCAACTTTATATTCATTATTTAACAAAACAGCACCAATATACGCCAAGCCCAATGGGGGTGCTGAATATTCGGGTGTTTTAATTGCTTGAGCCGAATATAAATCCGGATATGGTGGGACAACCAACAAAACATCAATATCATCCTGATCTTTCCAATTTACTAAATCAAGATTTTTTAGTTCAATTAGAAAATTATTTACATCCTGTAATATTATCTCTTGTTTCGGTTTTGGAGTAGAGAGAGAATCAAATAATTTGATGGCTATTTCGTTATTGGAATTACACCCATCGCATAAATTCCAAATAAAACTTCCGATTTTATTTAATTTATAACTAATTAAAGATAATTCTCTATCTGAAAAGAGGACGATTCTATTCTTCTTATCAACGAACCATAAATCCGTAATTCTAACAGGATGTATAATGTTTTATTTCCTTATTTTTGTTTAATTGTACAATTATTTAGTTTCTCATACTTCAATTGTATACTTCCATTGATAAAAAATTTTTCAACTGGTGCTGCTGAAAAGTTGGTAGTGTTTGGAGGTAGCTTGCTTTTAACAATTTCTATTTTAGGTTTGACATACATCATAATTTTTTCCGAATAATTTTTTTATAATATTCTGATAACATACCCTTCATTTCTATCACTGTTATGAAAGGAACCCTATCTTCTTTCTCAGAACTGATTTCTTTAACGAACTCACACCTTTTACATTCCCCACAACTCTGGGTTTTGATTTCAATCCCGAAATTAGTATCAGTAATTTCCTCCACTTCATTTGGATTTTTACAACAACGCGAACAAGAAATTAACCTTTCAATCAATAAATTATATTGGATAGGAATTTTTTCCCAGCATTTTCGTTTAGGAGTATCTTTACTACCATTGATAATATTCTTAGTTTCAATTGCCACAAACTCAAAGAGGATTACTGGCGATCTTTTAAGTTCCACCCCATAGTAATTTTTCCATTTTGTATCTTTATCTTTCCTAAGGTTCCTATCAATATCGATATCCCAAAAACTCTGATAGCAATTAACATTGTAATATTCATCACCATTTATTTCAAAATCTATAGATTTTTGATTTGAAGAATTCCAAATTAAAACTTCTTTTTTATTAATACACCATTCTTTTCCATTCTCCTCGCTTAGTTTATCAAAAATAGAACTAAAAGAGTTCTTTGAAAACACATAAGTCCGAAAACCCATTAGATAATGCATCATTATGGTTTTTAAAAAAACAATATTTAATAAGTCGTTATTTTCACATATAAAAAACCTACTTACGGTTCTTCTATGATTATCAGTATCAGCTGCTTTCCATTTTGATAGAACTGCTAAATATCCCATCATTGTATCAGTCCACCAAGCGGAAGGCTCTGAGTTATCAATAGCATAAATATTAGTGACACCTTCATCTAAACCGTTAACAACCTTCTCCAAAGCTAATAAATGATTATCATCAAAATCCTTTATCCCAGATTCAAATACTATTTTAACAGTCTTAAGATAGTTATCAAAAACTGTTTTTATTTCTTTGGATTCATCAAAAAGAGTTCGATTATTTTCATTTGAGGTGGCTATTAGATCTTGAAAAATTTTTGTAAAATAAGACACAAACCAAATAAAAAATGTACCAGCGATTCCTACTAACGAAATTGAATTCCCTATTATACTATGACGGCCAAAATATGAGTTAAACATCGCATCTAAAAAGATAACTTTTGGATTATCATCTTTGAACATGTATGTATTTGCTAATAATGGTACAATAACAAAGATTAATGTAGTAATAAGAAGAAATTTGAATGAACTCAAAACTTTATGAAGTTTTGAAATATTTGCATTTAATATTATTAGTTCCCTGGCCATTTTTATAACCTTAAAAAATTTGTAGAAAATTTTTCAACAGCCGATATATTATGAAGTACCATTAAGACAGTTGTATTATTCGTTTTTGCTTGTTCAAAGGTATAAGCTAATACACTTGATATGGCATTTTCATCTAAGGCCGAAATGAATTCATCACATAATAAAATCGGTTTATTGTTTTCAAATGCCAGACATAATGCAATTGCTTGTCTCTGTCCGCCCGAAAATATATTCATCTTCGTTGACGTTCTAGATTCTGACGTCAAGCTAGTTCTTTTTATGCTCTCGATTTGTTTCTGGCTGAGGCATAATTTATAAGGAATAGGTAACCACCACTTATTAGTATTAGTTATTTGAAAATTTTCATGCAGAGTAAGGTTTGGACAAGTACCAAGCATTACATCCTGATAAACATATCCGATAAATTTAGCCCTTTTAATTGGTTTCATATGAGTAATGTCTAAACCATTAAATAATATCTGCCCAGCTTTTATTGGTATTAATCCAGCAATAGCATTTAATAAAGTGCTTTTCCCTGTACCATTACTACCTGTAACAACAAGTACCTCACCATGTTTAATTTTTAACGTTAAATCTTTTAATGCAATAACTTCATATGGAGTATTTTCATTAAAAACTACTGTTAGATTTTTTATTTCAATTATCGGAATTTCAATCACATCTTGCCCTTTTGATATGTTTCACTTGTCGTCCTCTTGAATCGTAAAGCAATTCCTATAATTACCAAAACACCTGTTGCTAATTTTAAGTCCGTCTGAGCAAGCCCCAGCTGTAAACAAATAGCAATTATTAGAAAATATAAAAACGCCCCAACTAAAGCCCCAAAAAATTCTCCAAAAGTATCCCACGGCAGATTATTTCGGGTCTTATTATTCCATTTTTTGAAATTGCAATATCTTCTTTTTAATAAATTAAATATTGCCAAAAAACTTTCCCCAATTATCAAAGAGGCAAGAGCGGTAATAATTAAACCTATCCCCATACCAATATCTGCAAATCCTTGACTTTGGGCAACCATTCCCCCGGAAAATGCTACCAAGGCATTCGAAAAACCAACTCCAAGAATATAAACCCAATCAGTATTTAATCCTTGAGAACGTACCATCAACTCATTATCCCCAGTTGCCCTTATAAATAAACCAAGTCGAGTAACCGAGAAATAGCACAATCCAATAAAAAGGAAAAAGGCTATAGTAAAGAGAAATGTTAGTAAATAAATATTACTGATATTGTCAAATGCTGTAAATATTGTATTTATACGCAATAACGATATATTTGCTTTGCCCATAATCCGTAAATTAATAGAGTAAAGAATTAACATTATTAATATCCCGGAAAGTATCTTACTAATACCTAATTTTCTATTTAACAAAGCTGTTGCTGAACCAGCTAAAAATCCGGAAATACTAGCCAATAATAATGAAATAAAAATGGAATGTTGGTTTACTAATAGAATAGCGACAACGGCACCCCCAAGCGTAAAAGTACCATCGACAGTAAGATCAGGGAAATTCAACATTCTAAAAGATATTACAATACCAAAAACAGATATTGCATATATCAGCCCCTGTTGTAATGCAGTATCGATAATAACAAAATCCATTAATATACTTTTATTGCTTTTTTTAACAAACTATCAGGGATAATAATATTTGTATTCTTCGCCGATTTCAGATTAAAGAAATATTCAAACTTAGTTGCACTAGCCACCGGAATATTTAAAGGTTTTTCTCCCTTTATAATTCTATCTACGATTTTTGCCGATTGTACCCCAATATCAAAATAATCTGGTCCCAAAGTGCCAAAGCCCCCCTGTTCAACATTAGAAGATACACCAGGCAATAGTGGAATTTTATTTTTTTCGGAAACCTTAATGATTGCATCCATTGCAGAAATCACTGTATTATCTGCCGAGATATAAAAAGCATCAATTTTGCCGACTAAAGATAAGGCTGCAGAATAAACTTCGCTAGTATTTGATACAGGTACTTTAATTAAATTAAAGTTTTTATTTGTACACACTTTTTCAACGACTTTTATATTCGCTTCTGAATTTGATTCCCCCGGATTATACACTACTCCAATTCTTTTTACCTTTGGGACCAGTTTAAGTAACAAATCAAATTGTGCATCGGTAGGCCAATTATCGCTTGTACCGGTAATATTTCCACCAGGTTTTTCAAGTGAATTAACTAAACCTGCAGATACGGGATCAGTAACAGCTCCAAAAACTAAAGGAATTTCCTTCCCTCTTATTTCGTTTGCACATATTTGAGCAGATGGAGTAGTAATTGCAAATATTAAATTTACTTTATCATTAACAAATTTTTTTGCAATCCCTTGAGCAACATTATTATCGTTTTGTGAATTTTGTATTGAGTATTTTACATTTATTCCTTCTTTATAACCGAGCTTCTTCATTTCGTGAAAAAATCCATCTCTTATTGCATCAATTCCTGGATTAGTCATTAATTGAATAACCCCAACATGAAAAATTTTGCTGTTTTGTATATCTTTATTATCTTTACAGGATACGAGTACCAATAGTATCATTGAGGATACGAAAATATCTTTTAATTTTTTCATAATTGCCATCAAGTTATATTAAGAAATTATAATTGTCTAGAACCACACTACTTTTGCATACAATCAAAAGTATATAAATGAATAAAAAATAATTAATTTGCTTTTTTAATTAATTATAAAATAACTCAAATAATTAATAAAATCAAGTTTTATTAATTGTATGTAATAGCAAAATAGAAATGTCACTATTTAACAAAGTAGATAAGATACTGCGAATTGCATTACAAAAAAAAATTACCAAAAGATAAATGAAGAGAGCAAAGGAAAAGTTAATAGCCTCAAAAATTGAAGACCCAAACTCGTTTTTGCGGGAAAAGGGGACCCCTCCGGTGGTATGGAAGACCCTGGTTGCGAATCCTCAAATTTGAACGAGGATAATTAAGGGGTACCCCTTTTATTTAGGTACCCCATCAATTCGTATATATTTTTTAATTTTTGGAAATTTTTCAACCTACAGATAGTAACTGCTCTGCTTCCAGACAAGATACTGCATAACAACTTGTAATTGAATGACACTAATCGACTCCAGCTTTTTAGGTGGACAAATATCAAATAGACTATTTGTCTAAATTTTTTAAGCACCTAACACTAAAACCATTTTCATTACTGCTTCCACCTAAAAGGACACGACTGTCATCGCTTATTAGGCCTAGGCTGACCGCACCAACACCGTACTTAGTGAGACTCCAAAAGTATGCACCGCTACCTAATGTTTCGAAGCGACCATTTAATCCGCGCCAGACGGTGCCAGCAATTCGGCAGCCGGCAAGCAACGCGGAAAAACCACTTGTGTTAGTCCCGATGCCGCTTCCTATGCCTTGTCCTTTCGCTTTTAAGTTATTGTTGTTGCTATCTACAGCCATTTTTAATGTTTCAAATTCTGCTTCCGTTGGGATATACCATCCTTCAGGGGCTAATCCTCTCGGGTCATTCACGGCATACCAATTATAAAGCTTGCCGTACTTTTCACCATTCTTTGGATCATTATCATAATAACACCAAGCTCCTGTTCTTAGAATAACCCATATGTCTGAATTTTTCACTTCTGGAATTGAATCTCCATTTCTGTAATGATCAACATTTAAGTTTTCTTTCATCCAAGTTTGATTGCCTATTTTTACGGAAGATGTCTCGACTTTTTTATTGCATCCATAAAGGAAAACAATAGTCACTAATGTTATTATCGAAAAAATTGACTTTTTGCTCATTATTTACCTCAAATTTAATTAGTTGTTAATAGGCAGTCACAAGTGTTGAATATGTTCCATCTGAATTATTCATATATCCAATGCTTAATACTCGTTTGCCTTTTTTTAATATAATCATCCCTGATTCTGTACCTTGTTTTGTAAACCCCAAAGCTAAATAATTCAATATTTGAACCGATGAATTGCTCTTGGCAGTTGATTCCGAGTACGACTTAATAGATTTTACTGCCATATATACTTTTGAATTTTGAACAGCATATATAGTGTTTTCAGTTGAACTATTATAATATTGATATACAGTTGATGTGTTTGTTCTTTGAATATTGCCCGGCGCTCCAAGTTGATTTGTAAGATTTGTTTTGCTTTTTCCTATAAATGAGTAGAATTCCTGGGCATTTATCTCATTAATAAATAAAACAAAAGCACTAATACTTAAAATTATTTTTAGAAATTTCATTAAAACACCCAATTGATAATAAATATATTTTGTTTTCTCCTTTTGATACTATGAATAAAATTTGAGACATATTAACTGTAAACGAATGGATGCTTTTCTACCTTATTCTAGAATTCATTGATGCATTAGAAATTGAAAATATCATTTTGTATACATTAATTAATGATAATCAAAACCAAGATACAATTGTGTTTTCTTATAAACATTATCGTGTTGGGTCATCTAATCGGCCATAAAACGAATTTGCACAGATTCTAAAATTTATATCTTCGTTAGCATCCCAAGCAGTAAATATTTTCTTTAGATTGCTTTGCCCATATATAACCTTTAACATCACTATTCCTCTTTCCGTCTTCTCGCCCCATCTGTTTTCGCTAATCAAAAGCGCAGTGCTTTTTAATTTTACAGTTTTAATATCAACATCCTTGCTCAGTTCATATATCTTTTTTAATACCACTTCTACTTCGCTTAAATATGCTTCAGCGGCGGGTCTTTGACCTGCACCATGCCCAAATAGATCAGATAAGGGATTATTTTTATCATGCCTTTCAAAATAAGTCCGTTCAGTATCAAATGACCACTCAATATCAAAAACACCATCCTTAAATGATATTTTTTGGAAACTCATTTGTGGTTCGTTCTTATCAAATCTAATAGCATAATCTTCTGCTCTTAATGCAAATTCATGCTTTATCCATTCTTCCGGATTATCTTTTTTATTTATTGTAGTTACTTTTCTTTCCGGGGCTGGGGGATAGTATCTAACGTTGTTTGTTGCTGATGAATTATTCTCTTGTTGATTTTGATTGGCTTTGTTATTGTTTTCGCTACATCCTATTATTATCCCAATCAAGAGAATTAATAAAATAATCATTCTGTTAGTTCTTTGCATCTTACCTCCAATAATTTATAATAAAAAAGGGAATACTTCCACACTTTTATCTCTTGCTTAGATGCGCTGGCCACGCCTTACGACAAAAGGATAAAAATAGGAAGCATCCCTGATATATAAATATATAGAGGGACGCAGCTCCTATCGTTAGTTCCTGTCGTATAAAAAAGGGCCAGTTTTCTAAGCAGAACTATACGTTTTAATAGCTACGTAATGTATTTTTCTTAAACTTTTTGCAAAAACCAAATATTATTTTTGCGCTTTGAAAAGTTATTGATATCCTTTGCAAAAGTCAAGAAATATTCATCTCGTATTGTTTTAATTTTTCTGCTTTGTTACAATTGAAATAACTTTGAAACCTTTAATTGATATGCTGCACGCATACGCATTTCTATTACATGGGATATATAATAGGTTAAATAGTTGTACAATATCCATTGATTATCAGGGGCAGGTTGGTCGCGCACGTAATTTGCCACGGTAACCCCAAGTTTCTCTTCAATAGCCTCACTAAATGCTTTTTTAACACCAATGTTCTGAAGAATATCTATCCGGTTCTTAATAATTGGTATTTGTTCATAAGTTTTTTCAACCTGTTGTTTAATGTTGCCTATTTGGATTCCGCTTGTATGACGGGAATAATATTTACTCAAGACCTTCCCAAATACCATCCCATTAGTACAAATGCCTCTAATAGCTCCCCAGAACATCCTAACACCTTCGCTGCCATCATAACTGTTATGCAAAAACAATGATAACGCAATATCACTTTCTCCATCAGAAAATGTTAAATCGGGGAAAGTAACCTGCAATCTCATTCGTGAATTCTCAACATAACTATGGCTCGGGTCTATAATCCATTTACTATCCAAGTTGTTCAGCTGGTCCATCAATGGCATTATTATATCTCTGTTAGGGACTAGATGATAAGTATCCTGCATTATGGACACAAGCGAATTGGTATCAACGCGCATAATAGCTTTATAATCATCAGTCTTGGACAGACTTCCGTTTTTATCCTCAAAGTAAACACGTTTCTCTTCAACAGGGAACATAAACTTCTCTAATTTATCCATTACCCACCTCCAATAAATGGTGACTTGCTACGGGCGATAAACAGGGTTACAGCAATAGACTTTGGATCAATTAACCCACCTAATTCAGCTTGAATACGCACAGCATCCTTACACGACAACAGCATTAATTCGTAATAGTTGTCATTATTAGTCGCTCCATTAATTGGAGTGACTTTATTTTCGTTCTGTGTCGGAGACGGAGCGGTGTTTTGGTTGGGCAGGATGCTCACATCATACTTTGTTACAATTTTATTTCCTTTCTGCTCTGCAAGTTTAGTAATTACAGCTTTCGCTCCCTTTCTCAAATCCTTTATTTTATTATGAACTTCATCAGGGGCAAAAAAGCTATACTCAGTTGTACCGTCCCCGTTGCGTACAGCGTACAAATAGTACTCGCCATACTGTGAGTTACCCGTGACCGGTTCATCATACAGCAATTCTATTGGGCAGGGCTGGTTCAGTACTAATTCCAATTTCTTCCTTTCCACTTTCTTTTTCCTCTTTTAGTTTATAAGTGAATTCTTCGTTACCGGTTATTATCTCAATACCGGGTGGGGTTGTGTAGTGACCTTTCAAGTATGACTTAATTTTAGTTAGGTCAGGCTTAACCTCCTCAGGTATTATAGTTAACATCTCAGGCTTAGCATGTTTAAGAAATAATTGCAAATCATTAATCTCAACTTTATCAGGCTTTTTGCGTAACTTTAATACGCCATGAGCAAGATCGATAGTTTTTGTGCCTTGTTGTTTAATAAAGGCTTCAAGCTTCTTTTCGATAAAGTTTATTTTGTCTTGCAGTTTAGAATTTGATGTTATTGCCCATTGATTAATTATTTCTATTTCCTGTTTTGCAATGGCAAAAGTTTCTGCCATTTTCCTTTGATGTTCCTGAATTTCCATTAGTAAAAGATCATAATAAGCAAGGGTTTGCTCGCCCTCCTTGAGCTCCACTTCCGTTAAGAGCTCGTCCATAAAAATTATTCCTTCATTTTTCATTTTTTGTTATCCTTATCCATGGAATCCAAAATAATTATTAAAGCTGCTATCGCAATTTCAACTGCGATAATCATCCAGTTCATGTATATATATCCTCCTCATTTAATTCTGCTCCGCAAGACTCGCATTGATTAACTAATTTACTTCCGTCATATAAGGTTTTAGCGAGACAATAAGGGCATTCAATAAAATCCATGTCTAAATCTGATTTCCCAAAAGGTAAATGGTAATTTCTAAAAGACATCCAATCATTTCGTTTAGGTGTATAGCGTTTGTAGTTCTCAACACCAACACGATTTATAACCATCCCGTAATTGTTTTCCATCTCATAATAATGGTAATTATCCTCTCCTATATTAAATCCTCTTATTGAGGAACTTTTAATATTCAAGGCTTCTTGCATTATTTCCCGTTCGCTGCAAAAGTATAATATCTCCAATTTAGTGTCTAAGTAAAGACATAAGGGATTATCTTTTTTAACGAGTATTAATTTCTCCGGCTCATTAACATCAATACTTGCAAACGCAAATGACCCTTCAAGCTTTTCAAATACTCGCTTAATTTTATCCCCCTTGGCTTTTGTAGACAGCACAGATAATATTGCCTCGCTGTCTACTTGTCCATCACGTTTGGCAGTAGTGAATATTTCTTTGTCATTATGAATCATACCATTGTGGACAACAGCTATTCCGTATTTGTTATATAAGGGGTGGTTGTTTACGTTAAGCTTTTCGGAGCCTTGTGTTTTGAGACGAGTATGAGCAATCAGTGTCCTGGGGAGCGACAATGCCCCCCATTCCTTTTGTTTAACAATTTCAGAAGACTTAACAGGTGCTTTATTTACAACAAGTCTTTTGTCTTTGATAAATGCATACCCGCTTGCATCTCGTCCGCGACACTCTAGTATAGAAAACATATTTGTCATGCTTTCTTTGTTGGGTCTTGCATCTGCAAAACAAAACCAACCCATTATGCCGCACATAATACACCGTCCGTTAATTCCTTAACCAGTTTAATTATGTCATCAAAATGATCTAACCTTAATGAATAGGAAATACCTATTCGGAGTGAACCATAACCGGTTGTTACTTTCCAAGGGAGGTTATTAAAATCTACAAAGTCTGTTACATGACTTTGCAGATCAGGACTAACACATAATTCGTACTCATCTCTCTTTGACAATCCATATACATAAACAGGGGAGACAACTAAACCTATTTTAGTACGCAAGTCAGCCAAACAATAATCACCCTGTTTAATGTTAATATTAAACTTGCGCGGGTTATCATCATTTAACCATTGATTGGCTAGCTTAATTATTGTTTCTTTTTCTTCTTCGGTTACAGAAGGATTATTAGGACAATTTTCGTCATACTCGTCATCATCCTCGTTATCCTCATCTTCATAACAGCTTGAGCAAAATGGATCACCGGCATTATTGTAATATGTCTCATTACTGTGTATTACAGTATCACAGTTACTGCAATAATGATAGTTCTCACTAAAACATGAATCACAGACCGGTCTGCCATCAACGGTAGTAAAATCATCATCTTCTTCGAGCTTGCACTCGCAAATAGAGCAAAACATAAGCGACATAACCCACCCCCTTAGTTAACAGAAATACCCCAATTAGGGAGTATATTCTGATTCCAGTTTATAGGTTTAGTAATTAGTTTTTTAAGTTGTGCAAGTCCTTCTTTGCAATCCTCAGGGATTGTAACAAGAAAGCTTTCCAGATTGCTTAGGAATGTTTTTGACTGCTGTCTGCCTTTTAACGCAACAAGGTCGAGTTTATCTTCAAGTGTAGCAATTACAGCAAGTTTTGTTAATGTGAATGTAACAAGTGTAACAGCAGGGGATATTAACCAGCTCCCCGGTGTTCTGTATTCCGTTCCGTAATCTTTTTTCCTAAAAGCATATCTTGCACCATAACCGGTATTTTGGCGTTTGTTTCTTTGTTCGTGGTCATCTATGCAATCCGAGAGGGCATAAATAACGGTATCCAATGCATTAATTAAAGGTGTTGTTGGTTCAACTGCCACATGTATATGACCACCGATTGGATAGCCGTCAACGTATTGTCCTGCCAAAAATTCTAACTCGGGTTCTTTTTCATGTCCATATTCTAAAACGGTTTTAATTTTGGCGGTAAGTTCTATTGGTGATTCTGCATAACCCGGACGTATTTCGCAAATATCATTATTACCGTCTAACCCAAAACTACTATTAAATTTGAAATAATCACTGGCATTAACAAACACCCCGTTTTTACGAGCTACTAATTCAGGGTCGCACCCTATTGTAAAGAACATAGTATAATTCTCCTTGATTGTTGTTAGTTATTATCAAGGTTCTTATACCGAAAAAGAAGGGGGGATCTATAGTAGTATTAGTTTCAAGGGAAATGATAACATGATATATTGAATTAAAATAATGACTATAATAAAAAACAATATGAGCTTAGCAATTATTCATTTGTCAGTATTTCGAATAATTCTTGCTCAATCTCACATAAAAGTTTTCTCTTCGCCTCCTTTGGAATCGATGCACTCTTAAAAGAGTTTTTTATTAAACGAAGCATTTCCCATTTTGAAAAACCATCAATATTCGCATTTTCATTATGTTTTGAGATTGCCGCTGCAAATATGTATTCTTTTGTCATATTACTTTCAGAAACGACTGGATTATCAGTGTTTACCGTTACTGTTAATCCTTTATTAAAATATTCCCTTAGCGGATAAATCTCAGCTTCTTTTCCTGAATATTTTTTATTTGTCAAATAATTACTTATTGGGCATAATTCAATTGCAATTTGTCTTTCCCTAACAAGATTTAAAAGTTCTTTTTTTTCCATAAGAGTTAAAGCATGTCCTAATCTTTGTGATTGAATTAAATATATCGCTTCCCAAATAGCTTCGTAATTATCTTCCTCTCCCGCATGAATTGTAATAGGAAAACATTCTTTTAACAACGGCTGAAAATTTTCATAGAATTTCTTTGGGCGGTTCCCTTTTTCTAACCCTGCCAGATCAAAACTTACAACTTTGGGTTTATCTAATTTATATTCTTCATCCTCAAAAAAGTCCAACCCATGCCTATATTTCAAAGCTAATGAGACATTTTTATCAAAATCATTAAACGATTTATGCCTTTTAGCTGTAATAATAAGGTTAATATAAATCTTTTTATCACCTTCTTTTTTTGCAGTAAAATATTCAAAACCTTTTAGAAGAGCAATCATTGCTTCATCATTGGATTGAAGCCCAAAAGAAGAATAACCATCCACAGCACATCTTAATTCCAAATACCTGATATTATCAGCTTTGGCATTTTCAACAATATGGTGACAAGCCATAAATATTGAAGCTTTTGTCTGTAAATGTGCACTTCCACCATATTCGCAACCACGCAAATAACCATATAAGCTTTTATTCTCATCTGCTCTTGAAAATGATGACTGCAATTGCTGAATTATTTTAGAATTTTCGTTAGCATTATGGAATGAATTAAAATTGTATTGTTCGTCTTTTAACAAATTAAAAAAAATCATTACCTCATCATTATCAAAAATTTCAATTAGATAATCCCATTCTTTATTTAGTTTTATATCCTTAAAGAATTTTTTAATTTCACCTACCAAATTTTCTACATTCTTATTTTCTCTTATATATATAAGCAAAATAAAAATAAGAATTACATCATCATATGACACATCTTTTGATTGTCGTAATTTAATCTTATTCTGCTGATATCTGGACAACAGATCAAAATCACTATTTCTTTCAAAAGCAGAGCTTTTCGGATCAAATAAAGTTTCTTCGGGAATAATTTTGTATTCCTCTTTTTCATACTTTTCCCAAATAATTTTTAAAATACTCTGGCTTTCTGATCCATTATAGTCTCTTTTTAATGCTTTTTTATATTCTAAAGTTTCTTTAACCTCTTTAACAATTGAACCATGAACTAAAAAGGGGTCTACAGCAACAGGTCTAACAAACTTAATTATTTCACTTATTGATTGGATACTTATTTTCCCTCTTGCAATTTTCTCCATGAGTACAAGAAAAGCAGTTTTAGGTAATAAATCAGAATTCAAACACGAACCAATATGACAATGTAAATCCGCTTTTGGTAATTTTTTTACCCACAAATAATCCTTTGTAAATTTATGATCTTTTGCCCATTTATATTTTCCGCGATATTCCTTTTTGCCGGTAATGAATTCATCTTTTAACGACTTAATCTTACTTGGTTCTAATTTATTAAGTAAATGCCAATTTTCAAAATTATGTATATATTTTGTGTGTCTGGTATCTTTAAGATTATACACTTTTTCGATTAACCAAAGGAAATTTGCTTTTGTGATATAAAAAATGGCACCATAATTAAGGGCCTTTCGTATTATAAAGGGATCCTCAAATCTGCTAAAAGCGATTAATTCAGAAGTTATATTTTTTAACTTATTAATTTCTTTACGTAATATACTAAGCAATTCGAAACCAAGTACCTGACTATCATATTCCAAGTCTACTAATATAAAATCCGGCGTTATTTTACTTATGCTTTCTTTTATTATTTCATTTCCCTCTTGACCCTTATATTTTATAATTTTAAATTTTTCACCAAGTACATTTTTACAATTTAATAATCTACCCCAACTACTTTCATCTAAAAAATAAAAAGTGCTTCCTTTAAACCATAGTTTAATAATATCTAATTTTGTTTTATATATTTCGTCAGCTAAAGGAGAATCGTCGATAAATAAAAAAGTATAATTTCCCTTTTTTTTGTAGTGAATTAACGCTTTTAATAACGAAGCCATGTTTTTATGGAAGGCCATAGTATATTCAAGTTTACCTAAAGCTCCGTATTCCAAATATCTAATGAGTGCTTCTTTTTGTTTTAAATTTTTATGAGTGTTTGAATTATTGTTTGTTAAACCATCAACGGGATCCGTAAATCTGTTTTTATTATAAATATATATTTTTGAATATAAAACAAAGATTTTTCCTATATCAGATGTTTGATTAAAAAGCTTCAATACGCTATCGCCCAGCAAGTTCTTAAGACTATTTAATATTTTACATGATAAGTCCGTAAAATATTTTCCATCATATTCTTCATTATGTTTTTCATCAAAAATTATATTTTTAAATATTTTAAATTTTTCGATATATTCGTCATTATGGTTATTTTCTTCAGCTCCATAATAAATTTCAATTTCTGTTGCCCTATTATTTTCTATTAAGAAGTCTCTTAAAAACCGACTTTTTCCCATAATATAATCATTAAATTCATGATAATCTTTATTAGCTTTGTTATTATCACCAAATCTTTTATTTTCTGTAAACCAATAGAAAACAAAAAACGTATTTGGGGGAATTCCTTTAGTAAACAATTCAATAATTATCTTATCCCAAAACTTTGTGGAACCAAATTGTGTATTAAGAAGAATTATATTTTTTTTATTTCGGTTAAGGAGTTCGGGAATATATTTATTCCACAATATTTCATATTTTCCATCTTTATAAATTTCTTCTAGAGCATGCTTAAATTTCACAAAACATTCAATAATATTTTTAATTTTTTTAATTTCTTTATCAATATCAATATTAATTATTGAAAAAATTGAAAGCGGATGTCCATAGTTACTCTTATTTTCTTCGCGATTGTTTGTGTAACTAAGATATGATGGAAATAATGCGAAATGTTTATCTTCAAATATTTTTTCATCTAGTGAATCGAAATTAACCTCTAAGGGTGAATCCTTTAAATATTTATTAACTGAATTAAATTGAGTGGGCATCTTTAAATAAAATTCAAAATATTGATTTAATGATTTAGATAGATTATCATCATTCTGATAAAGCATTATATTTACTCTTTTATCCTTACCCATACGACACCTTAAATAAATAAAACAACAATTAAAAAAGAAAAATTTGATTTCATTTTATATAACATTGGAATTGAACTTTTATGTTAAGTATTAAATAACACCGCAATTCCATGAAGGAAATAGATTATTCTGCTATAAGAAATACTTACTTTTTATAGCAGGATAATCTTCTAAATATTTTTTATTTTTATTAATGATGCAAGTAATTCTATAACGTAATTTGTCCAAGCTTAGATTTAGAATCTTTGCCGCATCACTTTTTTTACCATTTGTCTTTATTAGAGCTTTTTCAATTGTATCTAATTCTAATATATTTATTTTATTTTCAAATGAATCATCATATAGAACGTTCTTGCTGTTCTTTATGTCAAATGGATCACCCGATAAATGAATAATCTGCAATAAAACATCATTTTCAAATCTTGCTTTTGCGCAAGCAGATTGTATAGTATAATACAATTCCCGCACATTTCCACCCCATTCATGATTTATTAAGGCACTATATATTTCTTCTGAAATTGACTTTAGATTGGTTTTTTCTTTTTCTTTAAAATGTTTGAAGAAATAATCTATTAAGCCTCGTATATCCTCTTTTCGTTCACGAAGTGGTGGCAATTCAATTTTTGCAACATTTATTCTATAATAAAGGTCTTCTCTAAATTTTCCTTCACTAATTAATTTTGGTAGATTGCAGTTAGTAGCAACAATTAATTGTACATCAAGTTTAATTTCTTTTGTACCTCCAACAGGTGTAATTGTTTTATTTTCAATGAAACGCATTATTTTCTTTTGAATTTTTAGATCATAATCTCCAATTTCATCAAGAAACAATATCCCGCCATCAGCTTCCTTAAATAATCCTATTTTTTCTCTATCTGCACCCGTAAATGCACCTTTCACATGTCCAAAAAGTTCGCTTTCAAGAACGGTTTCTGATAATTCCGATATAGAGAGTTCCTTAAAAGGTTTGTCTTTTCTTACTGAATGTTTACGGAAATACTTAACCGCAAGATTTTTGCCCGTACCTGTTTCACCAGATAAAAATATTGTAATATCGCTATTGTTTTGGGCTAAATCTTTTAATTGCCTTCTAACAATTTCTATTTTTTTACTAATACCAATAATTTCAGTGTCATCATATTTAGACTCTAGTTCATGTGATGTTTCTTTTAGTTTTTTTATTGTGTAAGATTCTTTACAATAATTATAAATTCTGTTTTTCCATTCCAGCCAGTCAAGATCTTTTTTGTTTAAGAAATCTTTTGCACCTAATTTTATTGAGGTGACAATTGCATCAGTAGAACTGTGGTTTGTCATAACAATTATTTGAGTATCAGGATAGAAATTTTGGAGTACTGGAATTAATTCCAATCCCTGCAGCCTTGATGGTTGGTTTTCGTCAAAAACAAGATCTAATAATACAACATTAAAACCAATGTGTAATTTTAATTTCGCATCTTCAATTGTACAGCTTGATTCAACACAAAAATCCTTTAATGCCGAAAAAACCGTATTTGTAAAACCATTATCATCATCAACTATTAGTACTTTGTATGGGAGCATCCATCAACCCTAGATCATTTGATATTTTATTTAAATAATAATCTATTTTTTTTAATATTCCTAAATTAATTTTTACCCTTTCGGAAATATTTGTATAATCACGTCTGTTTTTTTCAAGTAATTTATTTATTCCACGAATAAACAAATCCAGATTCACAACTACTTTATCAATTTCACTAATTTCCTTATTATATCCCAAACATAATAAATATATTTTATATTTATTATATCTTATAACAAACTCTAACCAGTTTGTGGTACATGGAATAATAAAAAAATTTTTATAATCATTTTCTTCAATACCGCCTAAATTATAATATTCGTAATTTTGCAATCCGTAAATCACTATATTTAGAACTTTAAATATTGATTCGTTGCCATGGCCTTTAAAAAAGTTGGTTAACCTCACCTTTAATTCCTCGCGGCTAAAATGAAGATTGGATTGGATATTACCATTTATTGCATCTTCAAATATAAATTTAAGTGGTTTATCATCTAATAAATTAATAATACTATCTTGGTTATATCCCAATAAAATAACTCTATATTTTTTTAATTTACTAATAATCAGCAATAATTCTTGGAGATCTTTTTCTTCTTCAAGAACAAAAATATTAATTAATTCATCCTCTATAGTCAAAACATTTTCATTTATACTATTTAATTCTTCGTTAAGAACATATTTAAAATAACGTTTCAAGGATTCGAACAATGCGAAATATGATTTCGTAAAATATTTATTATTCATAATTAATGACCTATAAATTATACCAATTAATAAATTTACACTATTATGTAGCCATAAATTTCGTAATTTAATATCAAATCATTAGTTGTTTTATTTTCTCGTTTTAGTGAGACATCCCAAGATTATAATATTTTTGCAACCATGAAGAGAGATCTTTTACTTTTAGTATTTCATAATTCTTAATAAATGTTTTATATTCATCATTTATAATGCACTTAACAATATCCATGGGTAATTTTATATCACTTACATTATTTAATATATTATTATTATTGGTGGTGTCGACTCCTTTAGTAAAGATTTCAGTATTATTATGAATAATTCTATTTTTGATATAATTATAATAGTCGATTCTTTGTTCGGTATTTCCTTCAGGAATTTCTAATAACCCTTTAATATCAAGAATTAATGGTATCCAAAAGTTTAATGCATCTTTATATAAATCTTTAATCTCGTTTTTTTTTGTAAGCCACTGTATTTGATCAAGAAAGATGTTTTTAAGATCATCTACTGTTAAAGAAAGATTCGAGCTATAATAAGCAAATCTAAAAGATAGATTGCTTCTTTTTTCTAAATTCGTGTTTAATTTATTAATTAGTTCTTGTGCCTCGTTATTTTCCTTACCACCCCAATGAACTGCTATAATTAATTGGGTATCTTCATTTTTACGAGAACAAATATTTCCAATAATATTATTAATTAAATCCATTTTTGTTATTGAAGGATCACTAGTATCCTGATTTGTTAAATAGTCAAATGGTGTTTTTCTAAATAATTTTCCGTTTAATTTCGAAAAATAAATTGCTGAAATATTCTCCGATATTTCATTGAACCTATAAGTAACATTTTGGATTCCATCTCCAAAAGAATACTCCCCGAAATTTTTCTTAGCACCTTTGTATTTTTCGATAAATGTTTCATAATCGTCTTTGTCTTTATTAACAACTATAATCTTAAAATTGCTCATTTGTAACCTCATTTGCGACTACCTTATAAATATTATTCAACAACAATATCTTTTCCGGATAGTCTTTTAAGATATATTCCTTAATATCCGAAAAAGGAACAAATTTTTCGTAATCTGGTAATTCTGTAGGAGTTCCTCGTCCTGATGTAATTACAATAAACGGGATCATTTTTTTTAGAATCGATAACTGATTTTTAATATTTTCTTTATTTTTCCATAATTTATCCAATACACCCTGATGAATTATTAATATATTATAATCACTTAAATTAGAATTTAAATTTACTGTTTCAACAATATTTACCTTATTTTCTTCAACTAAATCAAACTTAGTTTTGGATACTAATAATTCACCATTAACAGTATGAGGGATTATTAACCTTAACTTTATAAATCGCTTTTGTTTTTCATATGAAGATAGATAAAAATATTCAGAAACCCTTTCGTCAATAATAAGTATTTTGCTAAAAGCATTTTCTAATATTTGAAACATAAGTTTAAAGGAATCAAAGGAATTAGCTTCACTTTCTAATCGTGAGAAATAAAATTGCGACCCTGACAAAGCCTCAACATATATATTTTTTGTAAACGTGAATTCGTCTTTAATCTCCAAATGCCTTTTTAAAATTATTCCTCTATGAGCTTCATTTGTTATTGCAGATTTAAAGCCTTTTTCATCAGTAAATAATAAAATATTTTTTAGCAGCTTATCCTTCTCAAAATTCTTTAATAACTCATCATAAAAATGCTTTTCTTTACTTGATTTCCCAATAATGGCTTTATAAGACAATGGTAATGTTTCTATATCTTCTTCACTTTTATTAATTAAAAAATCAATTGCCCATTTTAGATAGTCCAAAGGAATAATGCTATCTTTATGTTTTTCCTTAAAAACTGAATATACTTCATCCCAATCACTATTTTCATCATTAATTATATTAATTAAATCATTATAATCTTCATCTTTAAGGATTGCCAGAGATCGTAGTCGCGAACTAAAAGAATTGTTTTTTTCATTCCGTAAAATAATTTGGAATATCCTTCTTAAGTCAATTGTACTTGAATGATTATCAGGGTTTCCACTAGTATTTAGAAAAAAGGGATACTCATATTTTTCCAAATCCGGATTAATGAACTCAATCCATTTCCTATATAGGTTTAGCTTAATTTGTTTCCAATCTGTAGAATTATATTCAATTGTAAAATTTGAATCAAGCTTGCAAATTCTGTGGATATAATCAACACTTATGGGTAGATCTTTCCCTGATTTTAAGAACAAACGAAATGGGAAAAGTTCTATGTCAATTGTTTTATTAATTATTTTATCATAACATACATCATCCATAATGATAAATTCATAATCACGCATCGAAGGCAAAGGTTCAATAGAATTTAGAATTTTACAATTATCTTTTTCCGCACTCAATTTGATATTTAGTTTCTCTGAAGTGTTGTAATCGTCAATTTTAGAATTAATTATTAGAAGTTCTCTTGGTTTAGGAATTGCAAATTCGTATCCAAAGTGTTCCGAATTATTTTTTTTATTTATAATTATTTGGGCATTCAAAATTCCATTACCACTAGTGGCTTCAAAAATCAAACCATCTCCTTCTTCACTAATTTCGATAATTCCTTTTTGAGCTAAAAATCCAGCTGATATTTTAATTTCTGCAATACCCCAATTCTCTTTCCTTAATTCTCCAGTATTCTCAATAAATGATCTAGTTATTTTATTATTTATTTCTCGTAGAAATTTTTTAGCTATTTGTTTCTGTTTTGGGTATGTACAATTGTCGAACACTCTAATTGTTACAAAAGGCTTATAAGGTTCACTGTTTATATCAAATTGAACATACAACTCAAAATTGCCTTCATTGTCTGACGAAACCCAAGAATGCTTTGCTGAATTTCTAATAATATTTTCTAATATAGTATAAAATGCCTGACAACCAACAACTCCCCCTGGTATTGCGACTAAAGCATCCGGGATCTCTTCATCAAAATTGTTATTTTTATTAATAATTATCGGATTAAAATCTTTGTCTAAAACTTTAATTAGTAATTTGTTTTTTTGTTTATTGTTATTATTCTGAAATTGATAGGCTGAAAGGCATTCAGATTGAGCAATATAACTTAATAAATTTTTCTGCATATAAAATCTTCGCATGATATCACGAATTAACCATGTTGAAGAAGCCCATTGTGGGAATTCCGTTGTTATTTGGGCAATAAAATCCATTCTCTGTTGTATATACTTAAACAAGATCTGGTCATCAGTCGGTTCATTAAACTTATCAGAAACTGCAGATAATACATGACTACCCAAATTATGCGAACCATTTCTTGACATAATTGCAGCAATGGCAGCTTTAACAGCAAGTTTTTTCTTTTCAGCTTGAGTCTCTAAAACTTTTATATGTTGATACAAATTTTCTGCGAAATTGCGAAAAATATCAGTTAATTGAACGGATAATTGATTATTTTTTACTAGTCCAGAAATGATATATTTTCTACCTGCATTATCACTACTGTGAATATCATCATCAGGTGGGAACAAAAAATAGTTTTCTTCAGCATTAATGATTAGGTTACTAAATATTGGTAAATGCCTATTATCTTGACTAATTTCCTTGTTTTTGTTTCGGATATTTGCTAACACTCTTAATGAAAAATTTTCTGGATGAATGTTTATAGAATGCAAATAATTAATGTCACTTGAAAGCCATGATATAACAGTCGAATTTATTTTCAAGCATCTTGATTCAATATCCCATTCGGGCAAAATTTTTTTTCTACTCATATCGCTCAAGAAAAGAGGAGTATATCGGTAAAATATTTCATTCCCATTATGGTCATATAATTCTTCTAATATGGCTCTTTTTATTACACTTATATTTGAATGATGATGTATCTCTTGTAATGTGTAAAGACTCTTCATCTCATTCATGGTTTCTTTATCATCAATTTTTACAATTTGGATTGCATTTTTGAACTTTTCCCAAAATTCAACAGATAAAATCCTGTTTTTATATTTCGAATTAGTAATAAAATTATTAAAGCTATCAAATGTTTTTTTTAATACCTTTTTATCACATATTGTATCAACTTTTTGTAATAAGGAGATGGGGATTTTAGTATTCATCTCCAAAAAAGACTTTCTAAGAACTATTAAAATGTTTAATATTTTTTTTTGGTCATCATTAGTAAAACAATTTTTATAAAGTGATTTTGAAATTATCTGAAAGATTAACATGTTTGATTCAGAGCATCTTTTCCCCATTTTCAAGATTTGTTCTTTATTACAATAATCATAAAACTCTTTATTTAATTTTAGTATTTTATTTAGAATTGATTCAAATAATAATTTATTAAGAGTTTTAATTTCTTTCTTTTCAGAAAGGGTTAAGGGACTTGAGAAATAATAAATAATTTTATAAGTATCAAGTTCTATATTAAATACATCGACTGGAAGAAGATACTTAAAATAGTTATTCCATATTTCACAATTAGAAGAAGGATTATCGAATTCTTGGTTTTCAATATAGTCTTTCTCTCTCATTCTATGAATTTTTTCGCCTAAGCATTCAGTATCACCATTGCATTTAGTTTTAGAGATTGAACACCAATTCATTATATCTTTGAGATTGTTTTCAAGAGATTGAGTATTAAACAAGATATGATCAAGACTGAATGTACTATTTTTATTTCTAGAAAGAATTCCGGTATAGGCGTATTGAGCATTCAGATTCAACACTTCGTTCATTTCTTTTAAGATATCTGGGAAAGTACTGGGTCTTTTTGTTTTTATGATCGTTGATACAATTTTCTCCATATCCTCAACTTTAAGATGAAGTAAAATAGTCTCGTTATATTTATTTATAATTCTTTTTAAATACTCAGAAATAGTAGGTGCTTTATCCAAATTAAAGAAATCATAACCTTGATAAAAAAAAGAAAGAACACATTGTACCTCGGTTTTCTTACTACCTAAGGGAAGTGGAATTCCAGCCCAAGAATAGTTTTCAATAATTTCATCTTCATAAGAGACAGTTCCTCTTGGATCAAGGAAAGTATTGTTAATTAGTTCAATATTTCCCGAATTTAACACATAACCAATAGTTCCTACTCCCCCTCGTATAACAGAATCTTTCAAAATATCCTCATAGGAACTATTTGTAGTATTGTTCAATTTATAAGGATATATTTTCCAATGAGTTAAAGATCCAGAAGCCTTATTGTAACTAAACAACCAAACAAAAAAACTTTCCTTTTTGATTTCATTTGGTTTATAATTTGAAAAGTTCTCTTTAAAAACAAATAGATTATACAAATCATTAATGATCTTATTTAGCACATATTCTAGTGTCCCTTTTGTTGGATCGCGTTTTTCACTCATATAACCATCAATATTTATTTTTAAGATTATTTAACACTTGGGTGAAAAGGTTTAAGGGTATAGATTTACCTATTTTAGGTGGACAACCACAATTAAACAGACCACATCTTTTATAATTTTCAGAGTTTTCCCATAATTTCTTCAAATTTGTGTATTTTACATTTCCAAAATAAGTAACCTCATCACCTGGACACCGGAATACCTTCCCATTAATCGTCAAGTACATTCCGACAGAAACTTGATTGCATGGATGACCTCCAGCATAACCGGATATTCCTTCTGATTCAATTTGTTTCATGTCTTGAATTCCTTTTTCAATATTATAAGAATAAATCTTTGTATACAGATTAATTATCTCGTCAGACGATGGAGTGATATCTTTCCAAAAATATTTTCTTTGAGCTCGGCCACTTATCATTGTTGGAGTTACAATCATATAAATATTTCTTTCGCGACCCCATTTGTATATTTCAAAAATTTCGTTTATATTTTCTTTTGTTAATGGATTCGTGGCTAAACACAATTGTGTTGGATTTCCTTGATTAAAACCCTCGTCGATTAGTAGCTTTAGAGCATTATTCCTTACTTCAAAGTAAGTACGTTTATTAGAATAAATAATGTGACCATCGCCAACCATTTTATTTTGAATATCCTTATTAAAAGAGTTGAATCCCAAGAGTATACTAGCATTATACTTTTTAAGTACCTTAACTAACTGCAATCCATTATTCACGTCATATTTAGAAAAATATTTTTTCACTAAATCATCATCACCTATAATATGGCCTTTTGTAAAGATCAATGGAATTATTTCGTTATTATATAAAAACTCCAATAAACTTATCAGTTTATCGCATTCAAAAGGTTCGCCTTTCCCTAAAAATTTAACCGATCTCAATCCAAGCTTTTTAGCCTGAAGTAATACTTCCGTTAATTCCAGAAAAGAGAGATCTTTTGTTAAGTATTCTGTTCTAGATTCGGGAGTTTTGTTCATATAATTGTTTTTTCTAAAACAATGCGGACAATTTAATGAACATCTACTTCCAAAATCAATATCCAAAGTTAATAGTTTGCCAATATTATTATTAATTACCTCTTTTGAAAAGCCCCACCCATTAACATCATTTATATAATTCGGGGGGAACTTATCGTTGTATACTTCCTTAATTGAATCAAACATATAATTCCTAAAATAAATATATTAATTAATTTTTCGATTTAGCCAAGCAACGGATGAAATTATATGAGAGGAAAAATCATCTTCTGAAGGAGAAGTATTTTCGATAACCCACTCATAATATTTTTCAGTTAATAATTGAAGGCTAATTAATTTCGCTTTTTCATCACCTTCTCTTTGGTCTATCAACCATAAGGCCCTACTAATTGCATTGCCAAATATCCCATTGTATGGCACAATAAATGTCGCCTTGTCTTTAAGCGCAAACTCAATTCTGTTGTCATAATTTTTTACTAACAATCCTTTTCTATGTAATTTTTTAATGAGGTTGTCACTATCAATTAGTGCCTTCTGAAGAAATCTAAGTTGTACAATAGAATCCCTGTCTAAATTTTTTAAATTTTCCAGATCCACAATGTCATTTTGATGCATTGGAAGAATAATTGCAATCTTAATTTCTTTTTCTTCTATTCCAAAATCTTTTATATGCCGAACCACTCTTTCGATATATTCAATTTTGTCATCAACACAATGGTTCCATCGTGCTGAGGTTGGGCCAAAAAAGAAAATTCTTCCACATACATCTTTGATAATCGAAACTCGATAATCTTTCCTAAAATTGTATTTAGTCGAAAGTTCATTAAATAATTGATATGGTGAATCCAGCTGACCTCTAACAATTCCTTCAATTTCTTTATTATACAGCAATTCAAGTAATTTTTCATACGTAGGTACCGGAATTACATCTGCATATTTTAATGCTATTTTAAAATAATTACTTGCCAAATGCAGGTTTTGGGATAAGATACCAATTCCAATTTTCCTTCTTTTTCTTAATGCTCTTTCATCGATAATTTTTAATATATCTAACATATTGGCTCCCATGATAAATTAAAAAAATTAATTCTCATCACGATTATCTGCTTTTAATTTTTTATATTTCTCAATTACTTTCTTGATTTTGTTATTGATTTTGATTTTCGAATTTAACCGCATAATTTTTTCTAATAATTGTTTTATCTCATATTCTTCAATTTAAGTTATTTTAAATAAATAAAGTTGAGATCAGTAACTTAATACAATTTTAATAAAAAATATATTAATTCATATATAAAGAAAATTGACCATTCTTCACAATATAGATTGAATAAGCTTTATGTACCTCACCATATTCATCAAATTTAATATTCCCAGTTACTCCATAATAATTTATTTTATATAATTCATTTTTAATCATTTCCCCATCATAATTCCCGACTTTGGTTATTGCTTCAAACAGAATTTTTGCGACATCATACGAATAAACTGAATATACATCTGGTTCTTCTTTATACTTAATTAAATATTTCTTCTTAAATTCAACATAAAATTTCGAAGTGTCTTGTGGTAAAGCCATTAAAGTATAATAGGTGTTTTCAGCGGACTTTCCGGCTAGTTTTAGAAGTTCTGGAGAGTACGAACCATCTCCACCAATAAAAGATGCATTTAAATTTATTTCTCTAGCTTGTTTTAGAATAATACCTGACTCCTCATAATTACCAGGGAAAAATACTACTTCTGGGTTCTTTGATTTAATTTTTTGTAACTGATTTCGGTAATTTTTTAGATTAGGTGAATAATTATCAACAAACAGAATTTTACCCCCAAGATTTTTATATTCATCAATAAAAGAATTCGCAAGACTAATTCCGTAATCATCATTTTTATAAAAAATCACAGCGGTTTTTTTCATTAGCACTTTGAATGCAAATTTTGCCGCTGTAATTCCTTGCTGTAAATTAGGAGGCACATTTCTAAAAATATAATCACCCGAATATTTAATTGTATCCGCAGTTGAAATAGAAGACATGAGTACAACTTTTGATTTTTCAGCAAAAGGGGCAATAGCTAAAGTTACACGTGAAGCAGCAGAACCAATAATCACTTGAACTTTATCAAATTTAATTAATTTATTAATAGCATTTATTCCCTCTTTTGAGTTTAATTTATCATCTTCATAAATTGCTGTAATTTTTGAATTTAAAATTCCTCCGGCTTTATTAACTTCGTCTATGGCTAAATCAACTCCTCTTTTCATAGCCAAACCGTATGTTGCACCTTCACCGGTTAAAGGTGCAACAACTCCAATTTTAATAGCATTTTCTCCTTTTTTTACACAACCATTAAACAAAATTATCGAGGTAGTAAAAGCGAGAATTATTAACAAGATTAATATTTTCGTTCGTTTCATTTTATATCTCCATTTTTAATTATTTTTCCCAAAGAAAAACTCATCTATTTTTTCGGTTGAGTTTAAGTTATTGCTTATTTCTTCTTTTGCAATTTTGCCTTCTTGCAATAACACAACACGGTCACTAAATCCTATTGCAGCACCAACATTTTGTTCAATTATTAAAATGCTAACGGCTTCATTTTCTTTAACTTTATTTAAGGCACAATATAAACTTTTAACATTTGCAGGCGAAAGTCCGGCACTAGGTTCGTCAAGTATTAAAAATTTAGGTTTATTCATTAAAATCATTGCAAGGGCTAATTGGTGTTGTTCACCGCCGCTTAAATAGGATGCGTGCAAATTTAATCTGCCGTTATTAAACTGGTCAAAATATGTTTTAATTATATCTATTCTATCATTATATGCTTTTTTATTCATTCCATTGCTTGCAAAAATTAGATTTTCGGAAACTGTTAAATTTGGGAATATTCTACCTCCCTGTATAAAAAGACCAATTCCAAGTTTTGATATTTCAGCAGTAACTTTACCTAATATATGAATATTATCAAATATTATTTCTCCGTTGATGTTAGGAACTAGACCAAGAACAGATTTAGCAAGCGTAGATTTACCGGAACCGTTTTGTCCCACAATGGCAACAACTTCATTATCGGCAATAGTTAAATTTATCCCCTTAAGAATCATATTTTCTTTTGTGTAACCAGCTAATATGTTTATTAAACTTAACATTATATACCTAAATAAGTTTTTCTTACTTCAGGATTGCCAATTATATCTGCCGGAGTACCATTAACAGCATTTTTACCACTGCTCATAAAATGGCAGAAATCGGCAACGTCTAAAACAAAATTCATATTATGTTCTATTAATAATATAGTTAAACCTTTTTGTTTAACAAAATATTTTATAATCTCTTTTATTTTTTTTACTATACCCGGATTAACCCCGCTTGTAGGTTCATCAAGCAACAAAAGTCTATAATCTCCCATTAGTAATCTAGCCAAACCCAATAAACGCTGCTGTCCGTAAGAAATATCTTTTGCTTTGTTATCTTTCATTCTCCAAAAAGGATTATCTTCTCCAAACAACTCGTTAAAAATGTTTTCAGCTTTTTCTATTCTTAATTTTTCACTCTTTAAATTTTTTCCATGTAAAAATATAGAAACAAATGGTGCCTCACCAAACGAATTAGAATCCGCGATTAACATATTTTCTAAAACGGTCATATTTTGAAATATATGATTATCCTGGAACATCCTACCAATCCCCAAACGAGAAATTTTATAAGGATCAAGTAAACTTATGTCAATTATTTTACCATTATTCTTAAAAGTTATATTACCCTCATCAGCTTTAAAGAAACCGGAGATTATATTAAATAAAGTAGTTTTACCCGCGCCATTTCCGCCAATTAACGCTGTTATTTTCCCCTGCAAAACCGACAAATCAAAATCATCAATAATATAATATCTTTCGTCTTCGTTTTCACCGCGGACGTTTATAATATTTCTAACAAAACTTTTTTTAATAGAATCAATATTTAAAATTATTTCATTGTTCATTTTAGTGCATATTCTCCAGCAATTCCCTGCGGACGGATTCTCATAAGAATGATTATTGTTAATCCATAAATTATTTGTCTTAAATTAGCCGCTACATTATCCGGTAATCCTACAAATCGCAATAACTCCGGCAGAAGAACCACAAAAACAGCCCCAACAATAGGACCCCTTATGTTTCCGGTTCCTCCAATAATTACAGCGGAAAGGATAAAAACTGCTTCATCCAAATTAAAACTGGTTGGATCAATGTAACTAATATAAGAAGCATAAAGTAAACCGCTAATCCCAATAAAGCCACTGGATATAACAAATGCCCATATCTTTATGGCTGTAACGTTTCTTCCTATTGCTTGGGTAGAAAGTTCATCATCTCGAACGGCTTTTAATGTCCTCCCAAATGGAGAGTGAATCAATTTATAAAAGATTGCTACAACACCAACAGCAAAGATAGAACTAACTATTAAATAAGGAATAATTCCCGATACAGTTACATTTCCAAATAAAACAGGAGATGGAATTCCCGGAATACCATAAGGCCCTTTGGTAACATCAACCCAATTATACAAAATAGTGTATATTATTAATTGAAAGCCAAGTGAGGCAAATATAAAATAATCCCCTTTTAACCGTAATGCCGGATATGCTACTAAAATGCTAACCAAAGACGTTGCCACCATTACAAATAATAAGGCGGGTATAAGAGAAAGATTAAAAACCATTAAGGCAAGAACAGCAAAATATGCTCCCATACCATACAAAGCGGCTTGGCCAAGCGATAATAAATTTGTCATTCCAACAAGTAAATTAGTGCTTGTAGTTAGAATGATATATATATTTATCATTATTATTATGTGAAAGATATAATCCATAATTATACCGTTCTTCTTTTTTCACCAAGTAAACCTTGGGGACGTAATAAAAGGAATAGAATTAACAAAGTGAAGGTTATTGCATCCTGCCACCTGGCAGAAAAAGCCCATACCGATAACGCCTGCAATATTCCGATAATAAAACCACCTAAAATAGGGGCTTCAAATCTTCCAATTCCTCCAATAATAAGCGCAACAACTGCATTAAGCAACATTGGCATTCCAACGTAAGGATCCATACCAACATCATAAGCCACAAGCCCGCCGCCAACAGCAGCAAAAAAAGCACTTAGTGTAAATAGTATAATTCTCATTTTGAATGTATCAAGCCCTAATACTGCACATAAAGTATCATCATCCCGCATTGCACGTGTTCTTATTCCAAATTTTGAAAATTTTAAGAATAAAAGGAAACTTCCAAGTAAAAGAGTACTAATTACAAACTGAGCAAGTTGGGTATATGTAATAATTACATTGCTAAACGAAAGAGTATTTGAGATATCCGGATTAATAATTTTTGTTTCGTTGCCATACAACATTGCAATTAAATTAATAATAACTATCATAATTCCAATAGAGCTTATCATAATAATATTATTAGAACTTCCTTTTTTAGATAGGGGTTTGTAAACCACATATTCCATAATCAAGCTCAGCATTACTGTAACAGCAATTGCAATAATAAATGAAAGGATTAACGGCAAGCCAAGTCCATCATAAAATGTTAACAGCATATAAGGACAAAACATATATAATACTGCATACGCAATATGGAAAATTCTAGTAGTATTATAAACCAAAGCAAAGCCTAAAGAAACCAGCGAATAAATTGAACCGATAATTATTCCGTTAATAATAAACTGTAAAAGCATATCAACCTTTTTCCTGAATAATCGCTACTAGACTAATAATATCAATCGGTTTTTTAAAAAAATGTTTGGCTCCTAGATTTAGAGCTTGTTCTGCATAACTAAATTCTTTATAAGCGCTCATTACAAAAGTGGAAATTTCGGGTTTGTTCATTTTTATCCATTCAAGAATTTTCAGCCCATCAATATTTTTTTCATCATCTTCATCTAAACGAATATCTATTAACACAATATCTTGCGGCTCGTCTAATTTGTTTAAGGCGTCCTTATAATTTGTAACTGATGAAACCTCAAATTTTTTCTTAAGCGAAACGGCCAAAGAATTGAGGTACATTGGTTGATCTTCAATTATCAATAATTTTTTCATAACATTATATATCCAAAAATAATGCCAACAAAATAGTTGATTTATTCTATATTTTTATTAATTCCCGCTTTCTAATTCGTAATTTTTCCGAATCTATTCGTAATTTTTCCGAATTTATCACTTATACCCCAAATTGTTATTACAATAATATTAAAATATTCTTTCCTCAGCAAATTATATACATTTTCAAATTATATAACCTTAATATATTTTAATATATTAATTTCTCCAACAAAATAAATTACAAGTATCTCTTAAAATTATCTTTTTCGTTAAATAATTAAAATATTATTGAATTTTATTGTTTTTATTCTTGTAACATACTAACAAAAGATAATTTAATTAATTATACTGTATTGCTCTTGTTTTTAATTTGTAGAAATAATAATTGTTTTGTAAATTAAGTCATAGGCAAAAAAATATTTTGATTTAATATTAAATAACATTTTAATTGGTAATTTATTATGAATGGTCAAAATTCTTTAAATACTCCCTCTCCAGAAACCACACTAAAAGGCGAACAAAAAATACAAATCAATTCACATCTAACAGCGGTTTGTTTAGTTGGTGCAGCCTATTTGTTAGCCCTTGATAAATCGAGCAGTTTTTTGCTTGTTTTTATAATGAGTCAAATTTTATGCCCTATCCCACTATTGATAACTTCCTCACTTGCATATTTAAAAATAATGACTACGAAGAATGAGGTTAA
Organism: bacterium; assembly: GCA_043805435.1. Taxonomy (GTDB): domain Bacteria; phylum Bacteroidota; class Ignavibacteria; order Ignavibacteriales; family Melioribacteraceae; genus JAEXOD01. The sequence continues at coordinate 36,426 of JAZDHY010000041.1, forward strand.
TAAATGTTTTGATACACTTGCGTGGTGGGCACACTCACTTGCATATGGAATGATATTAAATTCACTTACTTTAATTGCTTTTGACAAAGGATTTGTGTTTATAGGTTGGCTTTTTTTTGGATGTTATAATTTGTTGTTTTCAGTTTATACTTCAATAAATGTATATTCTATTTATAGACTTTCCCTTAATAAGGGAAAAGTTGAATTTACCAAATCTTGGATTAGAAAATCTCTCAATCTAATTATTTATTTTGTAATTTCATTTTTAGGAGTAATACTCCCAATGATAATATTCAACTGGCCGTATGGGAAAGGGTAAAAATTGTTAAACAAGTATTACCTTTGTTACATAAAAATATTTTATCAAAAAGGGAAATACTCAAAAATTATTTTCCAAAATCGAGTTTTTGTACTTTAGACAATAAATTTCTAATATATTCGGGCAACTCTCCCTCAAAATATTCATGAATCAAGGGATTGCCTGTCACGAAATGACTAACAAATTCTATCCAAGTTTCAACGGGAATATCTCCTTCCAGCTTAAATAATTTTTTCGATGCTGATTTAACATGTTTATTATTTTTACTATTATAATTAAAGTCTGAATCTCTTCTTAAATAATATTCTTCCGGAGTATAAAAGTGCATTGCTCCATCAAAATGTCTAAAAACTTTCGTCTTTAAATCATATTCAGCATGAATATATCTCACGGGATGTACTATATTATCATTATAATTAATTATCTCATTCTCAGATTTATATTCTTCCAACTGAAATGATTTAATTCCATTTTTTGTTTCCCATTTTATATCAAGGCAATAAGCATTCGCAAAAAACGAGGATAAATATTCTTCTTTTAAGTTTATAGGTGGCACTAATTTAGAATTTCCATTTTGAATACTTTCAATTTCTTTATTGAATCTTGCGCCATACCATGTATCTCTTTCCATATAATAACAATCATCTAAATTGAGTCTAATCATATCAAAATCTATTGCCATGAATTTTTCGACCACTGAATTTGAATAACTAAAAAATAATTCTGTAAAACGAGGCGCAAAATTATTAAACGGGAAATAACCTCTTCGAAAAAAAGCAGATGGATATACTATACATTTGTCACCTTTGAGAATTCCCCCAAAATTCGGTTTTGAATTTATAGTTTTTTTTAATTTTTCAAAGTCCACCAAACCTTCCTTGTCTACTTCTAACTCTGGATATACTAATTGAAGGATGTATGGATATAAAACTACTAATCCAGTTTGAGGAGTCCACTTAAAGCAATCATTTTCTAAGAATACTTCTTGTCTTGTTGCAAAGACTTTGAATTCTTCAATAACAGAAGAGAATTTTTTTAATTCCTCATTTTCCCTTTTTTCTCTTTGAAGTCTAAACTCTTCAACCATTTGCTTGTAATCATCCATTAATATTCTCACAATGTTATAAAATGTCTAGGTCACTTTCTTCTAAATTAGTTTCTTCATTTTGTACAATAAACTTTGCTCTTTCAAGCAATTCATCAAAAGTTATTATTTGTGGATTATAAATATTACGTCTATATAATTCAAATGATTTTCTTTCTTCATCACTTTGAAATTGAACTAAATTTCCAATAATAAGGATTCCTTTCGGTTGAAATGTATAAATTCCTTTTTGTTCAAGTTTTTTATTATTATAATCCCGTGCAACATGTCCCCACATTTCACAATTTGATTGAATTTGAGATACGCCACCAGAAAGCTCATAATCTGGAATAAAAATATTATTTCTATATTGATAATTTTTATTTTTAGTGTTTTGCAATAATAGTCGTGTTGAAGGTTTTTTTATTTCTACTAATACAGTAAACTTTGAGGTAGCATTACTATTTAGCAAAAAATCCCCTTTCTGGTTGCCTTTCGCTGTATAATCCCCACCACCATAGTTTGGTTGTTCTTTTAATTCGGAAAGAAATACATAATTTAATCCATATCCAAAAATCCATTTATTATTGCTAAAGAAATTTTGCCAATGTAATTCACTTAAAGTTTCATCATTAATGCTTCCTTCAAATTCTTTTAGTGCAATTATCCGGTTTTGTTGAAGTTTTGCCATGGATAATCTTGTAGCTAAATCCGGATCGTTATCAATTAGTTCTGCCCATATCTCTTCGCCGTAATCTTCACTTAATAATTTTTGAATAAAGGATTTCCTATCCTCAGGGATCTCAATTATTTGATCCGCATATCCAACTATCATTTCTTTTTTCCTTTGCGGAACACCATATTCGCCCAATTGATATAATTCTGACAAGCTTTCAAAAAGAGTTTTTAATTCATTACTATGAAAATGTATTTTAACTCCTTCGCCGCTCCTTAGTTTTCTTTTATCAATTGATTCTATATCCTCCCATTCATCATTTGGTCCTTTTCTTTGATGTAAAATCTCTCCCCCAACAGTTTGACCTGACATTATGTTACTATTATTAATTCCTGCCTGAAAGATTAATCGAGTTGTTGAGGATTCGGAAAGGACTATGGGTTCTTCAACATTTGCGAATTTATTTGTTTTAGGACTTACTGTATACTTAGTCATTTTATGATACCTTCATTTAAGAAATTCTAAATATCTTCTTTTTCAATTATTGCCAACTTTTAGAATTGTCTGTTTCCACAACTGTTTGTTTATATTCTATTCCATCCCTAAATCTTTACGAATATCTTCTAAAAAATTATTTAATTCCTCAATTTTAATATTCATAATTGAACACAGAAATTCTTTTTCCATTTTTTCTAAAAGTGACATAAAATAATTAATATTCTGGTTTTGAACATTTTTAGTATTATGTTTTTTTAATACTTCTAATAATTTTTTATATTCTTCTCGATTGTCTTTAATTTTTTCATTTATTTTTAAATATAACAGAATTAAAACCCAAACTACATCATAGTTATACTCTTCTATTTCATACATCCCTGATTCATGAATGTGTTCGATTTCAATCGCTTCTTTTAATGAAGGATGAATACCATTAGTGATATCTATCTTACCTGATATAATGTCACCAATAATGAAATAATACTTTGAATTATATTTTCGGATATTTACACAATTACGAATCATAGGAACGACAAACTTAATAAACCTATCTGGCTCGATTTTGTACTCCTCAATTTTTCTATAAATTATTATCGCCAGGCAAAGTATTCTATTCTGCAAGGGGATGGAAAGATTTTCTAAATACATCTTATATTCTTTATCAGATTTTGTATTTGGTTTATAAAAGTCAATATAATTAATCAATTCCTGAATATTATTGTAAAGAATTTGTAGGGATTCGTATAAATTCATTTTGTGATAATTTTTTAATAAATTAAATATAGCTATTGTTGCTTCATCCATTGACATAGATATCATTTCGGTAATATAGTATACATCTGACGAGTTTATTTTAAACTTATCTTTAATCGCCAGAAGTCCATATATTACTGTTAACTCCTTAATTCTTAGCACACTATTTTCTAGCCTCTCTTGAAAATTTGGGTATTGGTAAAGTATTTTTGAATGAAAATAATTAAGTACCTGCATGATTTTAATACTTCCTTTTAAGAACCTTGTATCAATCGCGATATGACACAACAAATAAAGAATTCTATATGTAACTTCAATAATATTATCGTTTAAATCACTTTTTCTAAGATAATTGTTAATTTGTAATAGCATATTAGACAATAAAACTTCGCCTGCATTTATAACTTCTTTTTCAGTTGAATTAGCTTTTGTGCTATTTTTCCTTAACCAAATAAATATCTTGCTACGAAATTCATCAATAATCATATTAGTATCAAACACTGTTGATCTTACATAGGGCATATAAATCATTGTCATTAAAGATGATATATGGGTATTATATTCCGAATATTCTTCATTAAACACAATAAATTTTTCGATAACTTTTTTAATTTGATCTCCGATCAATTCTTCAAACCCTGGCTCTTTTTGGGATTTATTATTATACATTATTACAACTAATTTATCATCTTCATTTACAATACATCCGGGTTTAACACGAAACTCTACATTGATAATTTTTATGTCTTCTGGCAGAACGTTTTTGATATATTCAGCAAGTTCAATTATTTTAATTCTTTCAATTAATCCGTGTTTACTTGAAAATATTCTTGTAAAAAATTGACTTTTAGTATTTGAAGTATTTTTATATTGAAAAATTGAAGCTAAATTTTTCTCTACACTTCTGAAACTATTTACCGAAGATTGAATATTTTGTTGAATTTCAATTGTTTTATCAAAATCAATTGAATCAACAATCATCTTCCCAATTTCTTGAAATGTCGACTTACGAATTAACCAAAACATATATGCTGTTGAAGATAATACAGAACCGAAAACGATCAGTAAACTAATCATTCCATTAATTGAATAATTATCCCCGTTCGAGTTAAAGGAACAAATTGAATTATACATAAGTATTAAGATAGCCGATAGATTGTACCCAATGTAAAGAATAGTGTATTTTGCCTCAATTATATATTTCCTAATCATATTTTTAGGAATATCAATGCTTGAAAAGGAAAATTGTACAAAAGTAAAAAATACTATATAAATTGTTATTTGACCAACTAATAAATCAATTGACCAACTATCATCAATAAGTTTGCCTATCGTGGGACAATTTAAAAAAGAAAGACTTATTCCAATACAAATAGTTATGGTAAGAATAAAAGCTGCCCAAAAATGTTTACTGCTAAATATTGATTTCACTTATTCCTCAAACATTTATTAAAAATATTAAATTATATTCCTTTACTCCACCAAAGCTTTTAACAAACAATCTCGTAAATTGGAGTAATATTGGATGTTGATTTTTGTAACCATTTCATCCGAGAGATCGTTTAATTGTTTACGTGCATTAAGGGGAATTAACAACGTTGTAGAACCCTTTTCAATTGCTAATTCCGCTAAATTTACGGCATTATATAAGTTATCAATAGAACCGCCAAGATTTAACTGCCCAACTATTAATAAGCCGCCTTTAATGTTTTTTTCCAATAGTGCACTTGATAATGCAACTAATACCGCAATGCCTATTCCGCTGCCGCTTTTAGAAACATCAAACGACCTTAATTGTATGGAAAACTCATGTAATCTCGGATCTCTATCCCCAACAAGATCTTTAGTTTTACTATACAAATTTTGTTCGGCGTAACGAACGCTTTCTAAAAATTGGGGTGGGGTGGGTTTGTTTAATACTCTTACTCCGCTGCCGGGACCTATATTAACTTCCACTTTATAAAGCCCTGCCGACTCATCCATACTTCCGGTGTTAATTGTCCAAACTTGTCCTGGGGGCAATGGATCCTCTCCAATTGTGTTTTCGCTGTGAACTTCGGGAGTAACCACAAATGTTTCAATACCTTCGTCACCAATTCGATAACTAAAATGAGTGTTTCTAAATTCTGCCGAACCTATTCTTTTTTGTTGCTCTTTTACTCTTCTTCTATATTCCAGCGCAATTTTAATGGCCCATTCTAATAATTCATCCGATATCGGTTCATTCGGATTTGGCTGCATAAGTTTTAACAGTCCATTTAGTGTTTTATTAACTGCCGCATTATCTCTGCCGCTTAAAGCTCCGCCAAAATCTATACGGGGTAACACAGATGTTATTCTGTTTGTATCTCGTAATCTTGTAAAACATTCTGCTAAAAAATCGTTTACTAAACCAAAATGACCGGTAAAAAACGACTTGTTAAGTTTAGGAAAATCCCAACCGGGAACATAAGCGTGAATACGATCCATAAACGCTGTATCGTCCCGCATCTCTTGAGGAAGCGGTCCAAACAAATGGCCAATACGCTGCTGATGTTCTACATCCACTTCAAAGTTGCCAACCATAACAACGCTTCCATCGGCTCTTATAGGTTCTTTACCTCTGCTAAACTCACCACTTTCCATGTATCCTTTCATAATGTTTACGCCATCTTTCTGATCAAACGAAACACCGTTAACCTCATCAAAACATACAACATCGTATTTACAAACAAGCCCGCGTTCTCCGGTTGACATATTTACAAACATACGGGCAACTGTGGTTTTACCACCGGAAACAAGATGTGAATATGGAGAAATTTGCTGGTATATATGCGACTTACCCGTTCCTTTTGGTCCAAGCTCAACCATGTTATAGTTTCGTTCAACAAAAGGTATCATTCTTACAAATAAAACATTTTTTGCTTTTTCCGATAATTCCGACGGCTCCATTCCAACGCTGCGGATTAAAAAATCTTTCCATTGTCCAACAGTAAATCCCTTTCTACCCGTGTACAGGGAATCCAACACATTTCTTTGTGAAAGTTGAATTGGTCTTATACTGGTAATACCAAAGGGCCTTCCGTTATTTTCTTGAGCTATGGCGCTATCATACTCCAACTCAATTTCCGCGTAAAAACCACCTGTCAGCATCCTATCGTTTGCATTTACCATTTCAGGGGTAATTCTAATTTTATTTAATCTTAAGCTTGGAAGCGTGGCAATATAACTATCGGTTGCGGAATCTAATTTTGATGTAATGATATCAATAATTTTTATCGAACCCTGCTCTCTTGCTTTGGATTTGAAATATTCTTCCTCACCCGGCCTAACTGTGCGATCAGAAAGTTGATGTTTAACAATTTCCAATCCTTCTTGTATTTCCTGTTCATCGGTAGTAGCACAATATCTACCCAATAAAAATTCAATAACATAAGTTGGCACCGGATAGGTTTTTCTGAACTGTTCGAGTAAATCTTTTCGTACTACATAACCTTCAAAACCTTTTGTTGCAATTTGATCGATTTCGTCCAATTTCATTGTCATGATCCCACCAAAGTTGGTTTTTTATCTAATATTCTTCCGTTTTCATCTGTTAAAACAACTACTGCCGATTTTTGGTCAGCGTCACCATCTACCATAATTGAAATTTTGTTGTTAATAACCTTTTTTTCTTTATTGCTTATAACAATTGATGATTCCTCAACATTATAATTTAATCTTAAATCCACTTTATACCCATCGGGTGTTTGGATAGTCTCAACTTTGCATGTTAATCCCACCCACTTAATTGTAGATATTTTTGCTTCTATAATAGAAAACTCTATTTTTTCAATTGTTAAAACCGGAACAAGACATTCATGTAACGATATTCCTCCGTGAGCATATTCTTCATTTTTTTTGAAAAACGAAATACCCGTAGCATAAGCAATAAAAATATTCGGATTCCAACGCCACGGAAGTTGCAATAAGTTTGTTTCCGCGCCTTCTTTAATAAGAGCGCATCTACCCCAGCGAGTTTCGGTTAAGTTTTTATTCAAATCTTCCTTTGGTAATCCGCCGGGCAATAAAAGCCATCCGTGATCCGTTACAATTTTAACGCGGTTAATACCTTTATTAAATACGGTTTCTAAAACCTCTTGTATTTTATCAAAAAGTTCGTTTATCCGCTTTATTATGTCGGCTTGTTCCTCATGTCCACGTGTATCAATATCCCCAATTTCCTGCCAATGGTTTTGGCCGGGTTCGATATTTGAAAAACTTGTAACAACCCTATAATTATTTTCCTCCAATAAATCTCTAAACTGAGTTATTTGAAGATCCCTTCCGTTATTAAGCTGTGGTCTAAACTCATTGCAATTACTGTTTGAATTTATATCTTTAGCGATTAGAGAAACATTCGGTTTTGCGGTTGGTGTTAAACTTGGCAAAGCTGACCAAACATTATTAAGCTCAATTTTATATTTCTGTTTATTAAGTCTTTCCACAAATTCTTGGGCAAGTTCGTACCTAAACGCATCAACAAAAAGTATATATTCATTAGACTCAGCCAATATATTTTTTACTACAAACAAGGAAGGATTATTTGTTACCAAAGTTTGAAACTTATTAGTTATCGTTTCCAACCAAGGTTTATAAATTACATTAATTAATTTTATTATTACATCTTTATCTTGTTCCGTCTTTACACACAATAAAGATTTTCTCATTTCTTGGTCAATTTTACAACCATCGGTAACATAATAGTGTGTTAAGTCATCAATAGTTGTAAATGGAAACGCTTTTGTTGCAAACTTAGTCATTAATAACAAATGAGGTAATGTTTGCGCTAATGACGAATAACCAAATTCAGCCCAAACCCAACCCCTTCTTTCGGAATGATTTTCTTCTAATTCGGTTAACTTAATTAAAATTTCTTTGGGGTGTAAATTTGTTAATTTTAGTAACAACGCTCTTAGTTCGTTTTCTAAAGTTTCATTTATTTGAGGCCAACTTTCTTTTTTAACCTCAAATAATGCGTAACCCATATCTTCAGGTTTTGCTAATCTTAACAACTCTTCCAATTCCGGATATTTTTTTGGCGATGAGGCGAACAACTGCCAAACATGTCGCCAGGCGTTATTTTGCATTCCAAACATTTGGACAATTGCAATAATGTTTTTGTAATCCGGGTTAAACTCAAATCGCGAGCGGCATAAATTAATAAACACATCTTGTTTATTAAGCGGAAGAGTTTTTATAAATTCGTCTCCTTTACACATCCAATTCAAAACAGAAGGAAAAACATCGGGGAACAATAATGAATTCAAAAAATCAACATCTATAATAGCGGGATATTTAATACTATGGTCTTGAAAAATAGTTGGCAATACTTTTACCAAAGTTTCGCGTGTTAATTTATCTTGCGCTATTTTTAATCCTAAACCTAATTGTTCATTTTCAAAAAAAGCCAACACCGTCCATTCTTTGCCGTTAATCTGTGTAAAAATTGTTCCGGTATATTGATATTCCATTAATGGCTGCAAATCCATACCGGCAGAAGAAATGTTTTTGAAATCACTCTTCGATATTCCCGGTATATAAATTATGGGTATTGTATCACTAGACCAATCCGCCTGGGGCAAAACCTTGGCAACCATACATTTTATCCAAATAGCGGGACCCTGTTTTTTATCGGGCAAAAATTCACCCAATGTTAACAGTTCGGGGAACTCCATTCTTATAATTGGAATGATGGATTCCCATTGTTTTTCGGGATCAGGCCATAATATAACTTCAGGTTTAACCATAACACCGCTGTTATGTTTTCCTGTATCTCTTAAACTTTGTACAATTTTTTGATAAATACTATTAACCACTTATATAACGCCTAATTGTTTTAAGAATAACATTTTCCTTTTTTCTAAAAATTCATCGTAGTTTGAAGCACTCCAATTACCTTCAGGAATAAAATGCTGGTTCATTACATCTTGCCCAATCCTTTTAGACCATTTTTCAAATGTTTCGTCAGATTTAATTCTGTTATCTGATGCACTTATGTATCTTATATTATAAATTGAATTTATAAACGTTTCGTCAATATTTGCTTTTTTTAATTCTCCGCGAGAAATTATATGATCTTGTTGAGGTTTATTATCCTCTTTTTGCGGTGCAAAATTAACTGAGTTTCTATAAAGCAAGGATAAAATTAAATAACTTTCTGTAGAATTATAGGCTGCTTGACTAATTAATTTCTCATCTATCTCTAATTTTAAAGACTTTTTTGCTTCATTAAATTTAATAAATAATTCTTCTTTTGGAAAATAATTAGATTCTCCACTTTCAGTTAGCGCTAGTTTTGCTTTATGTAATATTCCGTCAGACTGTCCGCCAAATACGCCTGTAAGCATTGATGTAATTAACCATTCTCTAATTTTAGTCTGCAAATGAATGCTTAAATTATTATTCTCATCACCCAATGCTTTATAATTATTAATGTATAAAAAATATACAATCGGGATTAAAGCATTATAAGATGTAATCAACTTATCATTTGTCAATAAAAACTTATTTAGCAAAAGATCATATAATAACTTAAAGGAACCAATAATTTTTGTATCCCATTCATCCCGGGTAGTTTCGATAATTTTAGACGTAAAATTTGATGTTCTATATTTTAGACTGTTAGTATCATATGCATGTATAAATAATATAGTTTTCAAAATAACATCGTTGGAAAATTTAAATGTTCCTTGATTATTTAATATTTTTATTAAATTACTAAATTTATCTCTTGCTTCATTCCAATGCAATTTAATATATGAAAATAACAAATCGGAATAACTTAGTTTTTGACCACCTGAATTTGTTCGGATAAAGACATCCAGTACTTTGTCATAATCCTGTGTTTTTTCTATATAGCAAGTAATCAACTTGTCAGATTTTATTTTCATCCATATATCAAATATTAAATCTCTTTTATTATTCGGTATGTCTATATTAATTGCTTTTTTTATGATATCTGAAATTGTCGAATTAATTTCAGCACGATTCTCAATAGAAATTATACTTTTTAACCTGATCCAATATTTTGTTACTATTCCTTTTGTTCCTTTATTTAATGTATATTCTTCAATCCATACATCCGGTTTTACAATGTTAAAAAATTGGAATTCAAATAACATTTCTTTTTCATTCTCAGTTTCACCCGATAAAAAATTAAAATATAGATCGAATTCCTCGTTTTTTTTATTTTTATATAATCCATTTAAAGTCAAATAGAACGAAGTAAGTCTTTGTTGTCCGTCAATTACCATATAGTAATTATCTTTAGTTAAAGCACCGTGCTCAGTCGAGTATTCTTCATCGGACTGACAAATGAATTTAATCCTCTTCAAATATTTTTTTTCACTTAAAGTTTCTTTTTTTAGATACCAAAATAATAAAGTATTAATAGGATAATCTCTGCAAATGCTATCATATAATAAATATATATCATTTTCTTTCCATACATATGGCCTTTGAATATCAGGCAAAAATATTCTTTTATTTACTTCTTCAATGCAATCAATTATAGTCCAACTTTCATACATCGTTCTATTTCCCCCTTGCTCTTAATTTCTCTTCCAAACTTAAATGTCTATCATTATCTCTTATTTCGCCCCATGGCGAGTTTTTAGGATTTTTACCTCTATCTATACCCCACTTAATGTTTGGGTTTTTCCTTAATACACCGGCTAAAATAAAAGGTCTTATATTTAACCGTACGCCGTCGTTTAAGTCGGGCTCCCAACCAATGGGTTGTTTTTCAATCGGTTTCCATCTAACAAAAATATCTAACGGGTTTTCGCCTTCAAGAATAGCTTTTAATTTATCATTTAATTTTACTGCCGCGCTTAATAATCCTTCGGCACCACTTTCTCCAAATTTCTTTTTTGCCTCACATTGCCTTATCCAATCACCTAAATATGTAAATACAAGCTTTTGTAAATTTTCTTTTGTTAGTTTATGGTAATTAACTAAAACATTAAATCCGTCTTTTCTTCCGTCCCAAATGTGCCAAATAAAAGGGCGGTTATTAAACATTTTACAATGTTGTTCAAAAAATTCTTCTTTTAACCAATCTTCAAGGTTAGTTTTTTTTGTATTTTCTTTTGCTAAAAATTGTTCTAATAAGTGGTTGTTCCAATCATCTCCCAAAACAGTTTGCAAATAGTTCCTCAGTCTGTCAGCTAATGGCACTAACATAAGGTTTTAACTGTATTTTTTATAGGCTCCTTTCTTTGTTTTTCTTTCATAACGCCTATCAGGTCTTTGTATTATAATTTTTTCTAGTATTTTTTGCTTCAATTTTTCCATATCTGCCTGTAGACCATCTTTTGTATACTCTACCTTTTCTGTCAATATATAGTTCCTTATTACCCTCAAAGAACTCTTGAATGATATCTCTTTCGGGGGAAAAAGCAGTCTCTTTTGTTGACTGCACTATTAGTTTGCGGATTAAATTATAAGCTATAAACGCCGAAACTAGTTCTTTTTCTACAATGTTTTC
>JAZDHY010000042.1:0-2363 GCA_043805435.1 bacterium
TATAAAAATATTGGATTTGGGAAACGATAGAATATCGGTTAATTATAACAATACCGGCACAAGAATATTTAACTTTGGTGATAATAACAAAAACCAAACTTTATATAACGATGTACCAACATTTACATTTAACCTTGCAAATTACGATACCTCTTTATATTCGTATATGTTCCCGTTTTGGCAGGAAATACCATTGGCTACTAACCAATTAGTTTACCCGTTACTGGGGGATATAAATAATAACAATTTAACCGAATTATATGGTTATAAAAAGGAATATTATCTGAATAGGAGTGAGGTTTGGTGTTACGAACAAGATTTAACCGGTAAATTTAAGCCTCTTTATAAATATCCTGAAAATACTTCATTAGCATGCAATATATATGATGTTGATAGAGATGGGGACTTGGAACTACATCTTGTTTCTTTATTTCAAGACAGCCTAACGTATGAAGTTCATAACCAGTCATTCTTTAAGAGACCCGCAGCCGACTCGCTTGCCACACATCTTTATTTTAATTATAATATTTATACAAATGACGGGTTAAATATACAATTAAATGATTTTACATTTGGCGATTTTGATAACGATGACACAACCGATGTTATATATTTTGGTATATCACCCTTAAAAATACATATTGTAAAATACAATGAACAAAATTTGACCTATGATTCCGTATTAACTTATCCAACATATCTAAATCCTATTTGGGAAAGTGAATATATATCGGGGTTTACAGTAGGAGATTTTGATATGGATAATAAAACCGATATTATTTACGCAAGCGAATATGGCAATATTTATATGCTTGAAAACGAAGGTGAAGACAAATATAAATTAAAATGGAAAGATAACTTTAATACCGGTAATTCATATATTGGATTCACCACAAATGATATTGACGAAAATGGAAAACCTGAAATATGGATTGGCGGGCAGAATTATCGCGACAATTTATCCAAATTGGTTTGTTTGGAATCAGACGGAAACGATTCATTTAAACCTGTAGCTTTTATTGATTTGCCTTTTCTTTTAAGCTTAAACAATGAAAACGGAATGAGTATGGACATTGATAATGATGGCAAAGAAGAGATATTTATTTGTATTGGCAACCATGTTGTAATGCTTAAATTTACAGGTGAATCTAATAATCCCAAATACGAAGTTTGTTATTATCACCGGTTTATTAGGCCGGTTGATTCTGCCGTTATGTATAAATTCCCTAATCAAAACTATCCAACAATTGCTCTATCTATGTCGCAGTCTATAGAAAGTCAAACAAGAAATTTTACAAAAATGTACAGGCATTATTTATTAACCGATGTTAAGGAAAACGAACCCGAAAATTTATTGACCGAGTATAAATTATTTGCAAATTACCCAAATCCTTTTAATCCTTCAACAAATATTAAGTTTGCTTTAAATAATACAAGCAATGTTAAGTTAAGAATATATAATAGTTTAGGAGAAGAAATAATTACATTAATAGATAAATTGCATCAAAAAGGAGAACACACAGTTGTTTGGAACGGAAAAAATCAGTTTAATAAAATTGTTCCAAGTGGTGTTTATTTTATAACAATGGAAGCGGAAAACTTCCAAAAAACAATTAAATGTTTATTAATGAAATAGTATCTTTTGTTCATACGAGCAGTAAAATTGTTATAATAAAAAAGTTAACTAAATTATAAAAAAAAACATAAAACCCTTCAATAAAAGTATAATAAAAAAAACGTTTTTTTGTCTTGCATTTCATTTTTTTTTTTCCAGTAATTTCCCCCATGAGTAATTAAATAAATGTTAATTGTTATTAATACAGCCGTTAATTAATTGCTAATAACCGAAAATGTAATTATTTAATAAAACAACACAAAAAAGGTGTTTTTGTGGCAGTTTATAATTATTTGAGGAAATATGGTTTGTTTTGGCGGGGAAGGTAATTTAAATGCACTTACATTTATTGAGAATATATTTATATATTTGTATAAAGATTTAAATTATACTTTTAATAATTTAGACCTTTATTTTACTGGTTTTACATAAATAAACTGTAAAAATAATATTTATTATGTAATTATTCTTCTTAAAAATTATTTGGGTAATAAAATGAAGTTATTTAGATATTTGGTTATGTTAATAGCATTTCAATTTGTTGTTGTATGTACAATAACAGCACAAACAACAATAGAAAAAGAAATAGAAAAAATAAAAACAAAATCGGGTATAAAAATATTGGATTTGGGAAACGATAGAATATCGGTTAATTATAACAATACCGGCACAAGAATATTTAACTTTGGTGATAATAACAAAAACCAAACTTTATATAACGATGTACCAACATTTACATTTAACCTTG
>JAZDHY010000043.1:0-21791 GCA_043805435.1 bacterium
TATAAAAATATTGGATTTGGGAAACGATAGAATATCGGTTAATTATAACAATACCGGCACAAGAATATTTAACTTTGGTGATAATAACAAAAACCAAACTTTATATAACGATGTACCAACATTTACATTTAACCTTGCAAACTACGATACCTCTTTATATTCCTATATGTTCCCGTTTTGGCAGGAAATACCATTGGCTACTAATCAAATTGCAGTACCATTATTAAGTGATGTGAATAATAATAATTTAACCGAATTATATGGTTATAAAAAGGAATATTATCTGAATAGGAGTGAAGTTTGGTGTTACGAGCAGGATTTTACCGGAAAATTTAAACCTGTGTATAAGTATCCCGAAAATACTTCATTAGCATATAACATATATGATGTTGATAGAGACGGAGACTTGGAACTACATCTTGTTTCTTTATTTCAAGACAGCCTAACGTATGAAGTTCATAACCAGTCATTCTTTAAAAAACCCGCAGCCGACTCGCTTGCCACACATCTTTATTTTAATTATAATATTTATACTAACAATGGGTTTAATATCCAACTTAATGACTTTACATTTGGCGATTTTGATAATGATGACACTACTGATGTTGTATATTTTGGTATATCACCCTTAAAAATACATATTGCAAAATACAATGAACTAAATTTGACCTATGATTCCGTATTAACTTATCCAACATATCTAAATCCTATTTGGGAAAGTGAATATATATCGGGGTTTACAGTAGGTGATTTTGATATGGATAATAAAACTGATATTGTTTACGCAAGCGAATATGGAAATATTTACATGCTTGAAAACGAAGGTGAAGATAAATATAAATTAAAATGGAAAGATAATTATGGTATCTGGAACTCGTATATAGGGTTTAGAACAAACGATATTGACGGCAACGGAAAACCTGAGATATGGGTTGGCGGCGAAAACTTCCCCGAGGATGTTTCAAAATTAGTATGTTTAGAAACTGATGGTAATAATTCATTTAAGCCGGTTGCATTTGTAAATTTCCCATATTTATTAAGCCTAAATAATATAAGCGGGATGAGTATGGATATTGATAATGATGGCAAAGAAGAGATATTTATTAATATTGGCAATACTGTTGTAGTGCTTAAATTTTCAGGAAGCAAAAATAATCCCAACTATGAAGTTTGTTATTTACATCGGTTCGTTATGCCGGTTGATCATGCCGTTTTATATAATTTTTATAATCAAAACTATCCAACAATTGTTTTATCAATGTCTCAATCTATAGAAAGTCAAACACGCGAATTTACACAAATGTACAGGCATTATTTATTAACCGATGTTAAGGAAAACGAACCCGAAAATTTATTAACTGAATATAAATTATTTGCAAATTACCCAAATCCTTTTAATCCTTCAACAAATATAAAGTTTGCTTTAAATAAAACAGGTAATGTTAAGTTAAAAATATATAATAGTTTAGGAGAAGAAATAATTACATTAATAGATAAATTGCATCAAAAAGGAGAACACACAGTTGTTTGGAACGGAAAAAATCAATTTAATAAAAACGCTCCAAGTGGTGTTTATTTTATAACAATGGAAGCGGAAAACTTCCAAAAAACAATTAAATGTTTATTAATGAAATAGGAAAATAAAAATGAAAAAAGTATTAATTCTTTTGGTTATTTTATCCACATATGTTTATGCTTCGGGATGGAAAACTGCTGTAAGTACTAATATACTTATTGCCGATAATGATAAAGTGGAAATGTATTCAAATAGTTTTGGAAATAATATAATTAAACAAACCGCATCGGGTGATTTGAAATATTATTTGATGAACGTAAGCGGTACTGCAGGCAGTGCTGTAACCATTGATAATAGTGTAACATTGGCAAATATTACCGGTGATGATAACAATGTTTATGTGCTTTATAAAAAAAACAGTGTGGTAAAATGTAAATATTCAACAGATGGCGGTTCAACTTGGACAACTAAAAATGATTTAAATTATAATGTTACTGCACTTGATGCTATTTATAAAAATAATGCGTTACATATTGCATATACCTATAATGGTACCGCAAAATATCATCAGTTTGATGGTTCTTATTGGACAGGACAATTTGACGTTTCCAGTACCGAAACAGGCACTTCCCCGCGTATTGAAGCAGCAAACACAGCAGATGGTATGAAAATATTTATTGTTTATGATAATAATGACAACTGCAAATTAAGGGCATTAAACCTAAACACTAATCAATGGGATAATGTAAAAACACTATTCTCCTCAATTGGCTATTCAACTCCTGCCGGTTTTGGCGTTGATTCGCTTTATACTTATTTATATTATTCTGTTGAAATACCTCCTTATTATAATGACCAGCTATCTCGCAAAATATTCAGAAATTCGGATAATGTGTTATTAAACACTTATGGTTACGCATATAATACAACTTCATTTTTGCAGACGACAACAACGGCAGACAAAAGAGTACATACTTTGTTTCATTGGCTGCCAATTGCTGAATTAGATGGCGGAGTGAATCATTTTAGCTTTTTATATAATGTTGAAACAAGTGAAACGATATATGAAGATCTGAATGGTTATAATTTTACGAATATTGATATTTCATCAACATTCAATGATCTTCATTCGTTATGGCGTGAGGGATCTGCAAGTGTATTAGCTTATAGACATTACGATATAAATCCCTCAGCACCAAAAAATGTTGCTTTAACAAACAGTAGCGGTCATCCAAGAATTCAATGGTCAAAAAACATTGATGCCGATATTAATAATTATCGTGTTTACAGAAAATATGGTACTTCCGCATGGGCTTATTTGGCAACAACAAGCAGCCTCTATTATGTTGATGCTTCGGTATATATTAATACAGGCGGTTTGGCAGGCACGGATGTATATTATAAAATAACCGCAAAAGATTTAGGCACAAACGAATCAAGTTATTCAAGTACCGTTGCGTGCAATGTAAACGGTCAGGAAATTGAAAAAAGAGGAGAATCGGTAACGGTTGACGAATACAACTTATTACAAAATTATCCCAATCCGTTTAATCCTTCTACAACAATCAGTTATCAATTAAAAGGTAATAGTTTTGTAACCTTAAAAGTATATGATATGCTTGGTAAAGAAGTAGCTACATTAGTTAACCAATATCAAACCGATGGAAAGTATGATGTTGAATTTACAGCCACAAGCCAATTGGCAAGCGGAATGTACATATACAAACTTACAGCCGGCGACTTTGTAAGCACCAAAAAATTAGTTTTGATGAAATAAGAAAATATAATTATAAATTATTGAATACCTGTCGGGATATTCTTCCGGCGGGTATTGTTAGAATATAACGAAACCAATTTATAAATGAAAAATTGATATAAACAAGCCCCTGAAAATTCAGAGGCTTGTTGTTAAAATAAACTATTTATTAATCTAATTAAAACATTTTTGAATAGTTTTTACTTTCTCGGTTTTTCCAAGAACCTTTATGGTAAGCATAACCTGCAATTAAAGGGAAAGCAAGAGTAGCTTCGGCATAAACCATCTGTTCAAAAGTGGTTTCAACTTTTCCCCAGCTGCTGGCTTCTTTTAACGTAGAAGAGGATAAAGCACCGTCACGCACATCGGCAACAGTAATTTGAACGGCATATTTGTGCATTGGGGCGTCTTCGGTTAAAATTTCGGCAGCAACAACAATATCTTGTGTAAAGTTTTTAGGAACCCCGCCGCCAATCATAAAAATACCTGTTTCTTTTGCGGCAAGTTTAATTTTGGTTAATTCTAAAAAGTCTTTTGCTGAATCTATTGAACAATGTTTTTCGGGATTATTTGTTTGGTGAACAATAAAACCAAATCCTGCTGAACAATCACTAAAAGCAGGTACAAAAATAGGCACATTATGTTTGTAAGCAGCATAAATAACTGAATCGTTACATTTTGGTCCGCCGTTTTCTTCTAAATATTTGCCAAATTGCTGTAAATATTGGCGCGATGAATAAGCTTTAGGTTCCATTGAATCGAATATTTTTTGTGTGGTTTCGTCACAAATACGTAACTCGTCTTCATCAATAAAAGTATCGTAAATACGATCAATGTGTAAATCGCGTAAAATGTTATCATCCACAAAAGGTGAACCTATATAATGTTTAAAGCCTAAAGCTTCAAAAAAGTCTTGGTCAACCATATTTGCGCCTGTTGATACAATAGCATCAACCATGTTATTTTCAATCATATCGCAAACAATCTTTTTTAATCCGGCACTAAATAAACTTCCTGCAAGAGTTAAAATAATAGATGTTCCTTTATCTTTTAACATCATATCGTAAATTTGAGCAGCACGATTTAAATCGCGCGATGAAAAAGCCATTTTTTCCATTGCTTCAACAATAGGTACAACATTATGTTGTTTAATGTCAAAGTGTTCAATTGTAGTTTTAAGTAATTCTTTTTTTTCTAACATTTTTTACTCCATTTATATTTTAATTTAAAATCTTGGTTAAAAGAACAATTTAGCAAATTTTAATATACCTTGTTTCCATGGTACACGATGCGAAACGCCCGATGTTTCTTTAAATGTTTGATAATTTTGTAAATACCAATCATAATTTCTAACTAAAGCATCTTTATTTGAATATTTCGGTTTATAATTTAACTGTTTTTCAGCTTTTTCAATTGAAACAAACGAATCTTTTGAAGCAGTTTCGTAAACCCATTTGTAAAGCGGAGAAAGTTTTAATGCTTCCAAAATTCGCAAAGTAAATATAATTGGCATCTCCGGTAAACCGACTATTTTTTTGCCAAATCCTGCTTTATCAAGCACTGCTTGATAATCTTCGCGCATCGTGGTAAACTCTTTAGCTCCTATGTTAAAAACATCATCAACCACCACAGAATCCAATTCAAAGCACGAACTAATAACAACACACAAATCTTCAACATCAAGTAATTGGTATCTGTTAAAACCGTTTCCAATCATAGGAAAACTTTTTCCGTCTTTTGCCCAATCATAAAACAAGGCAAATACGCCAAGTCTTTCGGGTCCCACAAACGATTTTGGACGAATAATGGTAGTGTTTAAACCTTTTTGGCGTCCTTTTAAGCACTCTTCTTCGGCTAAAATTTTAGCTTTGCCGTAAGGACCAACACCATCCAGCTTATCGGTTTCAAACAACGGATGATGATTTGGGATTCCATAAACAGCAGTAGAGGAGATATGAACAAATCTTTTAACATTATACTTTAATGCGGCAGTAATTAAAATTCGTGTACCAACTACATCAGTGGTATAAATATCATCTGCCGGATACAATGGTAAAGCAGCGGCACAATGAACAACAAAATCAACACCGTTCATCAGTTTGTTTACTATTTTTTCATCCCTAATGTCACCAATAACTGCGTTAATGTTATCTTTACAATCAGGATAGTCAAATTCTACTAAATCCAACGAAATTATAGTATGATTTAATTTAAGCAGATACCTAATAAGGTTAATACCAAGAAAACCGCTTCCGCCGGTAATTAAGAATTTCAAAAATACTCCATTGTAAAAATTATTTTAAATACAAAAATACAAAAGATTTTTAAAATATAGAATCAATTTTATTATATGATATATAACAATTGACATTTGTATGCAAAAAGACTAATATTACTAAATATGTATAACTTAATATACAATTTTAAATTTTCATGTATTCTTAAGGTTTAAATACTCTGGTTTATTTTAGTACAGCCCTAATTAAATATATAATAATCAATATTAAGGAAAATTATGAAAAAGGAATTAGTAACAATTTTTCTGTTTATGTTTTTAGCTAATATATTTTTACATGCACAACAAAAGCCATTTGAGGGTGTAATTAATTATACAATCGAAACAATCAATACAGAAGACAGCACAAACAATATATTTGATTATATCTATTTTATTAACATTAACAAATTTAGAATAGAAGATTTGGGATTAAAATATTTTACAATTATTGATGAAAACCGAGCTGTTAATTTTATGCCTACAAGTAAAATTTATATGGAAGTAACAAATGAAGAGTTGGCTAATAACGAAATTCATCAATCAATTAAAAAAGAAAATGAATTATTATACAAGTTTACAGATGAGAAAAAAGAAATATTGGGCTATACATGCAACAAGATAAGCTATAAATATAAAAATGCATATTCAGGCGGATATAATGAAGTAGAAATTTGGGGTATTAAAGACCGGAACGTAAAAATGCCTTGTTCAAATTTTGATATACATACGGAATTATTGGATGAATGTTTTGAATTTAAGATAATACCACTACATGTAATTGTAAAATTTGATGGCGGGAAAGAGAAACATACTTACAAAGCAACAAGACTAATTGAAAAAAAACTTCCTAAAAATATTTTTATTATGCCAAAAGATTATAAAAAATATGAAACACCAATACCGGACGACAACGATTATGGAGATGAAGACGACTATTAACAGTAATTGGATAAAAATATTTTAAAATAAAAGAAAATACTTCAAATAAATATTTGAAAAATTAAAATTAATAGTTTAAATTTAAATTCTACTAACTATTTAAAAAGGTGTTATAATGCGGGTTAAAGGTTTTATAGCAATTTTATTAATAATATTAAGTTTTGGTTTTGTAAAAGCCCAAACTAAAACATTTGAAGGTATTGTAAAATACGATGCAAAATTTGTTGATGAAGAAGCCGAAACAAATTTAACCTTAACAATGGATTATTACATAAAAAACAATAAATTTAGAGTTGAATTTAATAGTCCTGAAGGGCAAGCTATAATGCTTATTAATAAAGATAAAACCGTAATGCTTATTCCGCAGAATAATATGTTTATGGAATTTAGTAATACGGAAGAAAACGAAACCGGAGAACCAAACCTAAAAGATGATTTTACTAAAGCTAAAACAGGTGAAACAAAAGAAATTTTAGGTTATATGTGTGCACAATATATTTTTAAAGAAGATGATGGTACCATGGAGCTTTGGTTTACAAAAGACTTAGGTTATTTTATTTTTGCAGCAAATCCTATGGAAAAAGCAAAAATAGACGATAAGTATTTTGAAGACGGTTTTTTCCCTCTGGTAATTAAAATGAAAGATCCAAGCGGAACAGAAAACGGAAGTTTAGAAGCGGTTAAAATTGAAAAGAAAATGTTAGCAGATGAGATGTTTGAAATACCGGCGGGATATACAAAGTTTACAGTGCCGGAAATGCAGTTTCCAACAGGAAATGAAGATGAATAAAAAAAATAACGAAAAAAAATAATAAATGCAGTAGTTTAACACGTTTTATTCAAGTAAAAACTTGACATTTAATGTTCTAACTAATATATTTGTAAGCTATTGTATAAAAATGTGTTTTATTGGAGGAACAAGTTGAAGCAACAAAAACTAACGCGGTTTGTTAAAGCCGAAGAAGCAGATAAAAAATGGTATGTTGTTGATGCAAAAGGTATGGTTTTAGGCCGATTAGCAACAGAAATAGCACGCTTAATACGCGGAAAGCATAAACCAGTATTCACTCCAAATATGGATGCGGGAGATTTTGTAATTGTAATTAACGCAGATAAAGTAAAAATGACAGGGAAGCGTGAATTATTTAAAGAATACTTCTCGTATACTGGGTATCCCGGCGGTGCACGCTTTGCTAAATTTAGTGATGTTAAAAAAACAAAACCGGAATTTGCAATTCGTAATGCAGTACGTGGAATGCTACCTAAAACAAAATTAGGTGATAAAATAATTAAGAATTTAAAAGTTTATGCTGGTGAAGTTCATCCGCATGCAGCTCAACAACCAGAACAAAAAAGTATTTAAGAGGAATAATTAATGGCTGATAAATTATTTGTCGGAAGAAGAAAAAACGCTGTTGCCAGAATATTTTTGAGAACCGGCTCGGGTAAAATAACAATTAACGATCGTGAATTTGAAAAGTATTTTCCAATCAAGTTTCACAGAGATGATGTATTATTACCTTTTATACTTACCGATACAACCGGTAAATTTGATGTTTATGCTAATGTACACAGTGGTGGAATTTCAGGACAATCGGAAGCAATAAGATTAGGTATTGCAAGAGCATTATTGTTTGTAAATCCCGATTTCCGTCCAACATTAAAAGCAGCCGGCTTGTTGAGAAGAGATCCTCGTATGGTTGAACGTAAAAAATATGGCCAACCAAAAGCAAGAAAAAGATTTCAGTTTAGTAAGAGATAATATTTATTTAATAATCAATCATATCCTCAGATTTGCAGCCTGTGTTCCTACATAAAAATGGAATGAATGCAAAGTGGAAGGGGATAGATGTTAAACAGGAGAAATACATGCCAAGAGTACTAATTACTGACCTTGTAGAATCAGGTGCGCATTTTGGACATCTGACCCGTCGCTGGAATCCTAAAATGAAACCATATATTTTTATGGAAAAAAATGGTATTCATATTATAGATTTACGCAAAACCGTTGACGCAATAGATAATGCCGCAAACGCATTAACAAATATTGTTTCACAAAACAAAAGAATTTTATTTGTTGGAACAAAAAAACAAGCTAAAAACTCAATAGTTGCCGAAGCTAAAAGAAGCGATAGTAACTGGGTAAGTGAAAGATGGCTTGGTGGAATGTTGACAAACTTTCAAACAATCCGTAAAAGTATTAAAAGATTACAAACCATTGAAAAGATGGAAAGTGACGGTACATTTGAAAAAATAACAAAAAAAGAAAGATTATTTCATTCACGTGAAAAAGATAAATTACGCGCTGTACTTGATGGTGTTGAAACCTTATCAAAATTACCGGGTGCATTATTTATTGTTGATATTAAAAAAGAATCAATAGCTGTAAAAGAAGCTCAAAGACTGAACATCCCTGTATTTGCTATTGTAGATACAAATTGTGACCCTGATGAAGCAGATTTTGTAATTCCGGCTAATGATGATGCAACCAGAGCAATTGAAATTATTGTAAAGGTAATGGCAGATGCAATTGTTGAAGGACAAGAAAAATCGAAATTATTAAGAGCAGAAGAAAGTGCTGAAAGAGAACGTACCGGTAAAGAAGAAGAGTCCGAAGATGAATCAAATCAATTTGGAAAAGGTAAAGTAAGAAAAGTACGTTTTGATAATAAAAATAATAAACGTGGTGATTTTAAAAGAAAACATACCAGAGAAGTTTCTGAAGAAAAACCGGCAGAAACATCTGTTGACCAAAACTTAGAAGCAAAAGAAGAAACTACTGAAAAAAAAGCTGAAGAGTAATAGAAACCGAAAGGAAAATTGAGAATAAATAAAGGATATAAACATGGCAATTAGTGCAAGTGAAGTAAACGAACTAAGAAAAAAAACCGGTGCCGGTATGATGGATTGCAAAAAAGCTTTAACAGAATCCGAAGGGAATTTTGACAAAGCAATTGAGATCTTAAGAAAAAAAGGTGCTGCAGTTGCTGCTAAACGTGCTGAAAGATCGGCTAACGAAGGTATTGTATTAACAAAAATATCGGATGACTTACAAACCGCATATATGGTTGAAGTAAATTGTGAAACCGACTTTGTTGGTTTAAGTGCTGATTTTTTAAGTTTTGCAGATTTAGTTCTTGCTACTGTTATAAAATTTAATCCTGCAAATGTAGAAGAATTGCTTACTCTTACTAACGATGGTAAAAATATTGGTGTAGAACTAGGTGACTTAATTGGAAGAATTGGTGAAAAAATTGCAATTTCAAGATTTGTTATTGAAAAGGCAAATGATGGCGTAATTGCCGATTATATTCATCATGGTTCAAAACTTGGTGTTTTATTACGTGCAGATAACAATACAAATGGCAACAATGCAGAATTAACTGCTTTGTTAAAAAATATTGCTATGCAAGTAGCTTCAATGAGTCCTTCATTTTTATATCGTGAAGAAGTACCCACCGAAGTATTAAATAATGAAATTGAAATATACAAAGCTCTTGCACGTAAAGAAGGTAAACCTGAAAACATTTTGGAAAGAATTGCTACGGGAAAATTAAATAAGTATTATGAAGATAACTGCTTGTTTGAACAAACTTACGTTAAAGATAATACAAAAAAAATAAGTGATTTAGTTGCCGAATATAATAAAAAATATTCCACTAATGCTAAATTAGTAAGTTATTATCGATACCATCTTAGTGATGAGAAGAAATAATTATAAAAAAAAGGCTGTCCCAAAAGGGCAGCTTTTTTTTTTGTATAAAAAGACCGATAAACGATAATTATATTCAGTAATAAAATTACTGTTTTGTATAATTATCGTTTATTGGATTAAGTATTTTGCCTATTTACAAAAAACAGATTTATTTTTCATATAAAAAATATTATCTTAAATTCACATTCTCAAAAATATTGGAAAAAATATGCCCGAAATAAAGTTTAAAAGAATACTGTTAAAATTAAGTGGTGAATCTTTAATGGGAAACAAAGGAAGCGGTATTGATCCTGATGTTTTAACATTTTATGCAAAAGAAATTAAAAAAGTTCATGATTTAAATATAGAAATTGGTATAGTTATTGGCGGTGGTAATATTTATAGAGGATTAAACGCAACCGAACAAGGAATTGATAGAGTTACCGGTGATCAGATGGGAATGCTTGCAACAATGATTAATTCGTTGGCATTGCAAAACGCTTTGGAAAAGGAAGGAATATTTACCAGATTAATGAGTGCTATAAAAATGGAGCAAATTGCTGAACCGGTAATCCGCCGTAGAGCTGTACGTCATTTAGAGAAAAATAGAATTGTGATATTTGGAGCAGGAACAGGACATCCATATTTTAGTACAGACACTGCTGCATCTTTAAGAGCAGTTGAAATAGGAGCAGACGCAATTATTAAAGGTACCAGAGTTAATGGGGTTTACGACAGCGACCCGGAAAAAAATCCTGATGCTTTATTTTATGAACAAATTACTTATTCGGATATTCTTACAAACAACTTGCGTGTAATGGATTTAACCGCAATAAGTTTATGCAAAGAAAATGATTTGCCCATTATAGTATTTAATATGGATTTAGAAAACAATTTATTAAAATTGGTAACGGGAAATTGTATTGGAACACAGGTAGGAAAATAAAGTTATTTAATAATAAATTAGAGGTTATTTATGGAGCAAGCAGTTAAAGATGCTCATGACAAAATGGGAAAAAGTATTGATGCTTTTGCAATGGAAATAGCAAAAATTCGTACGGGAAAAGCAACTACGGCGTTACTTGATGGAATAAAAGTTGACTATTACGGCACATCTACTCATTTAAATCAATTGGCAAACGTATCTGTTTTGGATATTCATACCCTTGCAATAACTCCTTGGGATAAAGGAGTGGTTCATGCAATAGAAAAAGCTATTATGGCAAGTGATTTAGGTCTTAATCCTAGAAGTGATGGTACAAATATTAAAGTACCTATTCCTCCTTTAACGGAAGAAAGAAGAAGGGATATGGTTAAATTAGTTAAAAAACTTGGCGAAGAATACAAAGTTGCCATTAGAAATATAAGACGTGATGCCAACGAACACTTAAAGAAAAATGAAAAAGATAAAATTATTACTGAAGATGACCGAAAAAGATTAGAAGATGAAGTTCAAAAGCAGACAAATGAATTTAGTAAAAGAATAGATGAATTGATTGTGCACAAAGAAAAAGAAATAATGGCAATATAAAAAATAGAAATTTAAGCCGTCATAAAAAATGACGGCTTTTTTCGTTTTAAATAAGTTAATATTTGTATTTTATAAAAATTATCCATAAACTATAAACCAAATTAACATTTAATAGGATAAATACATATGAGCGTAAAGAAAGATGAGGCCCTTCGGTATCATTCAGAGGGAAGACGTGGTAAGATAGAAGTAATACCAAGTAAACCATGTTTTACATCTCGCGATTTATCACTTGCCTACACACCCGGTGTAGCGGAACCTTGCAGGGAAATTGCTATAAACGATGATGACGTTTATAAATATACTGCAAAAGGCAATTTAGTTGCAGTTGTATCAAATGGCACTGCAGTTCTTGGACTTGGAGATATTGGTCCCCATGCCGGCAAACCGGTAATGGAAGGTAAGGGAGTATTATTCAAAAGATTTGCGGATATTGATGTTTTTGATATTGAGTTAAAAACACATGACCCTAAAGAGATTATAAGAGCAGTTCAGCTTTTAGAACCTACTTTTGGAGGTATTAATTTAGAGGATATAAAAGCTCCCGAATGTTTTGAAGTTGAAGAAGAATTAAAAAAAACCATGAATATTCCTGTTTTTCATGACGACCAGCATGGAACGGCAATTATTTCGTGTGCTGCTTTAATTAATGCATGCGAAATAGTAAATAAAAACTTGGAAGATGTAAGAATTGTAGTAGTGGGTGCAGGTGCTGCGGGAATAGCTTGTAGTAAGCTATATGTTGTTGCAGGCGTTAAACAGGAAAATATATGTTTGTTTGATACAAAAGGGTTGATACATAAACAAAGAAATGATTTGAATAAATATAAATCACAATTTGCAATTGAAAATATTTATGAAGATTTAGATTCAGCATTAACAAATGCCGATGTATTTGTGGGTTTATCAAAAGCAGATTTACTTACACCGGCTATGATTAAATTGATGGCAAGAGATCCCATAGTTTTTGCAATGGCTAATCCTGATCCTGAAATTAAATATGAAATTGCAAAAGAAGCCCGTGAAGATATAATTATGGCAACCGGAAGAAGCGATTATCCAAATCAAGTAAATAACGTACTCGGCTTTCCGTTTATTTTCCGTGGTGCGCTTGATGTTAGAGCTTCAACTATAAATGAAGAAATGAAATTGGCCGCAGTTAAAGCATTAGCCGGATTAGCTAAAGAGAAGGTTCCCGATGTAGTTATTAATGCGTATGGTGGCAGCGAGTTTTCTTTTGGACGCGAGTATATTATCCCTAAACCTTTTGACCCAAGAGTTTTATGGACAGTTGCACCGGCCGTTGCACGTGCAGCAATGGAAAGCGGTGTTGCAAAAGAAGGAATAACAGATTGGAAAGCTTACGAAGATAATTTAAAAGAAAGACTGGGTTATTCGCAGGAATTATTAAGAACTATAACCCATAAAGCTATTCAAAATCCTAAAAAAATAGTATTCCCTGAAGGAGAAGAAGAAAAAATAATTCGTGCAGCACATATCATTCTTGTTGAAAAAATAGGCCACCCGATTTTATTAGGCAATAAAGAGAAAATTGAAAAAATAATAAAAGAATTGGGTTATCAGGAAAACGAAATTGAAATTCGTGATCCGAGAAATTGTCCTAAACATGAATATTATTCTGAAGAGCTTCATAAAAAAAGAATGAGAAAGGGAGTTACATTAAAACAAGCAAACGCTTTAATGAATGAAAGCATTTATTTTGGTTCTATGCTGGTTGCTTTAGGCGAGGCCGATACTTTGTTGGGTGGATTAACTACTCATTATCCTCAGACAATTAAACCAGCCCTGCAATGTATTGGTGTTAAAAATGAAGGCGGAATAGTATGCGGATTATATATACTTATTCTAAAGCATAGAGTCCTCTTTTTTGCAGATACAACTGTAAATATTAATCCAAATGCTCAAGAATTGGCCCAAATAGCAATAACTACTGCCGATACAGTAAAAGCATTTGATATTGAACCAAAAATAGCAATGTTATCGTTTAGTAATTTTGGGAGTGTTAATCACCCCGAATCGGTTAAAATGCAGGAAGCTGTAAAAATAGTTAATAAGCTTAGACCCGATATAATTATTGATGGTGAAATGCAGGCCGATACTGCGGTAGTTCCTTCAATTGTTGAAGACGAGTTTCCGTTTTGTAATATTAAAGGCGGGGCTAATGTTTTAGTATTTCCAAATTTAAGCGCAGGAAATATTGCATATAAATTATTCCAGCGGTTAACCGATACAACTGTTATTGGTCCGGTATTAATGGGAATGAAAAAATCGATCCATGTTTTACAGCGCGGTTCTTCTGTTGATGATATTATTAATATGAGTGCAATAGCTGTTGTAGAAGCTCAAAAAAAATAATAAACTTAGTAAATAATTATAAAATAAAAACCGGCTTTTTTGCCGGTTTTTTAATTATAAAACCGTATTTTGTAATTTCAAAACAGTTTAATATTAAGTGCTATTGAATAAGTTATAAACAATTGTTAAATTTAAGCATTGTATATTCTGCCTGAGGTTAATAATATTTTTCAATAAATTAATGGATTATGATGATTAGGAAAATTCTTTTTTTTACACTATTTATTTTTACTGCAACTTGTTCTCCCAACAATAAAGGGAATAATACCCCCGAAGAGTTGGGTATTACAATTTTTCAGTCTTTTTTGAATAATAATATTGAAGAATTTAAAAAATATATAATGACAGCAGATGATTTTATTAAATTATTGGACAGTTCTTCATATTCGGAAAAAAAGAAAGCAAAATATATTATTAAATACAATAACGATATTCCTGTTATTTACAAACAAATTGTAAACGATTTTACTTTAGTTAAAGATGAAGCTAAAAATAATAAAATTGATTGGGATAAAATAGAATTTGAGAAAATTGAATATAAAGATGGCAGATCTATATATATGCGATACGCACATATTAATTTAATATTTAATTATAATGGTACAAAATATTTTATCCGACTAAATGACTGTCTAAATACTGCAAGAGGTTGGTTAATTAGCGGAAATGTCTATTTGAGTGTTTATCCGGTTTATTAATTATGAAAAATAAAACAAAAAGTTTATTTTTTATTATTGCAGCAATTTTACTTACAGGTGCAGGCAGGTTATTTTGGAATACGGAAGAAACCGAAAAAATAAAAAGATGCGGTGAATATTTATTAAGTGTTCCCGAGCCATCAGGATTGGCAATTGCTTACGATAATAAATCACTTTGGACAATTGGCGATGGGAATAGTACAGTTTATAATATTACATTTTCGGGCAAAATAATTAAAAAGTTCAAAGTAACCGGTGTAGATTTGGAAGGAATATCCGTTATTGACGAAAATACTATTTGTGTTGTTCAGGAAGCAAGACGAGAATTGCTGTTTGTTGACTACACGGGGAAAGAACTAAATAGGGTTAAAATTAAATTTAAGGGAGAAAGAAATTCCGGCTTTGAGGGAATATCGTATGATAGTAAAAATAAAATATATTTTATTGTAAATGAAAAAAAACCGGTAACGCTTATTACAATTAACCAATATTTTGAAATAATTAATACACAAAAAATTAATGCTGTAAAAGATCTTTCTGATGTATTTTATGATGAAAAGAAAGAACTTTTATGGTTGGTAAGTGATGAAAGTAATATGGTACTTAAGTGCAAACGAGATGGAACAATTATTCAAAAATATAAAGTAAGTATTAAGCAGATTGAGGGAATATGCATTGATAAAGAAAATAGATTTTTATATTTGGTTTCTGACCCGGAGAATAAGTTATATAAATTTGAGCTAAAATGAAAACTGAATTAAACATTGACGATAATATTAGCTTCGAAAATCTTATTGAAGAATTAAAAATAAAATCGTCTTCAAAAAATACCGAAGGAATGAGTCGTTTTGGAATTAACGTTAAAAAAGCTTTTGGTGTTACTGTAAAAGATATAAAAATAATTGCAAAACCTGTAAAAAATAATCATGATTTAGCAGTAAAATTATGGAAGACGGGTATTCACGAAGCACAACTAATGTCATCATTATTAGATGAATATGTTAAAGTTACCGAAGAGCAAATGGAGTTGCAAGTGTTGGATTTTGATTCGTGGGATGTTTGCGATTTAACTTGTAATAACCTTTATGTTTATACGCAATATTGCGAAAAAAAGATTTTTGAATGGACCGGACGTGAGGAAGAATTTGTTAAACGTGCAGGTTATGTGTTAATAGCTTGTAGTGCAGTGCATCATAAAGAATGGAGTAATGAAAAATTTATATCCTTTTTACCTTTAATAGAAGAAGGATTAAATGATGAAAGAAATTTTGTAAAAAAAGCCGTAAATTGGGCTTTACGAGGAATAGGTAAAAAAAACAAAGTACTAAATGCTGAAGCTGTTAAATTTGCGGAAAGATTTGTATCGAGCAAATCAAAAACAGCAAGATGGATTGTTAATGATGCAATACGTGAATTAAAAGATGAAAAAACGTTAAAAAGAGTCAAGTAAAAATAATACTTATTTGATTTTTATTTTTACCAAAAATATAGTATCTTAAATTATGTTCGTAAAAATGTTATCTGTTGTAAATATTGTACTAAAATAAATAAATATGTTTAGTCTTTTTACTCTACTTTAATAACTTATAACTTTTTTGGAGGTTTTTTATGAACACCATACGTTACTGTTTTTTAGGTCTGATATTAATAATTTTTACATCTAGTGCCACTTTGGCACAACGAGACAAACAGAGCGTTAAAAGCTCAACCGGTTTAGCACCGCAAGGTAATAGTATAGAACATCACCATCTTCCACCAATTTGCGGCAGTTCGGTTGATGCAAAATCAGGGTATCTAGAAGAAGGTTTTGAATCAACTACTTTTCCGCCAAACGATTGGATTACTTATAGTGCATTAGGTGCTGAAGTTTGGTCGCGTTCAATCGAATATGCTAATTCCGGCGTTGCTTCGGCATATATTGATTATCAAACAGCCGGTGGTGAGGATTGGCTTATTACTCCGTCAATTCAAGTAAGTACCGGTGCAAATTTATCATTTTATTTAAGAAGACAATTTAATTCCTCATATCCCCCTGATAATATGGCAATTTTAATTTCTTCAACAGACGTTAATATTGCAAGTTTTGTTAATCAGGTTGCCGTAATTGATGTGGCAAACCTTCCCGCCTCTGTTTTTAATCTTTTTACTTACGATTTAAATGCTTATGTCGGTCAAACAATTTATATAGCATTTAAGCATACGGATACTGACGGAAATGGATGTTTTTTAGATGATATAAAAGTTGGCACACCTCCGGCAAATGATGTTGGAATGCTGACTATTGATCTTAATCAAACTGTGCCGACAGGACCCTTTACACCAAAGGCAACCGTTAAAAATTATGGGTCTGCAGGTAACAGCTTCGATGTGACACTAAAAATCGGATCCGGTTATACCTCTGTTAAAACGGTAATCGATTTAGCAGCAGGTACAGCGCAGCAAGTATCGTTTGATAACGCTAACTTGCAATTAGGTGTTTATGAGGTGGTTTGTTATACGCAGCTTGCTTCAGACGTTAACAAAAGTAATGATACATTAAGTTCAAATGTGACAATCGCGGAATCAAAAATATTGATGGGTTATAATGCATATGCAAGCGGTGTACCAACAGGAACGGTTAAATTTTCTTCCATAGCACCGGAAGAATTAATTGACTTGACTAATATTACAGGAGAAGACTTTTTGGCTGGTTCGGCACTTGTAACCAACGGTGATATTTATGCTATTTATTACGATACCGGACAATTAGTTAAATGGGATACTTCAACGGGTGCATTAACTAATCTTGGCGTTTTAACTCTTCCCACAGGTACAAACTGGATAGCCTTAACATTTGATCCTGTTTCGGAAAAAATGTATGGTGTTGCTGCTGATGATTACGATTCGTATTTGAATGAAATCAATTATCAAACACTTACTTACACACCAATAACAACTTTTAGTAGTACTACAATAATTTGCATTGCGGCTAACGGTGATGGTAATATTTATGGTGTTGAACTGAACAATGATGTCTTTGGTAAGTATAATTTAGCTACAGGAATATTTACGGTAATTGGTCCTTTAGGATTTAATGCCAATTATGCACAATCTATGGAGTTTGATTACACTACGGGAAAATTATATTATGCATCTTATGATTATGATTTGAGTGCCGGTTTACTTAGAATTATTGATATATCAACAGGGTCCTCGCTTGTGCTTGGCACTTTTGAAGGGGATGCAGAAATTGACGGATTGTTTGTGCCAAACAGCCGGCCAATACCGGTTGAATTGACAATGTTTAAAGCCGATGTAATAAATAATGGAGTTGTTTTAGAATGGTCGACCGCCACCGAACTAAATAATAAAGGTTTTGAAATTGAAAGAAAAACAGCTGATCAAGCTGCTTGGCAGGCAATTAGTTTTGTTTCAGGTAATGGTACAACTACCGAAATAAACAATTATTCTTATGTAGATAATTCTGTATTAAATAATACTACATATTCATATAGATTAAAACAAATCGATTATGATGGTACATTAAGTTATTCACAAATAGTTGAAGTTTCTAACAATGGTATTCCGGTTACTTATAATTTAAGTCAAAATTATCCAAATCCATTTAACCCAACTACAGTTATTAATTATTCGTTGCCAAGTGCTAGTTATGTAAAATTGGTTGTAACAAATATGCTTGGTCAAGAAGTTTCAACATTAGTAAATGAACATCAAAAAGAAGGCACATATAATTTAAACTTTAATGCGTCAAGTCTATCAAGCGGTGTTTATTTTTATTCATTAATTGTAGAAAGTGCAAACGGACAAATATTTAATTCTGTTAAAAAAATGATGATTTTAAAGTAAAAACTAGATACAAAGTAAAATTAAATCCCTCAGAAATGAGGGATTTTTTTTTGATAAAAGTGAAAAATAATACTACATAGATAACACATATTTGGAGGATTTACATTGATATTTAAATTGCGTAAATCAGTTTAATCGGTGTAATCAGTGTTCCATTCGTAATTTACAAATTTATTCCTATAAACGTAATCCTGTTTTATAATTCCTTTAGCAAACTGAAAAGAATTATACATCAAATAATGGCCAAAGGATTTTAAAAACCGTATTTTTCCATTTGGCAGATAATTGCTATTTTTTGTAAAATTTAATTTTTTATGAAAAATATTGTTTTTACTTTTTAAATTCAGTTTATTCATTTTGTTTTAGCTCAAATTCGTTAAGGGGAATGTTATAAACCCGATGATAATATTGTTTATTAAACGAAATGTTATTAGTTAATAAAGCGTCTCGTTCGGCAAAATCTTTTTTGGCTTCGTCCTCTTCAAAAAGCTTAAATTGAGGGGCGTATTTATTCCCTGTATTTAATTCAATTATATATTTAAATAATGTATTAAATAATTGTTCGGCAAAATCTTTATCTTCTTTGGCAAGCAATTTTTCGCTTTCAAGTCCCGATTTTGCAGTAGCATAACCACCGGTTGGTTGGTATTCGGTAGAAAATACATTTGTTAAAATTGCTTTGCTAATTGCATTGTTTTGCTGATTAATAAATCTTTCATAAACATCGCTGCTAATATTTCCTTTGGATTCCTTAAACTCGACAGAAGAATCATCGGGGATTACAGCAATAGCATCTTGAACCATATTTTCTAATTTATTTAACAAATTAATTGAATCATCATTGCCAATGCTGCGTGGTTGTTTTGCTAAAATAAAAGGCATACCATATTTTTCTACAAAAACAGACCAAAATTTTAAGCCTCCCTTTTTGAATGTTACCGGCCAAAAACATTTGCTTAAAGCTTTTTCGCCGTAGGGATTTTCGAAGCTTGGTTCGTTTTGAAGTACAATAAACTTAAATTTATATTTATCTTGGGTTAAGTTAATTGCGTTTTGATTATTATTAGGTTTATATGTAATACAGTTGTTATCGTCAAAATAAAACCACTCGCGCGGTTTTTCGGAAATAGTTTTGGGAAGCCAATATCCGTTATTGTTAAACCATATTATTTCAAAAACAGAATAGCCCCAAAGAATTGGATTTAAAGAACTGCTGATTAAATCTTTAATTCGGCATCCATTTTCAATTAGCAGATTTATTGCATTATTAATTATTGATAATTCAAGTTCTGTCGTTTTTTCGTGTTTAATTATTCGCCATTCCATAGATTTGACGCCCATTTTACGTCTTGTAATGCACGAACTTAAATGATCATCGCTGAGAAGTTCTTTTAATACTGTTTTATCTTTGCCTAATTTAAATAAAACAGGATCGGGATCGGGAAGCATTTTTAACCAGTTTGTGTAACCGTAATTATTGTTAATTCGTAAAACAGTTTCCTGCTTAAGAGTGCTTTTGTTAAACAGATTTTTTAAACTAAAATTAAATAATTTTTTCATGTTTATACCTTAATATTTGTTTAATAATTTTGTGGTTAAATTAGTTTTTGCGGAGTTGATTATTACATCGTTATTAATGATATTTTTTGCCGCAAACAAAGCAAGTGCAATTGACCAAAATCTATCCGCATGACCTTTGATGTTGGATCTATCAACTTCAAAGTGTGTTGAATCTTGACCTGATGTTGTTTTACGTATTGAGTGCAAATCTTCGCACAGCTCAGTATCGGTTGGTAATAAAATATTGTTATCCTGGAACACGGTTAACATATTAAAAGCCAGTTCTTCTTTAATACGGGCAGTAAAATAAATCGGTAAAATTTTATAATTCCCAAATTTATTCACCATCTCTTCGGCCAATTGCATCCCTAAACCGCTTTCGTCAATTGCCGTTTTTACAATATTATAAGAATTAATTAAATTTATTAAATAATCTTTTTGAATTGAAAAAGGAGTGTTTTCAAATATTTTTAATAATCGCAAAACAAATTTTCCGTTTGTACTTTCAATTAAGGAAATGACAGATAAATCTTTCCTTCTTCCAATATCAAATCCGCAAAAGTAAGTTGTATTTGAATTTAAAGGAGAATTCAAATCAATTGTGCTATTCCGGCAATTATGAATAACCTGATAGCTTAAAAATGCGGTTGCTTCATCAATTGGCAGACAGCAAAATTCCTCGTTCCATGTAATTTCATCAAAACAATCCTCCTGTTGCTGTTTAATCCATTTTTGTTTTTCATTTTCGGTAACTTCTTTGTTATATATTTTATTAACCAAACCATCCTTTACAGCATCATAAATAGTTGTGTTATGTAAAGACCAATCAAGTTTATTAGATTTTACTTTTTCAGTAAATTTAAAAAATAGCGATTTTTTACCATTATGAGTTGAGATAATCCTAATTGGAAAACCCCATACTGCCGTAGGTTTGGCAGCTTTCCATAATTCGTTTTGGTTTTCGTGATGAGCAAATTCATCAAGAATTACTTTCCCTCCTTTGGAACGAAATGCTTTCGGATTGCTGGTAAGAGCATTAATTCTGCTTCCGTTATTAAACTTTATTTGTAAACTTTTTACGTCGTTTTTAGAATCAATTACGTTTTCGCTTAAATCGCTTGAAGCTGCTTGAAATAAATTAGCCCATTTTTCGCAATAAATAATATACTCGCGGGCGGCTGATTCATCTGCACTGGAAAACCATACGGCAGGGAATTTACCAAACAGGCAATCGCGTACATCTTCGTACGACTGTACATAAGTTGCACCAATACGGTGCGATTTTTCCCAAATTTTTATATTGGAGTTATCGTTTAACCAATTTAATTGGTATGGTAAAAAGTATTTTGGACTATTTAAATTCAATTTTTAATTCTCAATTTTTAGTTTTTAATTAAAGAAACATCCCATAACTACACTGTTCTTTTGTGCAAATGATAATTGCGATTGCTAACATGGAGAGGCTGTCTCAAAAGTGGTAAATCAGGGCTTTAACCCAATAATTTTTAATTATTATATCCCCAGTATAAATATTTGTTGTATTTACAAAACTAATATATAGCAAAGCAATTACGCTTTATATTCCCCCTCTATTTCC
>JAZDHY010000044.1:0-191442 GCA_043805435.1 bacterium
CCCATTCCGAACAGAGAAGTTAAGCCCTTATACGCCGATGATACTGCATGCGCAGGTGTGTGGAAAAGTAGGTAGTCGCCAGGCTTTATTTTTAAGCTAAAGGTCTTGTATTTATATACAAGGCCTTTTTGCGTTTTAAAACCAAAATATAATCCGAAAATAAAATAATCTCTGATTTTACATTAGATATTATTATATTCTATAATCTTTTTATTAATACTAGGTTGTGGAAAATTTAATTGCATTTATTTTATATATGTAAATGAAATTACTTTGGGTTAAATAATTTAACAATAATATTCTTCAACTAAGCGTAAAGGCCATCGAGGATGGTTATAATTCCCAATGTCTTAATTGACATCTTTATATACAATCCTTATAATATTATATAGAAAAACCAATTATGACTTTATTTATCCCTGTTAAAATGATCATGGCATTCGTGCTGAGGTTTACGGAACAGATAAAACGGGCTTCAGTCCTTATTCTTTTTGTTATTTATTTGTTTGGGTGATAATAAATATAAATTCTATTGTTTTCTATTGCAAAATCCGGGATAATCCATCAATTGACTAAAATAGTGTTCATATAGTAAATCTATTGACAAAATTAACATAAAAGGATATAATTGTTAATATTACGTAATAAAAATATTATAAAAATGAATAAGAAAAATAATATTAAAAAATTATATGAATTAGACGGATTGTATAAACATAAAAAAACCAAATATTTAAATATTTGATTAATTTTATAAAGAAAAGAATGGTAAAAATATTAAATGTATATTGCTATTTTAATTCTATCTATTTAAGTTAAAACTGGTAATTAATAATTTAATTTATTGGTAGGTTTTTATAATGGTAAAATTTTGTCCTCTTATATCAATTTGTATTTTTACTTATAATAGAGCAAATTATATAAAAGAAACTATTGAAAGTGTTCTTGAACAAAGTTATGATAATTATGAAATAGTGATTGTAAATGATGGTTCAACGGATGAAACTGAAGATGTAATAAAAAGTATTATTACCAAAAAAATAAGATACTTTAAAAAAGAACATACTAATGCACCTGATACAAGAAATAGAGCATTAAAAGAAGCCAAAGGTGATTATATATTATGGCTTGGTGATGATGATTTGTTACACAAAGATATTTTACAAATTTATGTTGATACTTTAATTAAATTTCCTGATGTGGATATTTGTTATTGTAATTTATTGGCATTTAATGAACATAAAGGAATATTAAGACAGTTTGTGTACAGAGATTGGTACAATGACCAAGCTAACTTGCAGGCCTTTTTATTAATCGGACAACCTATTCCTGATGGAAGTACAATTATTAATAGAAGAGTATATGATGTAATTGGCGAGTTTAATATAGAATTTAACAGAGCCCAAGACTATGAATTTTATACACGTGTAGTTTTATCCGGCAAATTTCAATTTAAATATGTAGATGAGTTTTTAGTAAAATATAGAATCCATGAAAAAAATATTACGTTAAATTTATCGGGTCAAATTAATTACTGTTATGAAGCTAAAATTTTAAAATCTTTATTAGAAAAAAATCCACTTCAAATATTTTTTCCAAGTTTAGATTGGGAATCTGATACAAAACATTCTTTATCGGAAGCGTATTACGGAATTGGCATTAAATATTTTAATTATGCAGCTTATCCGGAATCTTTATTTTATTTAATATCTTCCTTAAGGTTTAACCCGCTTTTAGACAGGTTAAAACACATTATTGAAAGTTTTATTCAATTTGGATTAATTAAAGAAATAAAAATATTGCTTTATTTTACTAAAGATTTATTTAATGAAGCCGAAGAACTGGATGAAATAATTAAATTACTTGAAAATTATAATATAGAAAAATAAATGTGTTAACTTAATATGATAATAAATATAAAAGTAATAAATATTTTAGAAAGTTTTACCTTCCCTTATAAAATACTTGGAAATATTAATAATTTAGAAATTAATAATATTAAACCAATACTGGAAGCCGATGAATTTTCGTTCTGCTGGATAAATCCAAAAAGGAGAGAAAAAAACGAATATGCGGCAAATACAAAATCAAGATTTATTGTTTGTGACGATACTGTTAAAATAACAGAGGAAATGCTTATTAATAAGTGTTTTTTGATTGTTCAAAATCCTAAATTAATATTTTTAAGAATAGTTGAAAAATATTTTATTAATGAAACAAAACACACAATTCACCCCAAAAGCGAAATTGATAAAGATGCAAAAATAGGAAATAATGTACTTATAGGTGCATTTACTTATATAGGCAAATGTGAAATTGGTGAAGGTACAAAAATATACGGAAACTGTTATTTATATGACAATGTAAAAGTAGGTAAAAACGTAACTATACACGCCGGAACCGTAATTGGTGCCGATGGTTTTGGTTATCAAAGAAACGAAAACGGGCAAATGGAAAAATTTCCGCATATAGGCGGAGTAATAATAGAAGATAATGTTGATATAGGTGCCAATACATGTATTGATAAAGGTGCTTTGGGAAATACCTTAATTAAAGAAGGTGCAAAAATAGATAATTTAGTTCATATTGCACATAATGTTGTTGTTGGTAAAGATGCAGTTGTTATTGCAAATAGTATGATTGGCGGCAGCACAATAATTGGTGACAGAGCTTGGGTTGCGCCTTCTGTATCCTTAATGAATTCAATTGAAATTGGTGAAAACACAACAATTGGACTTGGTGGTGTTGTAATAAAATCGATTCCGGCAAATGAAGTTTGGGTCGGATTTCCTGCAAAACCGATAAAGGAATATTTAAGTATTCAAAACAAATTAAAAAAATTATAAATTAGTGATTTAATAAATGATAGAACAAGTTAATAGGGTTTTAATTTTAGCTCCCCATACCGATGATGGCGAATTTGGCTGTGGCGCAAGTGCCGCAAAATTTATTTTGCAAGGTAAAGAAGTTTATTATGCTGCGTTTTCTTTAGCGGAAGAATCTGTTCCACCTCCATTCCCTAAAAATATTTTAGAAGTTGAAGTAAAAGCTGCAACAAAAGTAATGGGAATTCCACCGCAAAACTTATTATTGTATAAATATAAGGTTCGTAATTTTGCATATCAAAGACAGGATATTTTGGAAGATCTGGTAAAATTAAATAATGAAATTAAACCCGATTTGATTTTTATGCCTTCCATTGATGACTTACATCAAGATCACACAACTATTGCGCAC
The DNA here is from genome assembly GCA_043805435.1 of bacterium. Classification (GTDB taxonomy): domain Bacteria; phylum Bacteroidota; class Ignavibacteria; order Ignavibacteriales; family Melioribacteraceae; genus JAEXOD01. Next base: position 3,238 of record JAZDHY010000044.1, read on the forward strand.
GAAGGATTAAGAGCTTTTAAACGGACTTCAATTTTATGTTACGAATTGCCATGGAATAATTTACATTTTTATACAAATTGTTTTATAAAATTTGGTGAAGAGGAATTACAGACAAAAATAAACGCATTGGATTGTTACAATTCTCAAAAAGGAAGAAATTACGCAACGGCAGAATTTATTAAAAGTTTGGCTGTAACACGCGGTACGCAAATTGGAAGCCGATATGCCGAAGTATTTGAAGTTACCCGGTGGATAATAAAATAATAACTGCTAATAATTATTTATCTTTTCAACAACATACTTTATTTCTTCATCGGTTAAAATTGGACTTATAGGAAGGCTTAACACTTGATTATGAATGGTTTCCGTTATTGGTAAAAATAAATTATTCCATTCTTTATATGCGTTTTGTTTGTGGGGCGGAATAGGATAATGTATTAATGTTTGAATTCCATTATTAGATAGATATTTTTGCAATTCATCTCTATTATCTGTTCTGATTACAAATAAATGCCAAATATGCTCTAAATAATTTTCAATTTTCAATTTTGAATTTATAACTGGAAGAATGATTTTTTTATTTTTAATGTTTTGGCAATAAAATTGAGCAATCTCTCTTCTCCTTTGATTATCATTATCCAGATATTTTAATTTAACACTTAAAACAGCAGCCTGCATCTCGTCTAAACGACTGTTTATACCCTTATATTCATTAATATATTTGATTTTTGAGCCGTAATTGGCAATTGTTTTAATAACCTCATAAAGTTCAGTATCGCCGGTTGTAACCGCCCCGGCATCACCTAAAGCTCCTAAATTTTTACCTGGATAAAAACTATGTCCGGCGGCATTACCAATGGAGCCTGTTCGTTGTTTATTATAATAAGCTCCTTGTGCCTGTGCATTGTCTTCAATTAAAATAATATTATATTGATCAACAATTCTTTTAATTTCGGTTTGCATTGAGTTTTGTCCATATAAATGAACAATCATAATTCCTTTTGTTTTTTGGGTAATTTGTTTTTCAATAAGCAGGGGATCTATATTGTATGTGTTAATGTCCGGTTCTACTAAAATGGGTTTAAGCCTGTTTTCGGTTATTGCAAGTATTGAAGCAATATATGTATTGGCGGGTACAATAATTTCGTCACCTTCATTCATTACACCCATTTCTATATAAGCCCGCAATATTAAACGTAAAGCATCTAAACCATTGGCAACACCAATACAGTGTTTTGTACCAATAAATGATGAGTACTCCTCCTCAAATTTATTAACAGCATTACCCTTTATATACCAGCCCGAACGGAAGACATTTATTAATTTGTCTTCTATTTCGCTTTGATATACTTTATTAATTTGTTTCAAGTCAAGAAAATTAATTTTTTGTATCATTCTTTTGTCTAAATGGTTAATTAATTAAGGTCTCTTCTATTTTTTTTGAATCTATCATTTATTTGGTCTTCATTAGAAAAATAAAATTTTACCGGCACTTTATATCTAGCTAATTTTTCATTGCAATATCTTTTTATTTCTGCAGAAAATAAATTATGATCCGATTCTTCAATTAATTGTATTTTGGCACAAACAATATTGCCTAAAATAGGATTTTTTTGACCAAAAACAGTAACACTTTTAATATTATTAATCTCTAATATTATATTTTCAACTTCTTGCGGAAATACTTTTTCACCGCCGACATTAATAATTTCTGATTTTCTACCTAAAATTTTGTAATAATCTCCTTTTACTTCAACAGAATCACCGGTAATAAACCAGTTATCGTGTGTAAAAGGACTTGGTGCATTTAAGTATCCCAACATAGCGGATTCAGCTTTTATTTGCAAAATTCCATCAATAACGCGAGTTTGATATCCGTCTCCGCCAATCTTTACCCACAACGAGTTATTGTCTTCGGATTTTGATCTGAGTACGCCTAATTCAATTAAACCATAGGTCTGCCGTAAAGAGACATTTGGAAATATTTTATTTAGATGTCTCAAAAGACTTTCCGGCATTGGTTCGGTGCCATAACTAATTATCTTCAAGCTGCTTAAATTCCACCTGTTATGTGCATGGCTTAGTAACAAAAGATTTAGAAATGATGGTGAAGCCGGTAATAACTCGACTTTGTATTTTTCAATTTGCTCGCATACATAATCAGGCGTCCGTTCATTAAGAGTAACAATCGTTCCTCCGTTAGAAAGTATATGAAATAAAGTATTTAGTCCGCCCCAATGGTCAAATAAAAGAAAATTTACTGTTTTTAATGCATTTCGTTTAATTTTAAATTTATTTAATAAAATTGAAAAATCGTGAACAGCAGCTTTCGGTTGGCCGGATGAACCTGATGTAAATAAAACTAAACCGGGGACATTTTTAATTAATAACTGTTCATAAAGGATAGGTTTAGGACTACTTGAGTTGTCGTCAAAGTTAATTATGTCAATATTATTTATATCATAAACCTTAATTAAGGTTTCTATTTTTGCTATTTTATATTTAATTAAATTTTTTTCATTTTGTTTTATATCCAAAGAAACAATTGTAGCTTTTTTATATATCAGAGTAAATAAAATTGCAATAGCCTCAAGGGAAAAATCAGCTTCAAGACCCACAACTTGTCCGGTTTTAATATAATTTAGTTTTTGTTCCCAAACAATTATTGCTTGAAGCAAATCAGAATAAGAATAAAACTTATTGTTTGAAATTATTGCTGTTTGTTTATCAAACTGCTCAAAAATTTGGGAAAACCATCTATTATCATCCATAATTCTCACTAACAATCAGTTCAATCAACTTAAAATTCGTAATATTGCCTACATCTTCATCTGGAATTGAAATCTGAAATTCTTCTTCAAGGGCAATGATAAGGTTCATGTGCTTAAGTGAATCCCACGCTTCGATTGTATCGGCTGAGGAAAGTTCGGTAATCTCATCAATATTTACACCAAATACAGCAGACATAACTTTTTTAATTCGATTGCCTATATTGTTATCCATATATAACCTCAATATATTTTATGTTACTTGGTTTATAATTTTTAATTTCAAGTGAATATTTTTTAAAATTTAAAGTTTCTTCTTCTAAAACAAACGAACATTTATCAAAAAATCCGGAAACCTGATTATTTTTTTTAGAAACGTTGTATTTTGATTTAAGTGTTTTTATATTATTTTTTTTTGCCCTTCCTATTAAAAAGTCCATAAACACAAATTCAATATTGCGCCCAATAACTCTGCAGCTTAAAAGAAAAGTATCAATTTCCGCAGAAAAATTTCGCATGTCTTTGTTTATAATTATTAATCCAACAATACCGCTTTTACCGTATTTGTCTTCAATTGATATTGCAAATACATCAAATAATTCGTTTTGCAAAAAATTTTTAATATCTATTTCAGTATATCTATTATTGGTTAAGTTAAATTGATTTGTCTTTTGACTTAATTGGGACATTCTAGGAATAATTGAATAATCGTTTTTTAATATTGTCATTTTCAATTGAAGTGAACTCAAATAATCGTCAATATTTGCATACTCGTCTTTACTTTTTTCTCTTATTATTTGCTGCTTATATAATTCAACTTTTGCAATATCTTCGGCAGTTAAAGACAGATTATAAAACATATTAATATTATTCTTAAAAAATGAGGGATATTCAAATAAGTTGTTTGGTACTTGTAAAACAGTAACATTTGGTAATTTATTTTTAATAAGATTAATTTCAAACGGCGAATCATCAAGAAAAACAATACTGTCTATACCAATATTTAATTCGTTCGCAATATCTGAAAGGTTTTTTGCTTTATCAGTCCAGTTTATTTTTTTTATAACAATATTTTCGTTTTTTAATTTCATATCGGGATGCGAAGTAAGGACATCCTCAACATCAGTACTATTGTTTTTACTGCATAACCCTAATAAAATACCATTATTATTTAAGTAAATAGCAAGAGTTTGAATTTCGGCAAATATCTTTCCATCTTTATTATGTTCCGACATTTGAATTCCATCTAATCCAACTTCACCAACAATCCCTTTCCATAAAGTATTATCACAATCCAATACAAGCATCTTTTTTGCTTTTCCTGTGGAAGCTAAAAAGATTGGTTCTACAAATTTGCAATATTGCTTAAAAAAGTTAATCGAATAGAGGGCCATTGAGGAATAAAAATACCGCCAATCAACACTTTTATCAATACTTAAAACAGAGATGATTTTATCTATTTCGATAATTTTAAAATTTGTTTTATTTATTTCTTCAATAAATAAGTTTAATTTATTTGTAATAACTTCAAAGTTGCTTTTATTAATTTTATTGTGCGAAAACAATAGAGAGGAGAACTTATTAAATAAAATTAAAGAAACATGCGAAAGGTTTTTAATAACAAAATCTATTTCAGATTTAATTTTATTTGTAATTTCCTCAAGTTGGTTCTCATTTAATAAGTCGCATTTATAATAAAACCCCTCACTAAAATTACAAACTTCCCAAAAAATAACAACAACGTTTGCATCCTTAATATTAATACTATCTTGAACAATATTATCATATTTGCCAATTGTAACAATAGCGGGAACATTTTCTTCTCTAAGGGATAACTCCATTATCTCTTTAATTTGGTGAATTGTAATATTTGAGAGAATAGAAATGTTAAAAACGGGCTCTTTAATTTCCAATCCTTTTTTTCTGTTTAATTCCAATATCTCAAAATATTTTAACTCGTCCAATAATTTCATATCATTACCATTCCGCCGTTAACTCTAATAGTTTCGCCCGTAATAAAATCGGATCTCTCTGAAGCTAAAAAACTTATTGCATTTGCAATATCTTCAGCCAAAGCAATTCGTCGTAATGGTGTTTGTGAAGCCGTAATTAGTTTAACCTTTTCGGGTAAATTAGCATTCAAATCCGTATCTGTAATTCCCGGAGAAACTAAATTAATTCTTATTCCTTTTGGAGCAAAATCATTTGCTAGTGATTTAGTGAAACCGGCTAAAGCTGATTTTGCGGTTATATAATGAGATAATTCCGAAAATGGCTTTTCAACACCTATTGTACTAATATTAATAATTTTTCCGTATTTGTTTATCTCCATTATTGGAAGTATTATTTTTAAAAGATTAAATAAACCCTTAATATTTAAATCAAATTGATTTTGAAAATTTTCCCAACTAAGGTCATAAAACTTAATATTTGGAACACTCATTCCTGCACAATTAGCAAGTACGGTTATAGTTCCAAATTTTCTAATAACGCTTTCTATCATTAACTTAATACTTTCGTTATCCGTAATATCCGATTTTACAATAATTGAATTTTGGCCTAGTTCTTCAATAATCTTTTGCATCTCTTTGGCCTTTTCGGAATTATTATTATAATGGATTGCTATATCAAAACCATCTTTTGCCAATTGAATACATGTTTTTTCTCCAATACCACCGGTTCCTCCTATTACTAAAGCAACTTTTGGCTTTAGGCAATTAGTAGTACCGTTTATTTTGTCCGAAACGGGTTCAATAACTTTAACTTTTGCAGTACCCTTAGTTATTTTTTGTTTGTTTTGGTTAAAAATATCTGTAGATAATTCAATTATTTGGGATTTTTCGTTTTTGCTTAAAACTTGGGCAACTACTTTAATTGTATCGCCAATTCTTGCAGGTAAAAGAAATTCAAGATTTTGAGAGAACCATAAAGCTCCGTCACCGGGCAGTTTTGTTCCAATTAATGTTGAAATAAAAGAGGCCCCCAACATACCATGTACAACAGGTTTTTTAAATGATGTTTTACTTGCATACGCTTTATCGACATGGATTTTATTATCATCGCCGGTTAATTCAATAAATAATTTAATATCCTCATCTGTAATAACATGGACAATTTCTGCAACATCTCCAATTTTTATATCTTCAAATTTACCCATTTTTTACTCTTTTTATAATAGCACAATAATTTATGGTTATTTTTTTATCAATAATTTCCTGCATTGGCAAATCTTCAGTGGGAAATATTTTTTCGTCAATAATTTCAAAATTGTTTCTTATAAGCATTTGTGTAATTTCGTCAACATATTTAAAATGATAAACATGATCAATAGTAGGACAATTGACACATGTGGAAACATAAGCAATGCCGGATTTTGTTAATAGATTGTGCAGTTTTTGCAATAATAAATCCGGTTGGTTAACATGTTCCAGCACTTCACCCATAGTAATAAAATCATATTTTTCCTGCGAATTAAGGTTTAGCATATCCGATACAACATAGTTGGGTTTGCATTTAGAATCAGTAAAATATGAAACAATACTTTTTGTAATATTCATTGAAATAGGACTTATATCAACAACATCAAAGTTGGAATTATTTCCTAAAACACTAATTGCTTCAAGCAAAAATAAACCATGACCCGGGCCAATCTCTAAATAACTGGTCACGCTGTCCTTATTTTTAGTAATTGTATCCTTAAATGTCATAAACATTTTAAAATGACTATCCCAAAAAAACTGTGATATTGCAAGACCAATCATATATGGTTTCATTTGTTCCATATTGCTATATACTTCATTAAACGCATCAGACGAATTATTAATTGGATATTTCCCTGTTTTCATAAAATAGATTTGAGATCTGACCATGTTGGTTACCATTTTCAGATAAAAATCAACCGCATATTCAATGCTTATGTTTTCATGTTTTAAGTAGCGGGAATATTTGGCCAATGAAGACTCTATAAAATCAAGTTCGGCAAGATTTCGTGTTTGAATAAATGAATTTATTTTTTTCTTTTGAATTTGAGACTTATTACTAATAAGGTCTTTAATTAATTTAATGTTCTCGTAATTGCTATTTTCAATATTAATCATTGCCACCTCCAAATTGAAGCACCATATATAAAACCGGCTCCAACAGTTGCAGTTAAAACTAAATTATTTCGTTTAATTCTTCCTTTACTAATTGCTTCGCATAATACTATTGCTAAAGAAGCTGATGCCGTATTGCCAATTCTTTCAACATTTGTATAAGTTTTTTCAATAGGTATTTTCATTTTTTTAAGCACATAATGAATTAAATTAAGATTAGCTTGATGGAATAGGACTATGTCTATATCCTCAATAGATAAATTTGTTTTTAATAAAATTTTTTTTATTGTTATTGGCAGGTTTGTAATTGCCTGCTTCCAAGTTGCTAAGCCATTCATTTCCATAAAATCAATTCTTTCGTTAAATTCTCTTCCGTTCGAAGGGTAAGATGAACCACCGCCTCGTAACCGTACAGATTCATAAGTTGACGTATCGGCAAAAAAATAAGAATTCAAAATTCCATAATTACTATCCACTTTCCCTAAAATTACAGCTCCGGCCCCATCACTTAAAAATATTGCCGTTTCAAAATTTGTTCTATTGCTAAATCGTGTTTGTAATTCCACGCCAATAACAAGAGCATATTTTATACTTGAATCTAAAAACATTCTATCGGAGGCAACAGTCAATCCGGTTTGAAATCCGGAACAGTTGGCTTGTATATCAAATACTTGGGCATCTTTTGCTTTTAACTCTTTTTGTATTTTAGCAGAAAGAGGTGGAAATTGATAATCGTGTGAAAATGTACACCCTATAATTAAACCAATCTCATTGCTAAAAATTCCGGCCTCTTCAATTGCTTTTAATGATGCCTGCAAAGCCATATTTGAAGCTGTTTCTTCTTTTTCGGCAATATATCTTTGTGTAATACCGGTTTTTGTAACAATCCATTCTGGCGTAATATCCGGAATATTTTTGCACAATTGCTCGTTTGTTTCAATAATTCCGGGTAAATATTGTCCGGTGCCTAAAATTCCTATTCCATAATCAAACTGCATTATACGCCTTTACTTTACTGTAAACTACAAAACTTGAAAATTTGTTTTTATTAAACCAAATAAAACATTATTGCCATGACCGGGATAAATATTATAATCATCAGGGAACAATGATTTTAATTTTAGAATTGATTGTGCAAGTTTGTTATTATCTTGGCCCGGTAAAAATACCAATTCCTCTTTGTTTATTAATAGTGTGTCACCGGAAAATAAATTATTTCCAATACAAATTACCGAACTGCCGGGTGTATGCCCGGGTGTATGAATATATTTGATACTAATATTATCAATTGTAAATTCATTATCACCGTCAATAATAACATCGGGTATGGGGACATCAATAAAAATGTCAATTTTAAAAACCTTTAATAAAAAGTTAGATGATTTTGACACTTTAATATCGTCTTTATGTAAATAATAATTACAACCAAACATTTTTTGAAATCGGCTGACACTTCCAATATGATCAAAATGACCGTGCGTGCAAAATATGGCCAATGGTTTTAATTTTAATTTCTCTAATTCGTTTTGAATTAAGTCACCATCAAGACCGGGATCAATCAAAAAACAATTAAATTCATCAATTTGAAGAATAAAACAATTTTCATTAAAAAAACCATTTTGAATGCGGTATATTTTATAGTCATTCATAATTAATTGGCTATTCCGCCCAGATATATTGTTTGAGCTGTAATATAAGAACTTTTTTCTGACACAAAAAAATCAATAACATTAAAAATATCGTTTAATTCTGCCCGTCTGGGAATTACCAGTGAATTGGTATAGTTGTTTGCAATTTCTTCAGTAAGTTGATCTTGCATTTCAGTTTTAAGTGCAGTAATTGAAACAGCCAAATTATTGCAGGTTATGGAGTATTGTGAATATTCCTTTGCAAATATGTGTGATAAAGTTATCATAGCCGACTTACATGCTGAATAGACTGAAGCACCTGAAGGTTCTGTTTTTGAAGCCATAGACCCAATGTTTATTATACGTGCATTTTTTGTTTTCATCATAAGCTTTACAGTTTCTTTGGTTACAAAAAACGGGCCCAAAAAATTTGCGTTTACCATATTAATTGCAGCTTGTGCAGCTATTAATAAACTATGTTGTGATACGGAAAAACCCGCATTGTTAATTAGATAATTAATGTGCGTATATTTACTTTTAATTTGTTTAAATGCTGATTCTATTTGCTGAATATCACCAATATCAACGCAAATATGTTCGTAATTAGGGTTAATAATTTTCCCTTCCGAACGGCTAAATCCAATTACAGAGGCTCCTTTATTAATAAAATATTCAGCAATAAACAAACCTATGCCTCTGCTTGTGCCGGTTACTAAAACAATTTTTCCGTCATACAAATTCATAAACTAGTCCAATTCTTCAACTAATTCAATAATATATTCTTTTAATGAACTCACATTTTTAAATGGAGATTTTTCTCTTGTCATTGCTCTATCATCAGTTAATGAAATATCCAAATTAAATTCGGAGAAAATGGAAGATTCGATATCTACAATTAACGAAACCAGAGCAAGCGAATCAATATTGGAATCTTTGCCAAATAAAGCTGTATTTGTATCAACCGCAAATTTCTTTTCATCATCTAAACCATCATTTATCATGCGTAATGAATTCAAAATTAATTCTTCAATTTTTACATTTTCTATTTTCATTATTACACCTATAATTTTTTAATAGTTAAATTTATTTTTTGTTTAATAAATTTAACATGGTTATTAATTTTTTTCTGTAAGTATTTTTATATTCGTTTTCCAACAATCCTAATACAATTATATCTTGATATTCACCATTTTTAAGATAATGTCCTCTTAAGATTCCTTCTTCACGCATGCCTAAGTATTTATTAAATTTAATCATTGCCAAATTATCGGAAAAAATTGTGCCATAAAGCCTATGGAGCCGCAATTCATTAAAAGCAAAATCCATGACCAACAACAGAGCTTCATAAACAACAGGTAAATCAATTGTCAATTCTGAATCACCAAGGATCAATCTCCCGACTTCAGCATTTTTATGCTGTGTATTAATAGAATATAATGATATCATCCCAACAGGCATATTATTTTTAGTTTCAATTATATAGTTATATTCGTTATTTGATATATTTTGAATCCATTTAATCTGGTCTTCAACTGTTGAAGCTCCTTTATTCAAATATTTTGCTTTCGGACTATTTCTCCATTTTACAATTACTGTAGCGTCGCTAATATCTACCAATCTTAAGTTTATATGTTTACCCGGTAATAACATTTAATTCCTGTCACTTTAGTTCATATTATTTCAAAATTTAGTCGCTAATGTTTGCCTTATAGAATAAAAACTCATCGTGTTTTCTGATATAATCTTCTTCGTTAAACAACTGAGAAGCCAAAACTAAACAAATTGCTCCCGAGGAAAAATTTTCCAATTCTCTCCAAATTCCCGGAACAATTAACAAACCATTATATGGATGATTAAGTATAATACTTTTTTTGCTTTTCCCATCATCAATAATTACTTCAAAGCTTCCACTTGCGGCAGTTATTAATTGATACAAATTTTTATGAGCATGACCACCACGCGATTCACCGCCGGGGATATCGTACAAATAATACACTCGTTTAATATCAAATGGAAGTGATTCAGGACTATTTAACGAAGTAATATTACCTGCTAAGTTGTGAATCTTTGGTAAATTAATAGTTCTGCACTGGCTAACTGTACTATTTATCATTTTTTACCAGTTCTTTAAATAATTGATAGTCGTATATATAATCATCTTTGTTAAATTCGGAAGATGAAAGATGTAAGCTTAAGGCATTTGTCGAAAAATTTTCCATATGTCGCCATGTTTTAGGTGGCAAATAAAGCCCAAAATAGGAACGGTTTAATTGAAATTGCCGGATAGTTTTTCCATCATCAACTATAATATCAAAACTACCGGAAAGTGCAATTATAAATTCTCTTTGTGCTCTATATGCATGTCCGCCTCTAATTTCGCCACCGGGAACGTCATATATCCAAAAAACTCTCTTTATTTCAAATGGAATATGTTTGTTTGATTCAATAAATGAAAGATTACCGCTTTTATTAATTACTTTTGGTAAGTCAATTATTTTTACTTTTTCAAAGTTCATGATGATGTCTAATTAAATAAAATTTTAAGTATAAAAAATATTCTTAAATAATATACTAATATAAATTAATAGTAAAAAAAATAAATTGCAAAAACAAAAGAATTATTGGAAATTATTAAAATAATTAACTTTTTAAAAATTATTTTAATAAATAGTGTCAATTTGTCTAAATAAGGAATATGTAAAACATTGTAATGTGGAATATATGATGGATAGGCACATCCTATATTTTATACAAAACTATCAAATTATTTAGTTTATAAGTGAATGAAATTAATAAAAATATGCTCAAACCGAACATAAAAAATATTGGATTATTATTAGTTGAAAATTTTATTTAAATTGTAACTAATATAATTTTTATAATTTAACGCTTGTATGTTTTAATAAAGCAATTCCATAATGTTGAGGTTATATGACTGATATAATTAATAAGATAAATGAAGGGATATTTTACTACAATGAAGGAAAAACCGAATTAGCTATCAAAAATTTTTTAGAAGTTTTAGTCGAAGAACCTTTAAATTTTGAAGCAAATCTAAATTTAGCCTACATTTTTTATATCAAAAAAAAATACAAAAACAGTATTGAATATTCGGTAAAAGGATTTGAAAGTAACCCGGCTGACAGACAGAATACAATTATGCTGATAACTTCATTAATTGAATTGAAAAAAAATGAGGATGCTATAAAGTATTTAGAGATCTATTTCAATTGTTCAAAACAAAATGACCAAGTTTTATTAGACTTATATGAACGCTTGACTAAAAGAAAATATATTAACAAATCAGCAAAGATTAATTACCCCGGCCTAAACATATTATTCGTGCAGCAATATGCAGGTATTCGTTGTTACAAATATGCAAAAGCATTACAAAAAAAAGGCCATAAAGTTACTTTATTATACAGTAATTCTAAACCGAGCGAGTTTTATAAAAACTTAAGCGATGATGTATTTGAAGATTGTATAAAAATGAATAATATTAAGGAATTATGGCAGTATATTGATAACTATGATATTATTCATTGTCATAATGAACCGGATTTTTATACTGTTTCGGCTCTTGTATGCGACAAACCGGTTATACATGATACTGCGGATTTAATTTCATTAAGGGATGTGGAAAATCCTAATACTGCTTTTTTTGAAGCTCTTGCCAATAGAGGTGCCTCGGGGAGAATCTATTCAACCCCATACCAACAAGCTGAAGCAGATGCTTTATATTCTCCAATCACAAAATCATTGGTTTTTTATAATTATATTTCTGAAGATGATACACCAAAAAGGTTTTTAGATAAATTGTCTTCTTTTGATAATAATATACATATTGTTTATCAGGGGAGTATTAGTTTATATAAACATAGAAATTTTATTGACATATTTACTTCTATTGCAGATAATAATACACACATTCATATCTATCCATCACGTTTGGATGAAGAATTAAAAAACTTCTTTTCCCAATTTCCAAATATTCATTATTACAATCCGTTATCTCCTACGGAAATTATGACCGAGATGACAAAATATGATATAGGGATAATTCCATGGAATTTGGAACTGGGGCAAAAGAGATTTTTAGACACTACAATAGCAAATAAACTATTTGAGTATTTAGCGGCCGGGCTGCCTGTATTAACATCAAGTGTTGAATCGTATGAAGATTATTTTGCACAAAATAAAGTTGGTGTAACTTTTGAAAAAATAAATGAAATTCCTGCTAAAATAAGTCAATTGATTAAATTAAAAGAAACAACCGATTTTACAAAATATGCAATAACTTATGAAAGTAAAATATATTTATTAGAAGAGTTTTATTTTAATTTAATTAAAGAATACTGTACCAATAAAAAAAATGTACCTGAAAGATACAAAAAATTATTATCTGAATATGAACTGGCAATTGTTAAAATATCAAATGAAGATTTGTTTCTTACTAGGCAGACAATAAGTATTGATGAAAATGTTAAAAAGAAAATTAATACAGCAAATGCAGAAACCGAAAAAAAATATGTTTTTTTTGTTGTTCCTTATATTGAAGATGTTGGAGGTGCAGCTTTAACAATTAAAGAATTGTCGAATAATTTTAGGCAAAGAGGTTATTATACTGCAATAATTGCAAACAATTATTCAGAAAAAGACTTTATGGGTATTAAAAGTGATTTTAATTTATTGTTTACTTGTGATGTTGTTAATTTAGGAATTTTACCCTCTGAACAAGAAAATACTAAATTTTACGATTATTTTAATAAAATGTTTTACGATTTTGAAATAACTTTGGTTATTGGGTTTCCATTTACTACAAGTTATTATTTGGAATATTGTTATGCTAAGAATAAATTTGGATTAATTCATTATGTTACATACGAACCCAATTTAAGCGGTACAGATTTGGAATTGAAGAAAAAATTTGTTTTTTGTGCACAAAAAAGACTATGTTTTATTACAAATGCTGATAGTAAAGGTGTTTGTAAAAACGTTGGTTTGGATTATTTATATGCAAATAACAATACAAATTTAATTGGAATTCCTATTAAAGATGTAAGATTATTATTAAATAAAAATAAAGAATGTTTTAATAAAACAGTATTAAAAGTATTGATAATTAGCAGAATAAGTGCAACTAAAAGTTATGTGTTGAATTTTATTGAAGATGTTTGCAAACTTATTGTTGATAAAAATTACGATATAAAAGTTACCATAATTGGAGACGGAAATTATCTGCCTGTTATTTTTGAAATAGTTAAAACCTTTAATGTTTTTGATAATGTGCAAATTCTTCAACCCCATTTCCCCTTAAATTACGACTTCCTTTTAGAACATGATATTGCAGTAGAAATGGGAACATCGGCCCTTATGACAACGTCTTTGGGCATTCCCACACTTTGTGCCATACCTACTTTGTGGTTTAATTATTTTTCCGGTTTTTCCGGTTATGCAGGTACATTAGGATTTGTTGGTGTGGATTTTGATTATTTTGAAGATGAATATAAACAACAATTTCAAAAAGATACTTTTTTTAATATTATAAAAGAAATTTATAACAGGGAAGATAGAGTAGAATATTTAAAGAATTTGTCAGTTTTATCCAAAAAATATATAATATCTAATTTAAGTAAGTTTGAAACTGATCAGATTGTCGATAAAATTTTTGAAGTAGTTGAAATAGACAAAAAAACGGATAGTCATAATATGGATTAGGGGAATTATGGCTAAATATGTACATGTGGTAAATATTATACAGTTGTTTCTTCTTTATGTCTAAAAACATATTAATAATAGTTGTTTTTTTGCATAATAATTGGCAAATTATTTGATATATTTAAATAATTTAAATTAAAATATTCTTTTTAATGGTTAATGTGTTTGACTTAGAAAAATTACTAAATATTAAAACTAAAATTGCAAAGTCTTCAAACTTTGCTCCTATTGATATTATCTTTTTAACGTATGAAAGATTGGATTATTTTGTTAAAACAATAAATAATCTTATCCTAAATACAAAATATCCATATAGAATTATTATAGTTGATAATAATAGTGGAGTAGAGTTTAAAGAGTTTTTACAAAACAACCGGTTGCTTTTTGATGAAATAATTTTTAATACTAAAAATGAATGGACTGAAGCTTTTCAAAAAGGAATTGACAAAAGTAGATCCGATCCGTTTATAGTAAGCGACCCTGATATTATTGTTCCTAAATTGGAAGGGAAGTGCTGGCTAGAAAGCGTTATTGACTTGCACAATTTATATGATGATATTGGTTTATTAGCTCTAAATTTAGACAACTCTAATTTACCGCCAAAACTTTCGGATGTATATTTAGGAACTAAAGAAATTTACAACAACGAGATCACTTTGTCTAATGTAGGCACTGTTTTTCAGTCAATTAAACGAAAATATTTTAATTTTAATTATGTTACCGATTGGGAAACATGTGAACGAATTAGAAGAAATGGCGGGAAAGTTGGGTTTACTAAAAATATTATTGCTTATCACATAGGTTGGAATGAAGAAACCGATTATCCCAATTATATTATAGATAAGTACGAGTATTTTAAAGAGCATTACGGGGTTGATACATATTTATTATATCTTACAGACGAAAAACTTATTTCAAAAATTAGAGGACGTACTGACCAGTATTATAATAACAGCCGCCCCGAAATACAGAAGATGGTAAGTCAAAAGGCCAAAAAAATATTGGATGTTGGATGTGCTGCCGGACATTTGGGCTATGAATTAAAAAAACAGCTGGGTGCCGAAGTTTGGGGAATAGAAATTGTTGAAGATGTTGCAAATAAAGCAGCAAAAAAAATAGATTTTGTAATAAATTTAGCTGTTGAAAATGCTATTGAAAAATTACCGGATAATTATTTTGATACTATTATTTTTGCAGATGTTTTAGAGCATTTAGTTAATCCTGAATTTGTTTTAGAACAAATAAAAAGCAAATTAAAAGATGATGGAGAACTGATTATAAGCATTCCAAATGTTTTACATTGGTCTGTATTGTTGGGTCTGTTTAATGGTAAATGGGAATATCAGGACGCCGGAATTTTAGATAAAACACACCTTAGATTTTTTACAAAATCAAGTATGATCCAAATGCTTAATAAAATAGGTTATAAAGTTTATTATGCTTTTCCAACCTTATTACAGCAGTCGTTTACTTTTCCTGTTTCGTTTTACAATAGTTTGGAAGAAATGGGAATAAATAACAGTACAATTAAAGAAGAAACAAATTTTTATCAATTTGTATTTAAAGTATTCAAAACTGAATTTGTTGAAGTTTCTATAATAATACCTTTTTATAATCAGTCGGAAAATACGTTACTAACGGTTCATTCTATTTTAAACCATACAAAAGCATTAGTAGAGATAATATTAATAGATAACGGAAGCACGGAAGAAGAAAATAGAATTGTTGCCGAATCGATTAAAAATTATGAAGTTGTTACAATTATTAAAAATGAAACTAATTTGGGATTTCCGAAAGCCGTTAATCAAGGTATTCTATTATCTAAGGGTAAACATATAATTATTGCAAATAACGATCTTATTGTTACGGATGGTTCAATTGAAAGGATGCTGCAACTTGCCGAAATTGAAAATGTGGGGATTGTTGGTTCTTTGACAAATAAGGGAAGTGGTTTACAGATTGATCCAAAGGCTAAGTATAATAGTTTAGAAGAAATGACTTTGTATGCTGAGTCTATAAAAAAGAAAAATCATTTACAGTATTTAGAGTATCCTCGAATTGCGTTTATATTTGTACTTATAAAACGAGAAGTTATAGAGACCATTGGCGGATTGGATGAAAGATTTAGTCCCGGTAATTATGAAGATGATGATTTTTGTTTGCGGAGTTTTTTGAGTGGATTTAAAGCAGTTATTGCTTTTGATGTTTTTATACATCATTTTGGCTCAAAAAGTTTTTTATTGGATGGTATTAACAAATACAAGCAACTTTTGGACATAAACAAGCAAAAATTTATTTCCAAGTGGGGAGATTCTGCCGAAGAAATATGGAAAACCGGAATAGTACCCAAAAGCAGAAGTCTGGAATATGCTTTAAATGCAGATCATGGTACCCACTTTTTACTTAGAGCACTTGATAATATTTCTAATGAAGAGTATGATTTAGCTAAAGAAAATATTGATAAAGTTTTTGAAATATCTAAGGAAAAAAACTTAGAAAGCATAAATTCGGTAAAATTGGAAGAATTAGAAAAATTAAGAATTCAAATTTATGAAAAAGTGCAAAAAAAATAATAAATTTTTTGAAAATAATGAAAAACGAATAAACCGGAGGAAAAATGTCTCGCTTTGAACAATTGTTTAATGAGGCTTACAGTTACTACAAAAAACAACAATATGATTTGGCCTTACAGAAAATAAAAAAAGCCGAAGAATTACCACACAATATGATAAGTGGAAATATGAGTATTGAAGAACTTAATATTTTTAAAGGAACTGTATTGTTTTTATTCGGTGATTTTGAAAATGCACAAAAAGCATTTGTTGAAGTGTTAAAAGAAGTTCCAAAATCGGTTGAAGCTTGCATTGGACTTGGAAAAACATATTATGCCGCAAATATGAAATATGAAGCCAAAACCATGTTTGAATGGGCAGTTAAAAATGATGAAAATAATAAACAAGCCCTTGAAGCCTTATCATCAATAAATATAGTTCTTGGCTTTGATGAAAAACATAATAGTCTGTTTTTGGAAGAAAACAATACTTCAGAAAGAAGTGATTTTAATATTATTTATGATTCAGCCTATGAAAAATTTTTATCAAATAATTTTGAATTAGCCTTGGAAGAATTAAATAATCTTGAAAATCTTTTTAATGAAGATCTAAATATGCTTAAAGGAAATTTGTATTTAGCACTAGAAGATTTGGATAAATGCAAAATTAGTTTTGAGGCTGTCCTTAAAGCTAATTCGCAATCGGTATCTGCTTATAATGGTTTAGGTAAGTTGTTTACAAAGAAAAATATGTTTAAAGATGCAAAAGCTATGTACGAAGTAGCATTAAAAATAGCTCCGCAAGATAATTTTGCAACTTTAGGTTTAGCTGAAGTTAATGAACGTTTAGGTCTTCCTCCGGTTCATAATATTTATACTTTTTTAGCAGATAAGCAGATTTCGGAAGAAGTAACTGTTCATCTAAATTCTGCTTATGAATTGTTTGAAGGTGGTAAATTCTCCGAATCTTTGATTAAACTTGACATTGTTGAAAAATTAATTCAAAACTCAAAAGAAGAAAGAAAAAATGAGTTATTAAGCAGCGTACAAAATTTTAAAGGTTTTAATTATTTAGGCTTAAAAAAATTGGATGAAGCCCATAACATTTTTGAGTATTCCTTACGCCTTAATCCGGGTAGTTCGCAAGCTTGTGCGGGATTAGGTGAATATTTTTATTTGATGAACAGAGACAAAGAATCTAAAACAATGTTCGAATGGGCTATTAAAAATAATCCTGATAATTATTTTGCAATACAGGGATTAGCTAAAGTTAATAAAATAATGGAACTTCCATTGGATCATAGCAGCCTCGATTTAGGTGTTCCGGAAGAGATAAATAATGAATTTATAAATTTAGTTACAAAAGCTTATGAAAATTTTGACGCTAAAAAATTCAACTTGGCTATCGAAAATATTGAAGATGCAATAAAGTTGTTATTATCAGTTAATGACGAATATGATTCAAAAAAACAACTTGTTAGTCTTTCAAACTTTAAGGGTTTCAATTATTTAAGTTTAGGTGAAAATCAAAAAGCAAAAGAATGTTTTGAATATTCTTTAGAAAAGAATCCGCATTCGTCACAAGCTTCTGCAGGTTTGGGAGAATTGTTGTTTTTGGAAGGAAAAGATACAGAAGCAAAAACGATGTATCAGTATGCTTTGGAATACGAACCAAGAAATGCATTTGCAATAGCAGGTTTGCAAAAAGTTAATAAATCGCTTAATCTTTCTGAAAACGATAATTCGCTTGTACCAAAAGGCAAAAAAGAAAAAACAGAACAGCTTGGCAAACTTGTAGATTCGGCCTATATTTTGTTTGAAGCAAAAAAATATGAAGACGCATTGATTTTATTAGACGAGGCTGAGTTAATTGTTGAAGATAATTTTAGCAAAGAAGAAAATTATGAAACTTTAGCCCGAATTTGCAACTTTAAAGGTTTAACAATACTGTCACTTGGTGATGAAATGAGAGCTAAAAGTAGCTTTGAAAAAGCCTTACAGCTAAGTCCTCAATCTTCGCAGGCTTGTGCGGGTTTAGGAGAAGTTTTTTACTTGTTAGGAAGAGACGAAGAAGCAAAAGTTATGTATGAATGGGCAGTAAAAAACAATGCTAAAAATAATTTTGCAATTGCCGGTCTTGCTAAAGTTAATAAAGAACTTGGACTTTCAGATAATCACAATTCGTTAATGATGGAAAATTAAATAAATTATACTATGACAATAGATAATAACGGATTTTATCTTTCTTTATGTATGATTGTAAAGAACGAAGAAAAGTATTTGGCGGATTGTTTAGAATCGGTAAAATCAATTGCTGATGAGATAATAATTGTAGATACCGGTTCGAATGATTTGACTGTGGAAATTGCACAAAAATATAACTCCAAAATTTATTATTATCAATGGATAAATGATTTTTCATCTGCTCGTAATTTTGCTTTATCAAAATGTTCGGGCAGATGGATACTGTATTTAGATGCTGATGAAAGACTTTCTCCAAAAAGTTTTACAGAATTAAAAAAATATATTTTAACTGATAATAAATTAGGAGTGTTTTGCAACGTAATTAGTGCCGATTATCAACGAGGCAGCACTAATGTTATGCAGTATGTAAGATTATTTAAAAATAATCCTAATATAAAATTTGAAGGTGCTGTTCATGAACAAATTGAAGGCTCCTTAAAAAGAGAAGGTTATCAATTCGGATTTTCCGGTATTGAAATTGAACACATAGGCTATGATGTTAATGGTGAACTTTTAAATCAAAAGGCTGAAAGAAATTTAGAGATTTTGTTAAAAGATTTTTCTGATAAACCAAATGGATATAAAGCCTTCCATATTGGTTCTACTTATGTTATTCTTGGATTTATTGAAAAGGCAATTAAATATTTTTTGAGTGCAATTGACGATGAAAATTTGGAAAAAAACCATAAAGCACACTGTTTTAGATATTTAGCTGCGTTTGAATTAAACATAAGTAAAAATTATGATAAGGCGTTGTTTTATGCCAATGAAGGTATTAAACTGAATGAAAAACAACCTTTATTAAATATTATTTTAAGTAATATTTATCTTTTTAAAGGAGATTTTGAATTATCGGCTAAATATTGTCATTTTGCTTATAAATACAATTATTTACTTAAAAATGAAGCAAATCAAGCCTCGTTTGAAATTATTGTTGACGAGTCGTTAATTGTACAGCATATTATTAATGTTGCAGTTTTAACTTTAAATAAAAATTTATTTAACGATTTTTATAATAAGTTAGCTGATGTTAAATTGGATAATAAATGGGAAAATACTTTAAAATTATTTAATTTAACATTAAATAATAAAGAAATTGCTTATGAGTTAATGAATGATATAAACTTGTTTTTAAGTGACGAACACTTCGAATCTTTATTATTAGCTTTAAACCATTATAACTTAATTGAAAACAAACTTAATTTGTTGGAAAAATTAAAAGAAAAACATAACAGACACTTAGGATTATTATATTTACTGGCAGAAACTTATTTATCGGCAGGATTTGATAATAATTCACTTGAAGTTTTTGAAGAATATTATTTGTTGGACAAGAAAAATCCAGCAGTTATCAATAACTTAATTGCGCTAAATTATAAATTAAACAAGATGTCAAAACTTCTTGAGCTTATTGATGATGCAATGGTTGTTTTTAAACCCGATGAACAGATTACTAACAAATTAATGGCATTAAGAATAAAATTACTGACCATATTAAAATAAAATGAAAACAAATGAAGAACTACATACAGTTCTGGATTACATAAAAATCTCTCATAACAAAGAAATAAGAGAATATTATAATAAAATAACAATAAATTCGTTAGAGATTGAACTGTTTGAAGAGTTGTTGGATTTGTTTGGGCAAAACTATGATTTTATAGGGAAAGAAATTGTACTAAAATATGTGTTGACTATTTCAAATGACCCCACAATTTATTCTTTACTTGGAAATACATTAAAAAAATTAAACAAAGATGAAGAAGCCCTAGAAAGTTTTAATATAGCTATACATAAAGATCCTAATAATTTTACATATCATTACAATAAAGGGGTCTTTTATTATGAACGGAAAAAATATCTTGAAGCTGCAAAAAGTTTTGAATATAGTGCAAACTGTAATAGAAATTATGATTTGATTTTTTATAACTGGGGCAATACGTTAACCAAACTTGAACAGTATAACAGCGCAGTTGAGAAATATAAAAGAGCAATTGAATTAAATAATAAATTTGGGGCTGCTTATTTTAACTTAGGTGTTGTGTATGAAAATATAGGCTTAATAAAAGAAGCCATTGTTTGTTATGATAGAGCAGTTCATTTAGAACCGGAAAATCCATCTTTTCATTGGAATAGATCTTTGCTATTGTTTTATTTAAAAAGATATGACGAGGGTTTTAAAGAATATGAATGGCGGCTTAAAAAAACTAATTATAAATATAAATTTCCCGGGTCAATGTGGAAAGGTGAATCATTAATTGGCAAAAGAATAATGGTTTATACCGAACAAGGTTTTGGCGATGTTTTTCTTTTTTTGCGTTTTGTTAAATATCTTAAGTTACAGACGGCTTATATTATCTTTAATACAAAAAAAACATTACTTACTTTATTAGAAGCAAACAAGTTTGCAGATGAATATTTGGATATTGATGATAAAAATTTACACGCAAATTACGATTTTTATATATCGTTGTTGAGTTTACCGGCAATTGTTAGTAAAGCTTTTATTGATGAGTTAATGACATTTCCTTATATAAAACATCACAATAGCGGGGAAAGTTATTTAGATAAATACAATTTCAAAAATAAAATTAAAATTGGAATTGTTTGGAAAGGGAATCCGGAACCGGCAATTAACAAGGTAAGGCATACCGAATTAAAATGTTTTAACTCAATTGCCTGTTTGGAAAATGTGAAACTGTTTAGTTTGCAATTGGGAAATTGTGTTGAAGAATTAACCGAATTTGGCGATAGAATAATTAATCTTGCTTTTGATATTACAGACTTTTTGGATACAGCTGCTATTATTATGGAATTGGATTTAATTGTTACAATTGATACTGCTTTAATCCATTTAGCAGGTGCAATGAATAAACCGGCCTTTTTACTGTTAAGCGACACGCTAGATTGGCGGTGGATTGAAGAAAACGGTAAAAGTGTTTTATATCCTTCAGTTACAATAATTAAACAGAAAACTAGGGGAAATTGGGAAGATGTATTTGTTCAACTGAAGGAAAAGTTGTTGAAATATTTCGACTTTCCCAAAAGGACACCCAAATTAAATTTAGATGAACCCAATTTGTTTGACCATTACGAAAAAATGGGGATTGAATATTATGCAAATGATAATTTTGTTGAAGCAATAAATTGTTTTGAAAAATGTATTGAAATTGACAGCGCAAATTTTAGACTGATTAATAATCTTGGTTTGGCTTATCAAAAAAATCATCAATTTAATAAGGCTATTGAAAATTACAACAAATCAATAGATTTGAAATATGATTATGTATCGCCCTACCTTAACCTTGCAAATATTTATTTAGCGGAAAATAATTATAGTTCAGCCGAAAAATTATTAAAAACTGCCAAATCAATTTTTACGACTAATAACGAAATTGTATTTCTGCTTGGTTTATTAAACCAAAAATTAGAACGGTTTGATATAGCAGAAAAATATTATTTAAAGCTTAGAAATTCTAATTATAATAATTTGGACTTGATGTTGAATTTGGGGTTGTTATATAGCTCGACAGGACATTTAGTAAAAGCTTCAAATTTATTTATGGAAGCCGTACAAAAGTATCCAAACAATCCTGAAGTGTTTTTTAATTTGGGAAATATTAACATTGCTTTTGAAAATTATGACCGAGCATTTGATTTGTTTAGCAAGGCAATACAATTAGACGAAAATTATTTAGATGCGTATTTAAATATTGGTACTATTTATTTTAATACTAACAGATTTGGCGACTCATTCAAATTATACGAGTTTTTAATTAATAAAAACCTTTATGATTTTAGGGTATTATATAGTCTTGGAGTGTTGTATTACGAAATGGCTGATTATAATTCTGCAAAAGCGTGCTTTGAAAATTCGTTAGTAATGGAGCCAAATAATACTGAAACGCATGTTGGTTATTCCGAAGTATTGCTTGTAACCGGTGAGTTGATTAAAGGATGGCAGGAATATGAATGGCGTATTAAAAAAGATAAATTATATTTCCAAATTTTAGATAAAATTCCAACTGATTTTGCCAATTTAAAAGGTAAAAATGTTTTGATTATCGGGGAACAAGGTGTTGGGGATAATATTATGTTTAGCAGATATTTATTGATGCTGTTAAAAATAAATCCTTCAATTTATTTGTTTATTAGAAAAGATTTACGCAAATTATTTAACTTTGCTTTTATGGATGTAAAAATAGTTGAAAAGGTAAATATTGAAGATTATGATTATATTATTCCACTTTTATCATTGCCTCGTTTGTTTAATACCGATCTTGTAAATATACCCGTTTTTGATTCGTATCTGAAGTGTGACATGCCAAACATTGAAAAATTTTATGATTATTTTTCAATTAAAAATAAAAAAATAGGAATTTGCTGGAAGGGTAAAAAAAATCCTCCTTTTAATAGAAAAAGACATACAACATTAATAAAATTTATTGAAATGATTAGTACAATTAACAGTAATTTAAAATTTAAGTTTTTTAATCTTCAATACGAAATAAATGAAGAAGAAATAATTTTATTAAAGGAAAATGATATTACAAACTTGATGCATGGCATAAAAGACTTATCTCAGACAGCAGCAATAATTAGCAGTATGGATTTAATAATAACAGTTGATACTTCAATAGCTCACATTGCTAGTGCAATGGGAAAAGAAACATGGATTTTACTGCCATTTTCGGCGGATTGGAGATGGCTGGAAAAAAGAACCGACTCGCCTTGGTATCCATCGTGTACTTTATTTAGACAAAACGAACCTAACATATGGAACGATGTTTTTGAAGAAATTGGTAAAAAATTAAATGTTTTTTTGATGAAAAATTAAAGGTTATTATGCTGTTAGGTGAATTTGCCGCTTTAGCAACTGCATTTCTTTGGTCCGGTTCGGCAATTGCTTTTACTGAAGCCTCGCGAACCGTAGGCTCCTCTTTGGTTAATATTACAAGAATGATTATTGGAGAATTTTTATTACTTATAACTGTTTTGTTTTTAAGTGTAAATTATAATATAAGCGGCTCGCAATATGCTAATCTTGTTATTAGCGGAATTATTGGAATTGCTGTTGGAGATGCTTTTTTATTTAAAGCTTTTGAATTAATTGGAGCAAGATTAAGTATGTTGTTAATGTGCCTTGCGCCAATTATTGCAGCATTTTTTGCCTATATATTCTTAAATGAAAATATTTCCAATTGGGGTATAGTTGGGGTTGTTGTTACTTTTATTGGAATATTATTGGTTCTTATTCAAAAACAAGATTCGAATATTAAAAAAAATAAACATATTTATAAAGGAATATTTTTTGCATTTATGGCGGCAGTTGGACAAGGTGCCGGCTTGATATTTGCCAAACTTGCCTTTAATGAAGGAGAGATAAACGGATTTTTTGCAACTTTTATTAGGCTTGGTGCATCTTTAATTTTGTTTTATCCAATCTTATTTTTCTCAAACAAGCTCAAAAATCCAATTAAAAAATTTAAGAACAATAAAAAAGCCTTTGTTTATTCTTCCGTTGGGGCAGTTATTGGTCCTTATCTTGGAATAACATTAAGTTTAATTGCAATTTCGCATACTTATGTAGGTGTAGCCTCAACTTTAATGTCAACTGTACCTATTATTATGCTTCCAATTGTTTGGATATTTTATAAAGAAAAATTAAGTTTCCGGTCAATTGTTGGTGCCGTTGTTGCTGTTGCCGGTATAACAATACTTTTTTTAATGAATTAAGGTTTTAATAGATTCTATTAAAATGGATATGAAAGCAGTAATATATTTATAAGAATCTTTTCAAATTAATAATGCCTAACAACAAAATTCTGTTTTTTAAGCTTATTGCCAATGAAATATCATATACGTTAAAAGGATATCCTAGATTGATTGAAATTGGATATTTAACAGGGTTTGGTGAAAAGAATTGTTATGGTTTTGGAATGGCAGAAGTTGTAAATAAATAATAGCCAAATTTTGTTTATTTGAAACGGAATTAAATAAATTTTTGTTTAAATTGGTAATAGATTAAAAATAAACAAAAACATTAAGAGAAAATAATGTCACCAACATATACATTTATTATTGGATTGGTTATTGTTATTATAGGTGGAATTTTACTTCATCCAAAATGGGGGCTTTTACAACTTTGGAAAAAAATACATAACAACTCCGAAAGAGTACTTATTGAAGATGGATTAAAACATATCTTTGATAATGAATATAGGGGTACAACTTCATCTTCGCAAAGTTTGGCCGGTATTTTAGGCGTTACTGTAAACAAAGCGTTTAATTTAGTTGCCGGATTGGAAAAAATGGGTTTAGTAAAAACAGTAAAAGACGAAGTTCAGCTTACCGAAGAAGGAAGAAGTTACGCATTACGTGTTATTAGAGTTCACAGAATATGGGAACGATATTTAGCAGATGAAACTAGCCTAAAGGAATCGGAATGGCATCAGGAGGCTGAATATCAAGAACATAATATCAGTTTTGAAGAAGCAAATAAAATTGCAGCTCAAATTGGCAACCCTCTTTTTGATCCGCATGGAGATCCAATTCCTTCTGAGGACGGAAGGATATTAGACAGACAGGGAGTGCCTTTAAGCAACCTTGAAAAAGGAGAGATGGGTTTTATAAGCCACATTGAAGATGAACCGACCGAAATATTTTCGCAGATAATTGCACTTGGAATTTATCCCGGTATGCAGGTAAGATTAATAGACTTAAATAACGAAAGAATCAGATTTACGACAAATGGGGAAGAATGCATTTTAGCCCCTTCATTTGCCCAAAACATTACAGTTGTTAAAGATTCGTCATCTAAATTAAAGAAAAAATATAACACCTTAAATTTGTTAAGTACCGGGGACGAGGCTGTAGTGGCCGGTATTTCTCCGGCCTGCCGCGGTATTCAAAGAAGGCGTTTAATGGATTTTGGAATTGTGCCGGGAACTAAAATTAGTGCTGAATTAGAAAGTTTTAGTGGTGATCCTAGAGGGTACCTTGTTAGGGGCACGACTGTTGCGATAAGAAATAAACAGGCAGAGCATATTTATATCGAAAAAAAACATAGTGAGATATTAAATGGCTGATATGAGTAAATGCGAAACTTGCCCGGCCCATAATTTAGGGAACTTGGTTAAGCTTGGTATAGATATGGGCGACTTTGATTTTGTAATTGCCCTTGCAGGCAACCCGAACACCGGAAAAAGTACTGTTTTTAACAGTCTTACCGGACTGAAACAACACACCGGCAATTGGCCGGGTAAAACAGTGTCGCGAGCTGAAGGCGGTTTTTTGTTCAGCCAAAAAAAATTTAAGATAGTTGATTTACCGGGTACTTATTCTTTGCTTTCAACAAGTACGGATGAAGAAGTAGCAAGGGATTTTATTTTATTTGGGCAGCCTGATGTTACAGTTATTGTTGTTGATGCTACGCGTTTAGAAAGAAACTTAAATTTAGTTTTACAAATTTTGGAATTGACCGATAGGGCTGTTCTTTGTGTAAATTTGATTGATGAGGCAAAAAGACATAATCTTATTGTTGATCAAAGGACTTTATCGCGAGAATTAGGAATACCGGTTGTATTAACAGCAGCCCGACAAAAAGTTGGAATTCCGGAATTGCTTAAAAGCATTTATGAAGTGGCAACTGGAGCGTATATTTGCAAACCAAAAAGAATAAAAGGGATAAATGACAAAAAGATTAATGATGCAATAAATGAATTATCTCTATTATTAAAAAAACAATATCCAAATTTACCTAATTTAAGATGGGTTGCTTTAAGGCTGTTGGAAGGCGACCAAAGAATAATTGATGCGGTTAAAAGTAATGAACTTGGTGTACTGGAAAAAAATGATTTGCTTCAAGAAAAAGCAAATGATTTTTAGGAGAAAAAATGAACGAAACTATTAATATTAAAATATTAGATAAAGCAAACGAACTACGACTTACGTTAGGTGAAGAATTACATGATTCTGTTATGGAGTCTATTTTTCAGGAAGCCTCTTTAATTGCCGGTAAGTCGGTAGAAATTGATGGAAATAAAAAGAAGAATAACTTAGATAAAAAGATAGATAAAATTGTAACAAGTAAATATCTTGGATTTCCAATAATGCTTTTACTTTTGGCAATTGTATTTTGGATTACAATAGTTGGAGCAAATGTTCCATCAAGATTAATTGCGTCGGTATTGGTGGATTCATTTCATCCGGCATTAAAAAATATATTCACTAATTTTGGATTACCTGTCTGGTTTATTGGTGTAACAATAGACGGTGCTTATTTAGCGGGGGCATGGGTTGTAAGTGTAATGTTACCGCCAATGATGATCTTTTTTCCGCTTTTTACATTGTTAGAAGATTTTGGCTATTTACCGCGTGTGGCTTTTAATATGGATAATTTATTTCGCAAGGCAGGTGCGCATGGTAAACAGGCTTTAACAATGAGTATGGGCTTTGGATGTAATGCTGCGGGTGTTGTTGCAACAAGAGTAATTGATAGTCCACGTGAAAGATTAATTGCAATTATTACAAATAACTTCTCGTTATGTAATGGAAGATGGCCCACACAAATTTTAATTGCCACCATATTTATTGGGGGTGCGGTTCCTTCCTATTTGGCCGGATTTGCCTCGGCAGCGGCCGTTGTTGCCATTGCAGTGTTGGGAATTGTATTAAGCCTGATAGTTTCGTGGGCGCTCTCTAACACGATATTAAAAGGGGAGGCTTCTGCATTTACTTTAGAGCTTCCACCATACAGACCGCCTCATATATTGCAGACTTTATATACGTCATTAATAGACCGAACGTTATTTGTATTATGGCGGGCTGTTGTTTTTGCAATTCCGGCCGGTATTGTTATATGGCTTACGGCTAATGTTACGTACAATAGTATTAGTATTGGAGAGTATTTTATTGATTGGACAAATCCTTTTGCTTTGTTTTTTGGTTTAAATGGGGTAATATTACTTGCATATATTATTGCTATTCCCGCAAACGAGATAGTTGTTCCCACTATACTTATGCTTACGGTTATGACTGTAAATATGAATGTTGCTGCCAGCTCGGGAGCCGGAGTTATGTTTGAAATGAATTCGGTTGAAGGTACCGCTAATATACTTAAAGCAGGTGGCTGGAATTTATTAACGGGTATTAATCTTATGTTGTTTAGTTTAATACATAATCCATGCTCTACAACCATATATACAATTTATAAAGAAACGAAATCGTTAAAATGGACGCTATTTTCAACCTTTATGCCCATAATTATGGGTTTGACGGTTGTTTTTTTTACTACACAACTATGGTTGTTGTTTGTTAGTAATTAGCCAAGAAGCCAGACTAATAAAAGATAAATAAAGTATGTTGAGATGAACAAAATGATAATTTTTGAAGCGGCAATAAAAACTTTTTGCGCTTTTGATTTAAGTATCGGCCTGGCGGCATAATCAAGGGTTTTTGGTACTTCATCTTTCTTTTTTGTATAATCGGTTGAAGATGTTCTTTTTCCGTTTTGGTATAAATATTCTTTAATAATATTTCCGTTTTTATCGTAATGTTTGTTTATACCGTTTTTAATTCCTTGATCAAAGCTGATTACTTCTTTAATATTGCCATTTTTGTGCAATATTTTTGTTATTCCATGGTCTTTGCCTTTAGAATATTCTTTTTCTGCTAAAAGTTCGCCCGAGGCATAATAAAACTTTGAAAGTCCATCCGGAACGCCATTATTATAGTTCCATTCGCCTTTAATAGTCCCACTTTTATAATAAGTTGAAAGCTGTCCTTCGATTTTATCATTTTGGTTTGAAAAATTTTCTTTTAATTCCCCTGATTGATAAAAAATGCGAACATTACCATCCTTTTTTCCTGCCTTGTAAGTTACTTCTGCTTTAGGTTCGCCATCCTCATAAAAATATTTAACAACTCCATCAATAGCGTCATTATGATAAATCAATTCGGTCTTTAATATTCCGCTTTCGTAGTAATTACAAGAGATTCCTTCCTTGTGATCGTCGGCATATAGATATAATTCTGCAAGTGCCCCGTTTTTATGAAAAACTTTACACTCACCGTTCAGTTTTCCGGCTTTGTAATTTTTAAGTTCGCGTAATTGTCCGTTTTTGTAGAATAATTCTTCGGTTCCTTCGTATCGCATGTAAATTACCTGAAAATATAGTTTAATATAAAATAAAACAAAATTATTAAAAATAAAAGGAATAACATTTATATTCTTAAAAATACTTCAATTAAAAAATAAAAGAGTTGCTATAATCATTAAAATGAATAATACAATTTTATTAAAAATTTCGGTTTTTACTTTATTAAATAAAGATATTCCTAAATAAAAGCCTAAAAACAGAAAAGGTAAAAAATACAAAAAATTTAATATTATAAATGTTGAAGTGATTCCCGAAATGAGATGTGTAGTTACAATAATAATGGATGTTACAATAAAATAGCCGCTAATTGATGATTTTAATTCGGTTTTGTTAGATGAAACAAAATAAAAATAAATTAAAACCGGAGGTCCGTTGATATTCAAAGCACCTCCTAAAATGCCTGAGATAAGACCTGTAATATATCCCCAAAAAGGATTAAGCTTTTGTGGTTTTAAAATTTTAATAAATGCATTAAAGACAAAAACAATAATTATTATTGCAACAGCATATTTTAATATACTTGCATTTACAAAAACAAAGACCCATATACCTAATGGAATTCCGAATAGGGCACCAATATATAAATTTTTAATTTTTTTGAAATTTATTTCTTCTTTTAGTTTTATAACAAGCAAAATATTAATTATTAATCCAAACAAAGCACCTAATGGAACGGCTGTTTTAATATCAAAAAAAAAGGTTAACAAGGGTATAGAAATTAACGCAAAACCAAAACCCGAAAAGCTTTGTACAAATGCAGCAAAAAAGATTATTAATCCAATCAATAAAAAACTATAAACCATAAAAGTGTTCCCTGTTTTATTTTTATTTTAGGTAAAAGGTAAAACATAACATATAATAACAAATTGAACCATTTTTAAAAATAAAAAACAATCATCAATTTTATATATGTTTGGAAGAGGATTGGTCATTATTCATTATTAATAAATCCTGCAAATATATTATTTAAGTGGAAATTAATTAAAAAAGGCGGAATATCAAAATGATGGGTGTTCTTTTGGACGTGTACTTTTCAATTGATGTAACATTAATAAAACAGCAAGCGTAATTTTTACATTGACCCTTGCTGTTTGTTGGAAATATAGAAAATTGTGTCTCTTGTCAAAAAAAAAGAAATGAAGTCAAAAATACTAAATATTAATCAACGGAGGCAAGTAAAAATTTGTCAGCTGATTTAACAAATGAAAAAACCGAACTTAAGGTTTGAGCACCACTTTTAAATTGAACGGTTATAGTATATATTTTAACATCATTTTTAGTAGAAGTGCCAAAATCGGTAAAAGTATTAGAATCGCTGATATCAAGTAGAGCTTTAATTTTTTTCATTAAACGTTTTACTTGATTTAGATCCTCGCTATTTGCAGCATTATATGCTTGCTTATAATTTCGTGCCTGGTCATCGCCGGTATATACTAATAATACAGCGGCTGCGGATAGATCTTTTGATTTACTTAAATCAAAAAGTTTAGTAACGGAAGTTTTAATTAACTGCTTCTCGGCATCATCTTGAGCATTAATCAAATTGCTGAAGGTTACTAAAAATAACAAACTAAAAAGTACTACTATTTTATTTTTCATTTTATTTACCTATTATGTTTAATTTTTGATACATGTACTGTCTACTTTTCTTTTCAACTATTCACAAAATAACATTTATTTTACTTAAATACTACACAAATTCAAATTCTTATCAACTAAACAACAAACGGAATGCCAAAACTAAAACGTAAAATGTTTTATTTGTTCGCCTTTAATTCCAATTTCTGTCATTGCTTCAATGCCAATGGTCAAATGCAAATCGACATATTTTTTTGTAACAATGGCATCAGATTGAGAAGTTTTAATACCGTCCGGAAACATTGGTAAATCCGAAACAAGTAATAAAGCTCCACGGGCAATTTGGTTTGCATAACCGGTAATAAAAATAGTAGCTGTTTCCATATCTATTCCAATTGCACCTATTCTTTTTAAATATTTTTTAAAGTTTTGGTCATGTTCCCATAAACGGCGGTTTGTTGTATAAACTACTCCGGTTCTGTATTCAATATTATGCTGTAAAATAATATCCGAAACAAACTTGTGCACTTTAAAAGATGGAAGGGCAGGTACTTCGGGTGGAAAATAATCGTTACTGGTTCCCTCACCCCTTATTGCAGCGGTAGGTAAAATAAAGTGACCTAGTTCTGTGGATCGTTTCAGTCCGCCGCATTTTCCTAAAAAAAGAATACCTTTGGGTTCGCGAGCAATTAATAAATCCATAATAGTTGCAGCGTTAGGAGAACCGATACCAAAATTAATGATACTTAACCCGTTACTGTTGGTTGCGGATTGCATTGGTTTACCTTCGCCATTTACATCGCAATTAAACCTTTCAGCAAAATTTTTTACATAATTGCTAAAATTTGTTAATAAAAGGTAATCTCCAAATTGGTCTAATTCTGTACCGGTATACCTTGGAAGCCAATTTTTGGCAATTTCTAATTTTGTTTTCATAAATTATTTGTTGAATTTTTGTTTAATGAATAAATCTGTTTTAAAAGCAATAATAGCCATTATGTAACCAATTAATGTTCCAATTAAAGCTCCAAAAAAAATATCCGAAGGATAATGAACTCCGACGTAAGGACGTGATAGTGCTACAAAAAAAGCAGAAACAAAAAGAACGTATTTTAGTTTTGGAAAAAATTTGTAAAAAAACATTGCTATGGCAAAATTGTTAACAGCATGTGATGAAGGAAAAGAAAAAGAACCTGTACAACCAACAAGAATATTAACATTAGATAAAACATTACATGGTCTTATTCTTCCAACAAAATTTTTTATCAAATTACTGCTTATTTGATCGGAGGCAATTATAACAAATATTGACCCAATTGCTGCTACTTTTCCGGTTCTTCCTCCTTTAAAAAAACAAATTAGCCATAAAACCACATAAGTTAAATACCAATTTTTCACATCAGTAATAAACGGAAAAAATTTGTTAAAAATAGGATTTGCAAGCGTATGATTAATAAAATAAAAAATTCCAACATCAACTGAATACAAAAAATCTATCATTTTAATCCTTTTAAATTTTAATGTGTAATTTACAAATTAAAATATTAAAAAAAAGGAAAACATTTTAAATATTACCCGAGAGAAAACTTTTTAATATTGTATAATAAATTATTTTTGTAAAAATTGGAACTTAAGTAGTATATTTATGGAGTAAAAGGACACAAAGTTGTACAATAAACAAGTGTTGTTTTAATAATATTTAGTAATTTTGTATAATGTTATAAATTAAATTATTATTTTAGTAAAATCATATTTGGTTTAAAAGACATAAAAATGATGAAAATTTATTTTATTTATTACTATCTTATGAAGGAAAGTTTTATTATTTTAAAATAAAGCCTAAAGTTACAAGAAATATTTTCGATAATTAGAATAGAAATAAGAAATAATTAGAAAAAAACATTTTAGTAAACAAATATATATGGAGGCAACCTAATGGGATTTAGAGTTAACACTAACATCGACGCCCTAAGTGCTTATTACAATTTAGCAAAAATAAACAATGATCTTACAAAATCTCAATTGAGAATTGCTTCGGGTCAAAAATTACAATCAGTTGCTGATGATACTTCAGGTTTTAACGTTGGTAACTCGTTAAAAGGTAAAGTAAAAATTATGGAAGGTGCTCAAGGCAACATTTCGGCAGCAAAAGATCTTTTAGCTACAGGTGAAAGTAACCTCTTAGGTATTAATGACCTTTTAACAAAAATTGAAGGTAAACTTTCGGATGCAACCAACCCGACAGCTGATGCAACCGCTATTAAAGATGATATTGCATCCTTATCAAAAGAAATAGAATCAAAATTAAAAAGTACAAAATTCAACAATTCTACTTTATTGTATTCTACAGCGGGAAAAGGATTTGTTTTTCAGGTTGGAGAAGCTGGCGATACCTTAAAATTAGATTTTGCAGGAACATTGGCATCTACCGGAAATGGCGGATATGATACTAACTTTTCTGCCGGTCTATCAAGTTTTGTAAACGTTTCTACTTCGTATTTAACAAGTACATCGGGTGGTATTGGCGGTTTGGTTGGATTATCATCCGCTTTAACTTCGCTTAAGAGTGCTGTAACTACCGCATTAGGTAAAATTGGTAACTTCTCACAACGTTTGGATATTAAGGATGAAACATTAAATACTGCTATTTCAAACGCAAAATCCAGCATTAGTAGAATTTATGATACTGATATGGCTTGGGAACAATTGAACTCTATGAGAGGAACAATTTTACAGCAGTCAGCTACCTCTATGTTAGCGCAGTTAAATATGGCACCACAACAAGTTTTACAGTTAATGCAATAATTTTTGATTTTTAATCAATTGCTCTTCATTAATTTGAAGAGCTTTTTATAAATAAACGGAAAACGAAAATGCAACAACGAGCATCATTCTTGTATGAGCGGAATAATAAAGCGAATGCTTATTTAACAAAAGAAATCTTGGATGCTACACAAGAGAAATTATTATTAAAAGTATATGATTTCGCTATTGTGAACTGTCAGAGAGGGGATTTAGAAAAAACTAATAAAGCAATTACTCAGTTAATAAATGCCCTTAATTTTGATGATGAAAAAGCTCGAGAAATTTCGGCCGGACTGTATAGGTTATATGAATTTGCACAAGATCAGATGCGAAAAGGAAAAAATGAAATTACCCTGAAGATACTTAGCGATTTACGTGAAGTATGGGTAATTATATTTAATAAAAACATGAGGTCATAAGATGAGTGTAAACCCGTTATCCAATTCGGGGATTGAACAATTAGTAACTCAGTATTCAACAGTTGAATATAATAAAGCTATTAGTCCCCTTGAAACTAGAAAAGCAAGATTTAATACGCTTTCGAGCACGTGGGAAGATTTAAGTTCAAAATTAGATTCATTTAGAACTATTTTAGCCGAACTTAAGGTTGCCACTTCAAGTTCTCTGTTCAAATCAAAGAAAGCTACTCTTTCAACATCCGATTATTTTACTGCATCTGCCGGAAAAACTGCAAATGCCGGTAACTATTCGATAAGGGTTAACCAACTTGCAAAAAGTGACCTCCTTGTTTCACAAAGCCTTGCTTATACTACCGATACTTATGATGTGACAGATATGACAGGAAAGCATACAATAAAGATGAAAAGCGGCGATTACACAAGTTATGTTGATGTAGATTTTGATGATACGGAAAATAATCAAACATTAATGCAAAAACTTAGTACTGCCATAAATACCGATAAAGCGGTTGTAAAATCATCTACTGCAAACCAAAGCAATACTTTTTCGGGGACAGGTGAGTTTATTGTTAACCTTAACGGAACTAAAAAAACCATAAGTTACGATTTTACCAATGCATCATACAGTGATGTTGCAAACGATCTTAAAACTAAAATAGGTGATAATACCGGAATAACTACAGAAATTGATAGTACAACAGGACAACTAAAACTGACGGTTGATGATTCTGCAAAATATATTTCTATCGAAACATCTGATGATATTGCGGGAATTGTTTCTTTTATGGGAATTAACGTTACAAAAGAAAAAGCTGCCTCGGCAATAAGTACCGGTTCGTACTTTTCTCCATCTACAGGAAATACAAAATTTTCATTAACAGCCGATAACACAGGTTATGACAACAGACTTATTTTAGAGGATGTTTCGGGAAATGCATTAGGTAAACTGGGTTTAACGTCTTCAATATTAAATAGCAGGACCTTAATAACAGGTGATGATAGTGCAGGATTTGTTTATTCCGGCAATAGTACAACAGATAATCAATTAAATGCAAAATTAAATTTTAATGGTATAAATATTCAAAGAAATACTAACAGCATTACAGATCTTGCCGATGGTGTTACTTTTGCATTAACAAGTACTATGAAAGATACCGTAAACCCTGTTGATGTTACTGTTGCAAATGACGACTCTACAATTACTAACAAGATAAAAGATTTTATTAAACAGTTTAATAGTGTTTATTCAACAATAAAGTATAATTCAACAACCGATTCTACAACTAGGGGAGTTTTTGTTGGTGATGCTACTGCTTCCAGTTTATTAAGAAATCTTACTACTACTGCTATTGGAAAAGTCAACGGAGTGTCTGATAGTCAATACTCAAGACTTTCAAGAATTGGAATTACATTTGATCCGGATTCGGGATTAACTTTGGATAATGAAAGTCTGCTCACGGGTTCGATAGCGGATCATGGAAGTGATGTTGAAGCATTGTTTTCTTCTACAGACGGAGTAGCAGCAAAATTATATTCAACAGTAAATAACTATGTGGGTTCTACAGGTGTTATTGCTAACATCAGAAATACGTACTCAAGCAGTCTTAAGTATTTAACCGATAAAATCACATCAACACAAACAAGAATTGATAAAAATTCGGAAAACTTAAGAAATAAGTATTATCAGATGCAGCAACAGTATGCAACAATGATTAATAATCAAAACACTTTATCGTCATTTATGGCATCATCGTAAATGGATAGCAAGTTAACTAATGCAGTATGTGAGATAAAGCTAAATCTCAATAAAATTGATAAGTGTTTGGATAATATGGATGGTGAAGATTATATTCCTAACAATGAAAAGATAACAATATTTCTATCAGAAATTAAAGCCTATTATGAGAAAATAAAAGAAGAATATCCGATAGAAGTTGTAGAAAAAATTAAAAAAGAAATTAGCGAAATTACTAAACATATTGATAAAAAATTCGATAGTATAATTAGAATAAAAAATATTGAGTTACAAGAATTAAGTAAAGAAATTCGTGCAATGGAAAATCAAAAAAAAATTGTTAATTACAGGTGATAAAAATGGATATTAAAAGCGTAAATTCGCAGTTAAATACATTTACTAAAACATATACAGCTCCGCAAGAACAAATACAGTCTGTGCAATCTAAAAGTACACAAATTACTGATAAATTAGAAATATCGAAAGAGGCAAGAGTGCTGCAATCAAAAGATATTACAGCTAAAGATTATTCTAAAATTCATGAAAAGATTAATAGTGGTTTTTACAATTCCAAAGAAGTCCTTTCAAAAACTTCAGAATTAATCTTAAATGATATCAACAAAAACTAGCATAGATATCATTTCCATCCATTAAACATTTTTTCACCTAAATTATTACATAAATAAAACTTCTATTATTTGCAAGTTTTTAACAAATTAATTAATATACATAAATTGATTTTATAAAATATTATTAACGGGGAATGTTTTGATCGG
Organism: bacterium; assembly: GCA_043805435.1. Taxonomy (GTDB): domain Bacteria; phylum Bacteroidota; class Ignavibacteria; order Ignavibacteriales; family Melioribacteraceae; genus JAEXOD01. Next base: position 39,714 of record JAZDHY010000044.1, read on the forward strand.
GGATATTCAAAGTAATAAATTACTTGTGTTGGGCAAATTGGCTGCAAGTTTGGCCCACGAAATAAGAAATCCCTTGTCTGCGCTGATGTTAAATCTTGATTATTTGACTTTGAGCAAAGAAGAGCTTAATTCTGAAATTTTAGATAGTGTAAAGGCATGTAAAGAAGCAGCCGAAAGAATTCAGATTTTAATGGAAAATACTTTAGATTTTTCGCGTCGTTCGAATAAAGAAATAAATTATCATTCCATAAAAGATATCTTAGAACAGGCAACTTCACTTATTGAAGGTGAAGCCAAACTTAAAAATATCAGCATCTCTTTAATTTATAACGAACCGATTCCTCATATTGATGTAGATAAAAATAAAATATTACAAGTTTTTGTTAATTTAATACATAACGCAATTGAAGCAAGTTTTATGAACAACAAAGTTGAAGTAAAAGTAGGCTTAAATACTAATAATGATATATTATTGGAAATTGAAGATTATGGAGTTGGCATAAAAGAAGAAGATAAAGTTAAAATATTTAGTGACTTTTATACAAACAAGGCACATGGTACCGGATTGGGACTTGTTGTATGCAAAATGTTACTTGAAGAATTTAATGCAAAATTGGATTTTGAAAGCGTTGAAGGAAAAGGGAGTAAATTTTTTATTATATTTCCACATAAAAAAAATGAGGATAATGAATGAAGCCACGTATATTGATAATTGATGACGATAATTTGATTTGTTTATCACTTAAAAAAATACTTGTTAAGTTAGACTATGATGTTGAAATATGTATGGATGGCGGAAAAGTTTTTAATATTATTGAAATTGCCAATCCTGATATAATTTTATTAGATATATATCTTACTTCTCATAATGGGCTTGATATATTAAAGGATTTACAGAAAAAGTACTTTGATATTCCTGTTGTTATGATTACTGCTTACAGTGATGTTCGCATTGCTGTTAGTGCAATGAAAGCCGGGGCTTACGACTTTTTATTAAAACCAATAGACTTGGAGCAATTAAACCGTGTGCTTGATAAATGTGTAAGTCATCTTAAGCTTAGAAGGGAGGTTGAAACTTTACGTTCAATTGTTGGAGAAGATATAATTAGCAGAGATATATTTGGCAAAAGCAAACCTATTGTAAAATTAATTAAAGAAGTTGAAAAACTTTCCTCAAGCGGTGACACAACAATACTGATTGAAGGGGAAAGCGGAACGGGAAAAGAAGTTTTAGCTAAATATATTCATCAGATAAGTCCGCGAAATAATAAAGTTTTTATTTCCATAAATTGTGGTTCAATTCCAAAAGAATTAGCCGAAAGCGAATTGTTTGGGCATGAAAAAGGTGCATTTACGGGTGCTTCTCAAAAAACAAAGCTTGGTAAGTTTGAACTTGCAGAAGGTGGGACAATACTTTTAGATGAAATTGGAGAATTAAGTTTTGAAATGCAGGTTAAATTGCTTCGTGTACTTCAAGAGCGGAAATTTTACAGACTTGGCGGAGAAAGAGAAGTAGTTGTAAATGTACGCATATTAGCAGCAACAAATAAAAATTTAGAAGATGAAGTAAAAAAAGGAAATTTTAGAGAAGATTTATTTTATAGAATAAATGTTGCCAAACTTACAATTCCACCTTTACGCGATAGGAAAGAAGATATTCCTGTTTTAGCATATTCTTTTATTGACGAGTTTTCTAAAAAGTTTAACAAGCAAATTATTGAAGTGGATGAAAAAGTACTTACTTTATTAAAGATGCAAAATTGGAAGGGAAATATCAGAGAATTGAGAAATGCATTTGAACGTGCAGTATTAATGCTTGACGGCAATAGATTAAAAGAGAGTCATTTTAATTTTTTGCGTAATCCCCAAGAAGAAATATTACAAAGTAATTCTTTTGTATTACAAATTCCTACAGAAGGAATTGCAATTGATGTTGTATTAAAAAGTTTAATTCAAAAGACATTAGAAATTACAAAAGGTAATCAAGTTCGTGCCGCCAAAGTTTTAGGATTATCTCGTTCTAAATTAAGGTATAGAATGGAACAATTAAATTTGGAAGTGACTAAACAAATTCAGTAATTTTTCGATGATTAAATTTAGAATGGAAATATTTACAAAAAATTGTAAGTTTTTTGGGATAAATAAATAATAAATTTGTATTTTGTAATTAATATATCAAAAAAAGGTTTATAAAATAGGTAGGACAAAATGGAAGACTATCCAAAGGAAATTAATGATGCAATTGAAGGGCTAAAATCACTTGATCCGCAAATAAGGCGAAGTGCAGTGGAGAGTATAAACTTTAATACAAATTTGCCGGAAGCCGTAATAAAACTTTTAGCAAGTAGATTGGCAGATTCTGATAAAGGAGTGCGAGATGCCGTTTCTTTTGCATTAATTAATTTAGAAAATCCGGAAATAGGTTCTTTAATCGTTCCTTTTGTTTCGTCCAACGATATTTCTATCAGAAATCTTGCCGGTGAAGTTTTACTTAAAAAAGGAACAGTTGTTATTGATTCTATGTTGCAATATATGGATAAGGGGAATGATGACGATAAAAAATTTATTATTGATATACTTGGTTTAATAGGTGACCCTATTCCGGCAGATAAGTTTTTGGAAACATTATATAAAACGGAAAACGAAAATGTTGTTTTGGCATCTATTGAGGCATTGGGAAATATTAAATGTGCAAAAGCTGTACCGGAAATAATAAAATTTTACGAGGTCAGCGAACTATTTAGTCCAACAATTATTGAAGCACTTGGAAAAATTGGTTCTGATGAAGCATTGCAATTTATTATGAAAAAGTTTCACGAGGTAGATGAGCTAACAAAATTTTCGATGATTGAAAGTATCGGTTTAATTGGAAACGAAGAATCTTTCTTTTTGCTTTTATCCGATTTACGTAATTTAGAAGGACCTAAAGCATGGGCTGCTGTAGAATCGTTAAATATGCTAAAAGATAAATTAAGGTTAGACGTGCCTTTTGATGAACATATGAAAAATGCAGTCCTTAAAACATTAATTGAAGGCGACATAAGATTTAAAAGAGCTGCTTCAAACTTAATTTCTGTTTTTAATGATAAAGAGATTATTGATGCCTGCTTAAAAATTTATGGTGAAGATAACGAGATTAATGATAATATTAAAGCTAAATTTATTGAAAAACCTAAAGCCCTTTATACAAAATTAAGTGATTTCTTAAAAAAGAATCCTACTAACTTTAAGGCTCTGATTGAATTATTTAAAGAAGTTATTGAGATTGAGGGTGGTAATTGTTTAAGAGAACTAACTCAAATTGAATTTTATAATTTGTGCGATGTGTTTACTGCCGGATTAGAAAATCCGGATGAAGAAGTAAGAAGAAGTTGTATTGAGATGTTGTTTTTCTTAAATGCAGATACCGCATTTATGTTTGTAGATACAATGATTAATGATAATGATTTTTGGAATAAAATACGATTATTGGAAATATTAGAGTATTTTGATGATCCAAGAGGTAAGGAAGCAATTAAAAAACTAACCGAAGATTCTGAAGAGATGGTTAGTGAAAAAGCAAAAAATTTATTGGCTTCTAAAGAATAATAATATTAGAAATAGGTAAAACTATGATGAATCAATTTTCAAGTTCTTCAACAAATAAACCATTCCCTCAATTTAATTTTGGACTTTCCTCAAAAGCCGAAGTTAAATTAACTGATCAGTCGTTTGAAGAATGGAGAAAATATATATACGACTTGTGCGGGATATATTTTCAAGATAATAAAAAATATTTATTGGAAAGCAGGTTGCAAAAAAGGATTAATTTTTTAGGAATTGAAACATTTGAGAAGTATTTTGAATATGTGAAGTATAATTCAAACAGAGATACCGAATTAAAGTATCTATATGAAGTTATAACAATTAATGAAACTTTTTTCTTTAGAAATCAACCACAATTAGATGCGCTTGTTACCACAGTAGTGCCTCAAATTTTAAGTTCACCCTTTAAAACAAATAAAAACAAATTGCGTATATGGTCGGCTGCATCTTCTTCAGGCGAAGAAGCATACTCGACAGCAATGATACTTAATGAACTGATAAAACCTAAATATCCGGCTCTTTCTATTGAAATAGTTGGTACAGATATTAATTATCAGGTTGTTGAAACAGCTAAAAGCGGTATTTTTAAAGAATATTCCATAAGAAATACTCCGGCATATTATTTAAAAAAATACTTTAAAACATCGGGCAATACGTTTGAAGTTGATCAAAACATAAAACGAATGGTGAGCTTTAAGTTATTAAACTTATACGATGATTTTAGTATGCGCGCGATGACAAATTTTGATATAATTTTTTGTGCAAATGTTTTAATATATTTTGACATTAAATCTAAGATAAAAGTAGTGTCACATTTATATAATTCATTAAACAGAGACGGTTATTTATTTATTGGCTATTCGGAAACATTGCATGGAATTTCGAAAGCGTTTAAATTGATAAGTTTTCCAAAAACTATTGGATATAAAAAGGAGTAATTAATTCATGAAAAAAGTGATTATGATAGCTGATGATTCACCCACTATAAGAAAATTTGTTACATTCTCATTAACCATGCATGGCTTTGAAGTAGTTTCCGCTATTGATGGAATGGAAGCCATGGAACTACTACCCAAGCATAATGTTGATTTGGTAATAACAGATTTGAATATGCCAAATATGGACGGATTTGAATTAATAAAAGCAATAAGGCAAAATGAGGATTATAAAGATATTCCAATTATTATTTTGTCATCTTTAGCCGGAAGCGAAGAGATAGAAAGAGGAATGAGTTCGGGAGCAAATTCGTATATGGTAAAACCTTTTGATCCTAAACGAATTCAATACGAAGTAGCAAAATATCTAAATTAACGGAGATTTTATGGATTTGAAATTTTTAGTTGTTGATGATTCGGTAACCATGCGTAGAATAGTAATTAATTCTTTGAGAAATCTTGGTTATTCAAGTTGGGTTGAAGCAGCTGATGGAACGGAAGCACTATCAAAATTGGGTGCCGATCCTTCTATCAGTTTTGTAATTACCGATTGGAATATGCCTATTCTATCGGGTTTGGAACTTACACGAGCAATTAGATCGGATCCTAATTTCGGAAATCTTCCAATTTTGATGGTTACTACAAGAGGTGTAAAAGAAGATATTGTTGAGGCTCTTCAAGCAAAAGTAAACAACTATGTAATTAAACCGTTTACACCCCAAATATTAAAAGAAAAAATAGAATCAATTTTAGCTAATAAATAGAGGCTTAGATGCAAAAAATAGGCGGAAATATGTCCGAGGTTTTTTCAAAATTGAACGATCTTAAAAATGTGTTTAAGTTTGGAGAAAAAATTGTTCCTATTATACAAAGTTTAATAGAGTTTATGAAAGAGATCGTGCCTCTTATAGAAAATATTAATACTTCGATATCGGAAAGTACGGCTCAAATGCCAAAAGCCTCAAATCAAATAAATAATGTTACTTCTCAAACCGAAATGGCCACCACCGAAATATTGGATATGGTTGACAGTATTACTAACCAACTTATGGAAGTTGAAGCAGTTTTTTCTTCGTTTGCAGAAAAGGAAAAAAGAAGTAAAGAAATTAAAGAAATAGTAAAACAAAAATATGGTAATGATATAGAACTTATGGGACTATTAAAAGAATATTTAGAAAATACCGATTATAATAGTGCCTTTAATAGAATAAAAGAAATTCTTGCTCAAACAAATAACGATATTTTTCAAATTACCATTTCTTTGCAAGTACAGGACATTACTACTCAGCAGCTTGCTGCAGTAAACCATTTAATTGATTCTGTAAATAATAAATTAAGCGGACTGATTAAAGAAATTGACCAATCGGATATTAAAGAAGATATTAAATTTATATCAATAGAGGTTCCGGAGGGGTCAAGTTTTGATCCGAATGCAGTTTATGATAAATCGGAAAAACGTCAACAAAATGTTGATCAAATAGTTACAGATCAAAAACAACAAGCTTCGCAAGAAGAAATTGATAAATTATTCTCATAAATTATGAACACAGATGATTATTCGTTATTAAACGATCCTGAAATGAAGGAAATTTTTGAGAGTTTTATAGTTGAAACTCGAGAAATTTTGGATTCATTGGATTTAGATCTGGTCGAATTGGAAAATAGACCAGATGACAAGGATTTATTAAATCAAATTTTCCGTTCATTTCATACAATAAAAGGGACCGCGGGTTTCCTTGGCCTTGTAAAATTGCAGCGTGTAACCCATCGCTGCGAAGATATTCTAAATAAATTGCGTAAGGGAGATGCTGTATTAACCGATGATATTATTGAAGGTATATTAGCAGCTTATGATACATTAAAATTATTGCTTAGTGTTATTTATGACAGCAAAAATGAAGATTTAGAAGTAGAGGATGTTGTTACACAACTTGATCAGATTGTTGCAAGTTTAGAGGGCGGTCAACAAATACAGGTTAAAAATATTGAAGCACCAAAGGTGGAAAAGGCTGTTGAAGTGTTGACTACCAATAATGATAATGAAGCAACAAAAAAAATTGACGAAATTATAGAACCGGAAACTGAACCGGAAGAGGAAATTGAAGGTGAACCGGAAGAAGAAGAAGATTTCCCTGATCCGGCCTTACAAATTAGAAATGTAACTATTCCAAAAGCAGAACCTAATGCTGAAAAAATTATAGCCGATACGGCGGCAGCTGCAAAAATTGCCGATCAAAAAATTTCAGCTGCAAAAAAAGGTGATAATTCTATTAGGGTTGATGTTGAAAGATTAGATTCGTTATTAAATTTAGTTTCGGAATTAGTTTTAGGCCGAAACAGTTTAACACAAATAAGTAACGAAATTACAGTAGAGTACGAAGGTACCAAGATAGCAAGAGATTTAGCTGAAACAACTCGTAGTATCGATCTAATGACTACTGATTTGCACCTTGCTATAATGAAAACAAGGATGGTTAAAATAGGTAAAGTCTTTAATCGGTTCCCTCGTTTATTGAGGGATTTGAGTAAAGAAATGGGAAAGCAAGTTCAGTTGATTATTAAAGGTGAAGAAACAGAACTTGATAAAACCCTGATTGATGAAATTTACGATCCTTTGGTCCACTTAGTTCGCAACGCTATTGACCATGGTGTCGAGATGCCGGAGAAGAGAGAAAAATTAGGTAAAGACAAGGTGGGCACTGTTATACTTGCAGCCGAACATGAGGGGAATAATATTCTCATTACTATTGAAGATGATGGCGGCGGTATTGATACCGATAAATTAAAGGAAAAAGCCATTAGCAAGGGACTTATAACCAAAGAAGCTGCGGCCGAACTTTCAAAACAAGATGCATTCGGATTAATATTTTTGCCCGGTTTTTCAACTGCCGAGATTGTTACAAATGTTTCGGGCAGAGGCGTTGGAATGGATGTTGTTAAAACCAATGTTGCTAAATTGCGGGGAATAATAAATATTGTTTCTGAGGTAAATAAAGGTTCTAAGTTTATTATTAAATTGCCTTTAACGCTTGCAATTATACAAGGGCTTTATGTTGAAATAAATAAAGAAATCATTGTTATTCCTTTAAGTTCTGTTATTGAAGTAGTCCGCGTTCCTAATAATCAAATTTATCATGTTAATAAAGTTGATTGTATTAAGCTTCGCGATAATGTACTTCCTTTAATTGATATTAGTGATGTTTTGTATAATAAAAAGATGAATAATCAAAAAGGATGGCAATATATTGTTATTGTAGGCATTGCTGAAAAACGCTACGGTATTAAAGTTGATCACCTTATTGGTCAAAAAGAAGTAGTGATTAAAACACTTGGTAATTATCTTGGAAATATTGAAGGAGTTTCAGGTTCTACTATTATGGGAGACGGTACTGTTGTAATGATAGTTGATATTGCTGAGATGATTCATAAGCTGACGGAATAAAATTGGATAAAATTAAAGCTATTATTGTTGATGATTCTGCTTTTATGCGTAAATCATTATCTATTATGATTGGTTCTGACATTGATATTGAAATTGTTGGAACAGCAAAAAACGGACTGGAAGGATATAATCTTGTAAAGGCACTAAGACCTGATATAGTGACTCTTGATATAGAAATGCCTGTTATGGATGGATTAACATCCTTAAAAAAAATTATGGCAGACTGTCCAACTTCTGTTATTATGGTTAGTTCGTTAACTACAGAAGGAGCGGATGCTACTATTCAAGCATTAGAACTTGGTGCGGTTGATTTTATTCCAAAAGAAATGTCATTTGTAAGTGTTAATATTGTTAATATTAAAGAAGAACTTATAAAAAAAATTAAAGCTATTGTAAAACAAAAAAAACTGCAATCTCGTCTCGAAAGACTTCAAAAGCTTGGTGATAGAAATAAAACAATAATTCCACAATCCAGGGCATCTTTGATTGTCCCTAGAATTGGATACCGAGCCATTGGGCTTGGAATTTCGACCGGTGGACCATTATCTTTACAAAAAGTTGTTCCGTTTTTAAATGATAAAATGAATGTCCCTGTTTTTATTGTTCAGCATATGCCTCCCAAATTTACAAAATCACTTGCTGAAAGATTAAATTCGTTATCACCAATTTCTGTAAAGGAAGCTGAAAATAATGAAGTTGTAAAAAGGGGATGGGTCTATTTGGCCCCTGGCGGTTATCATATGACAGTACTTAAAAACGGTACAGGTGATCCTGTAATTAATATATCCGATAGGCCTTCGGATACTTTACACCGCCCTTGCGTTGATGTTATGATACGTTCGTTACTTAAAGTTTATGGTAAACAAACGCTTGGTGTAATTATGACCGGAATGGGAAAAGATGGTTACGAAGCTATTAAGGAATTAAAAGGTTTAGGCGGATATTGTATTGCACAATCGGAAGAAACATGCGTTGTTTATGGAATGCCCAAAGCAGTTGTTGATTCCGGTTATGCTGATGCTATTGTACCTCTTGACAAAATTTATGAAACTATAAATAAGGCTCTTTAAAATGGAAGAAGAATTTAAAGAAACCGTGTTTAGAGAAATTTCGTATCGCGATCTTGATGCCAATGGAAATCTTATTAAAGCAGACAAAGCCAAAATAATCGGTCTTGCTAAAATAACCGTTGAAGAAGATAGTCATGGCGGTGTGAAATTGATCTTAAAAAAAGATGCAAATGATAATATTAAAGAAATAAAATTTGTTTGTTCCTGCGGCGAAACAAAATCTGTGATTTTAGATTATACTGAAGAATAGTTGACAATTGGTGATCTTTAGCCAACTATTTTTCTAAAATATCACTTCAATTAATCAGTATTGTGATATTTCTTTAATTGTTTTTAATCCTAAATTATTTAAAATAATCTACATAAAAATATCCCATTCTAAAATATCTCTAAATTTAAATACAAATTAAAACAAATTCGACCCGGTTTTTGTCTATTTGGCTATAAAAAAAATCATGTCACCCCGATGGTGGATGTAGCATAAGTAAGCGATAAATAAAGCTGAAGCAGAATAATTACATTTAAAGGTAAATTCATAATTGAATATCAAGAAATAATAGAATTCTTAACTTGGGCTAAAGCCCGAATTATTCGTTTTTGCCTAACCCCCGCCATAAATGACGGTTTACTAAACTTTAGGTTAGGGTTATAATAACCCATAACTTATTATAATATAGTCAAATATTGGTTGTGTTTTAGTTTAAATAACCCCGACTTTTAAGTCGGGGATTGAGGATGAATAAGATATGGGCTTTAGCCCAAGACATGTTTAATTTAATTAAATTCTGATTATATTTATCTATTCAGTTCTTAAAGAACTAACATTTACTTATGCGACACCAACCCATGTGGTTTTTATAATTGTTTCTTTCGTTTTTGCTACAATCATGTCATCACTTCGGGATTAAAAACATATAGTAACATATTACAATACAGTGCTTTAGCATACAATTATTCCTCTAAAGCACTTTGGAGGTGGATGTCGCATAAGTCTGATTTTTAAAATTCCATGCTACAATAATCCTCGCTCGCTAAACACATAATCAACTGTAAACTATAATAAATTAATATGTTATATAAAAGATATTCCCCTCTCTTATCAAGAGGGAGGCGAGGGGTGAGTTCCGTTTTTGTACTTATGCAACATCCACCAGCGGAAGTCTACATGTTTTATCAAATTCCTGCTGTTTTTTAATTTTCACACAGTCTACAAAGCACATGGTTATTTAAAATACTTATAACACATTATAAAATAACTAATTATGTTATTGTTTATCCCCGTTTAAATAACCCTAACCTAAAGTTTAGTAAACCAGTATTTATGTCTGGGGCTAAAGAAACAAATGTAACAGGCTTCAACCCTGATTATTTTCCTCATTTTTGGGAATGGTGATTAAAAATATTAATTCCATTGCTTTCTATTGCATAATTCGGATTTAAGTAATAATTATTTATGATGGAATAAAACAAAATATATCATTAAACACCACTGATAGGGCACAATCAAATTATTTTTTTCAGTTTACATAAGGGAATAATAAAACTGGCATTCAGTTTGTGTTAATATAAAAAAAAGTAGGTGAAAACATGATAATTGATAACGCAAACATATTCGAAAAGTATTTGGATTACGGTAGTGTAAAACAAAAATTAATCTCAAAAAACATTGCAAATATCGGAACATTAAATTATCAAAGGGAAGATATTGCTTTTGAAGAATTTTTAAAAAAAGAAACACAAAGCGAATTAAAAATAACTGATGGCAGACAAATTCAGTTTTCATTAAACAGCGGCATAGATCCTTCAAGTCAAGGAATAGTAAAAGACACAAATCCTGAATTAGAATCCAATTTTAATAATATTGATGTAGATAAAGAGATGGCCGATATGGCTCAAAATTCTATTATGTTTCGGTTTGCATCTCGTAAAATTGGTAATTATTATAAAAATTTACAATCATTAATAAGTAAGGTAAGATGATGGAAATAGGTGGTAATTTTAGAGCCTTTGATATTAGCGCAGCCGGAATGAAATTGCAAAAAAAGAAATTAGATTTAATTTCGGAAAATATTGCTAATTCAAATACGACAAAAACATCAACGGGTTTACCTTATAAACGTAAAACTTTGGAAATTGAACAAGTTGATACTTCTCGTCTTGCAATTCAAAACACCGAATCGGCCGGAATAATGAAAATATCCGGATCAAATCATTTTTCTACAACTCCAGGAATAAAAGGCTCAAAAAAGAATTATGATGAAATAAGTATGAAAGTTGTTAATGATAATACTCCCGGAGATAAAGTGTATATGCCTGATCATCCGGATTCAAACAAAGATGGTTATTTAGATATGCCAAATGTAAATATTGTTACAGAAATGGTTGATATGGTTGCTGCAACAAGAAGTTATGAGGCAAATCTAACAGCCTTTAGTGCATCAAAACAAATAGCAAAAGATTCGTTGGAGATATAATATGATGATTACATCAAACACAATTGGTAATTACAATCCTTACAGTATAAATAATTCCAGAACTGTAAGTGATTTGAAAAATACTCAAACTGCAGACAACAATACAAAAGTAACAAGTGAAGAAAAAGAATTTTTCACTAAAATGTATCCGGAAAACAAAACCGAAATAATAGATTATCATTATTATCAACGAACCGGCAAAATGTCCGGTGTTTCAGTAGGTTCAATGTTTGATAGAAGAGGTTAAAATGGATATTCAAGGTTTAAGTAAAATAACTCATTCGCTTACATCACTGCAAAAAGCCGCCGGACTTGATCCGATGCGAAGTGCGAGTTTTGATAATATGTTTTCAAATATGATAGGAAATGCAAACAATAATGATCAAAATCCACTAAAAGTTTCAACCGTAACATCATCTAATGCAGGACTGCCAAACTTTGACAATTTAGTATCTGGTTTTGTTGGTCAGGTCAATTCGCAACAATTAAGTTCACATAATTTAGCAGAAAGATTTGTTAAAGGTGATGATGTTGAGCTTCATGAAGTTATGATTGCAGGAGAAAAGGCAAAAACGAGTTTGGATTTGTTGGTAGAAATAAGAAATAAAACAATTGATATGTATCGTGAATTAACGAGATTGCAAGGATAATGGAAAATAAAAAAACAAACGTGAGTGCCATGCTTGGCATTTTTAATAAACTTTCTATTCAACAACGTATGTTGATTGGAGGTGTGTTGGTAGTAGCGTTGGTGTTATTAGGTTTTGTAGTATTTATTTTTAATGAACCTTCATATTCAACGTTATATACTAATTTAGCACCCGAAGATGCTAATAAAATAATTGAAGTGTTAAACGCACAAAAAGTAACATATAAATTGGAAGATGGCGGACAGACAATTAAAGTACCAAAAGATAAGGTTTATGAAATGCGCTTGACTGCTGCGGGAAAAGGAATTCCCAGTTCCGGAATAGTTGGATATGAGATTTTTGATCAAAACTTGATGGGCATGAGTGAGTTTATGCAAAAACTAAACTTTAAAAGAGCCTTAGAGGGTGAACTTTCGCGAACTATAATGGATCAAAATGGTGTTGAAGGAGTTAGAGTTCATATTGTGTTCCCTGAGAAAAGTATTTTTAAAGAAGATGAAAGACCTCCAACTGCTTCAATTGTTTTAAAATTAAATTCCGGTTTTACACTTAGTAAACAAAATATTGTATCAATTTCAAATTTAGTTGCTAGCAGCGTTGAAGGATTACAGACAAGTAAGGTTACAATAATTGATACAAGAGGCCGGTTATTATCCAAAGATGAAGATGAAAATTCCTTAACTTATGTAAGTAATAAACAATATGAAATTAAATCGGGAATTGAAAACTATTTAGCAAATAAAGCTCAAACAATACTTGATAATGTTGTTGGTTATGGCAATTCAATTGTAAAGGTCAATGTAGATTTGGATTTTAATCAAGTTGAAAAAACAATGGAAACGTATGACCCTGAGTCACAAGTAGCTATTTCGGAACAAACGGTTAAGCAGGAAACAGGTGGTAAAAATGCAGGCGACTCGACAGGTACTACTTCAGAAAATTCAACAACTAATTATGAAATCAGCAAAACTATTGAGCGTGTAATTGAAGGAGCCGGAAACATAAAACGTGTTACTCTTGCTGCTGTAATAAATGGAATAACCAAAGAAGTTAAGAATGGTGATAAAATAGATAAAATAATTGAACCAAGACCTGAAGCACAATTATTAAAATTGGAACAAATAGTAAAACAATCTGTTGGAATTAATGATTCAAGAAACGATATTGTAACATTGGAAAGTATTCCTTTTGAAACTCATTTGGAAGACGATTCACAATTAACGGAAAGTGCAAGTTTTAATATAAATGAATGGTCCAATCTAATAATGTTATTTGTTGCTGTTGGCGCATCGTTGTTTATACTAAAAGGATTAATGAAAAAATTAAAGAATGAAAAAATATTAGTTGGAACAGTAAGTTATCGTGATGAAGCCGTTGGAAATTTAAGTGGTGGTACCGAATCCGGCAGCAGTTCATTACCCCAGATTGGGAGTGGAAGTAGCACTAAAAAGAAACAAATTTTGGATATAGGAGATATTGAAGACGAAATAACAGACGCAGCCACCGAAAAACGTGTACGACAAGATAAAATAGTGCACTATGCACAAAAAAATCCGACTGAAGCAGCCAAACTTATAAATTCATGGTTAAGAGAAGATGAGTATTAAAAGCAAAAATCTTACAAGAAAAGATTTAACGGTAAATGACCTTACAGGGGTGCAAAAATCAGCACTCCTTATGATAGCTTTAAACGTAGAAACAGCTTCAATTCTATTTAAAAATTTAGATGCAGCCGATGTTGAAGCAATTTCTGCAGAGATCTCTCAAGTTCGAAACGTTCCATCACATGTTGTTGACCAAGTGCTGAATGATTATTATGCCTTAATTACTGCACAAGAATATGTTGTTGAGGGTGGAATTGATTATGCACAGCAAGTACTTGAAAAGTCGTTTGGTTTAGCAAAAGCAATGGAAATTATCGAAAGAGTAAAAAATATTACTACTCTGCGTGGTTTTGATGTGCTAAAAAAAGCGGATTCTGCTCAACTTGTTAATTTTTTAAATAAAGAGCATCCTCAAACCATTGCACTAATTTTATCGCATCTAAACCCGGATCAAACTGCTGAGGCATTAAAAGAACTTTCTGACGAGATGCGTGCTGAAGTGGTTTTTAGAATAGCCACGTTAGGAAAAATTTCACCTCAAACCTTAAAACAGATTGAAAAAGTTGTTGATGAGTTGGCCGGTTTTTCAATGAATCAATCCATGAGTAAGCTTGGAGGAACAAAAAGTGTTGCAACTATTTTAAACAGAACAAATGTAACATTAAGCAAAGATATAATTGCAGGAATTGAAGAAAAAGATCCTGAAGTTGCCGCCGAGATAAAACGGTTAATGTTCTTATTTGAAGATATTATTCATCTTCAAGATAGAGATATTCAGAGAATTCTTAAAGAAGTAGATAGAAAAGATTTGAGTTTTGCATTAAAAATTGCCGATGAAAAAGTTCAAAGTAAAATTTATGCTAATATGTCTGAACGAGCTGCTGATTTATTAAAAGAAGAATTGCAGTATATGGGGCCGGTAAAACTTAAAGAGGTTGAATCGGCACAGGCAAGAATAGTAGATACTATTAAACAACTAGAAGAACAAGAAGAGATAACTGTAAGTTTCAGAGGCGGTTCCGAGGAAGTATATGTCTAGTATTCTTAAGGTTGGTAATTCGGGAAGGGGATTGAAAGCATTAGTGCCCGGTACACTTAATAATGAAAAGAACATACAGGAAATATATAAAGAAGAAGAGAATAAATTAAAAAAAGAACTGGAGAAACATTATCAACTGGGTTTTGATGAAGGATTTGAAGCTGCCCGCGCCCAATTGGAGCAGGAATATACAAATCAAATAATGTCAAAATCAGAAGAATTTTATTCAATTTTATCAGGTATTGAAGAACGCCTCCAGTCTTATGAAAAATCATTTGAAAGTATTGTTATTTCTGTTTCAGGTAAAATTGCCGAAAAAATATTAAACAGAGAAATAGAAAATAAATCAATTATAGAAAGTACTTTAAAAAATGCAGTCGGAAAAGTTTTAGGTGCAAACGGCATTTTATTACGAATAAATCCTTCGGATTATGAATTATTGAATGAAGGAAATTTTATTGTTTCGTTAAATAACAGTTTTAATAAGCTTAAATTCGAATCGGATGAAACGGTTGAAAAAGGCGGAGGATTGATTGAAACTGAAATTGGAAATGTTGATGCAAGAATAAGCTCGCAATTAGACGAGATTATTAAACAACTTGAAAACAGCTTAAATAACGATATAGGGAATAAATAATGTGAATTTTGCCCAGTCGTATATTGAAAAATATCAGAAGATAATTGATGAAGTTGATTTGATAAGAATTAACGGAAAAGTTACTGATGTTATTGGGCTTGTTATAGTTTCGATTGGTCCAAATGTGGCAATTGGTGAAATATGTCGTGTTGTTGATAGGAGTGGACGGGAGGTTTGTAAGTGTGAAGTTGTTGCATTTAAAGATGGAAAAGTTCTTTCCATTGCCCTTGGCGAAGTAGAACATATTTCGCCTTCATGTAATATTTGCGCTACAGGCAAAAGTTTAATGATAGGTGTCGGAAATGCTTTATTGGGCAGAGTAATTGACGGATTTGGAGTTCCTATTGATAATAAAGGCGATATTAAGTATGAAGCGTATCGTCATGTTTTTAGAGAACCGCCTAACCCTTTAGAAAGACAGAGAATAACTCAACCACTGCAAACAGGTGTTCGCAGCATTGATGGACTGCTGACGGTTGGTAAAGGGCAGCGTGTTGGTATTTTTGCAGGCAGCGGTGTGGGAAAAAGCGTAATGCTTGGAATGATAGCACGAAATACTAACGCAAATGTTAGTGTAATTGTTTTGGTAGGAGAACGTGGTAGAGAAGTAAGAGAATTTATTGAAAAAGATTTAGGTGTGGAAGGCTTAAAACGTTCGGTTGTAATTGTTGCAACAAGCGATAAACCGGCATTAATGCGTATTAAGGCGGCTTTTATTGGAACTACAATTGCAGAGTATTTTAGAGATTTAGGATTAGATGTTGTTTTAATGATGGATTCGGTTACTCGTTTTGCATTGGCGCAACGAGAAATAGGTTTAACAATTGGTGAACCACCAACAACAAAAGGATTTACTCCTTCTGTTTTTGCCATTTTACCAAAATTATTGGAAAGAGCCGGAACTTCAATTGTAGGCACAATAACAGGATTTTATTCGGTGCTTGTTGATGGGGATGATATGACTGAACCGATTGCAGATGCGGTTCGTTCTATTCTTGATGGACATTTTGTGCTATCTCGTAAACTTGCAAACAAAGCACAGTTCCCTGCTATTGATCCATTACAAAGTGTAAGCCGTGTAATGCCGGATATTGTAGGAAAAGACCATAGACTGCGTGCAATGGAATTTAAGGAGATACTGCAGACTTATTATGAGGCGGAAGATTTAATTAATATTGGTGCATATGTTAAAGGCAGTAATCCTTCAATTGATCATGCATTATCAAAAATTTCAGCTTTACGCAATTATTTAAAGCAAGATATGTATGAACAAACAACTTATAAAGAATCGGTTAATAAATTAAATTCAATAATTGAAAAACCTTTAATGGCATAATAAATGGGAAAATTTAACTACAAATTTGAAACAATTAAAAAAGTAAAACAGATTGTTGAAAAAAAAGTGCAAAAAGAAGTTGCGGTTATTGAAATAGAAATTGAAAAGAGAAAAAAGAAAATAAGCGATCTTGTTGCAGAAAAAAATGAAACTTTAACGGCTTATAAATCTAAACGGTCATTAAAGGTTTCGGAAATTCAATTTGTAAATAGTTTTGAAAAAGTAATTGAAGAACAAATTGCAGCTGTTGAGCAAGAAATAAGAAACTTTGAAATGAGCAGAAAAAAGAAAATTGAAGAGCTTACGCAAAAATCTAAAGAAACTAAAATGTTTGAAAAACTGGAAGAAAAGCATCTTCTTGCATTTACAATGGAAGAAAATAAACTTGAACAAAAAGAAATTGACGATATTGCAAATAAAAAATTTTCAAGGGGTCAGTAAAAAATGAAAAATTTTGTTGCTTATTTTTTAGCTTTTTTAATGGCGTTTTTTGGTGTTACGGGATTACTTTTTTACGCGAATACACAATATAAAAACATTTTTAAATTCGATTTTTCGTCAACTACACCACCTGAAAAGGCAGTAAAAAAAATTACGTTAAAAATTGAAGATTATCAAAAAGTGAGAAATTTTATTCGCGAAAAATTTACCGGAGAAGTGGTTGACAGTATAAAAAAACTATATTGGGAGACTAAAACCGATACTGTTTATAAAGTTATTGTTCAGGATTCAACTCTAAAACAAAATTTGTCTGAAATAAAAAAACAAAACGAAACTTTGGTTAAACAAATTGCAGCAAAAGAAGAAGAATTAAAAAAAATTAAAAACAAAGGTGGTGCTAATAAAGACAGCACTTATAAAGAATGGGTTAAACAAACCGTAAAGTTATACGAAACAATGGATTCAAAACAAGCGGCAAAAATAATTTCCGAACTATCGGACAATGTGGCAAGAGATTTGATATATACTATGAAGAAAAAGAAAGCAGCAGAGATATTATCAAATATGAGTACTGCCAGAGTAACAAAATTAACAGGAGCCAATTAAATGATTTTCAATCCTTTGTTTATAGAAAAGTCTTCAAATTCGGGAGGTGTTTCTGTTACAAAAAGCCCAAAAATAGCGGGAGCTAATTATTTGTTTAATGATATTATTAATGTTTATTCAAATAGTCAAGCTACACAATTATCAGGTAGTGGCTCCACCGGCAAATCGCTTGGTAAAAGTTTTTTGGCAAATGAAGAGATTGAATTAAATTTATTGCAGACTGCAGAAATTGATTTTTCAACTTATAAAACTGGTGATGTTAGAAAATTCGTTTCCGATTTAATAAACTTGCTTGGTGGTACCAGCGACCAAAAAACCGGCAATTTGGAAGTGCTTGACAATTCCAATGGTAAGAGTTATTCTGTAAAACTGGAAAAATTAAATTCGCTTTTACAATCAATAATAGCACAAATAAAATTTTCACAAACAGATTCGTCTGCTCAAACCGGAAGTAAATCACAGCACGTTTCTACTGAACAAATAGTTGATTTGTTAGCAAAAAATAAAGGGGTGCTAATATCTATAAACGATGCTTCTCAATTATCTAATTTTCATATTGTGGAAGATACCGAAAATGAGAATATTGAACAAGGATTTGCAAAATATAATATTCCGCAAACAAACCAAGAAAACAATTACAAAGTTTTATATAAAGAAGTTCCTGTAAATAGTGAAGGAAACGAAATTCCTACATTTGGGTTAGCTTTTGCATATACAGGTAATATTAATGCAAATAATAGTGAAGTAAATGATTTAACTGGTAGTGAAAATATTATTATAAGTAATGAATCAAAAATTCCAACCGAATCTGAAAATAAAAACAATGTCTCTTTTTTTAGTTATGATCAAAAATTGGATAATGGATCAGACATTGCGATTAATAACAATTTTAATTTTAACAAACTGTTGGTTAATAATAGCCAAAATACCGATAATCTTCAGACTGTGGTTAATAAAAGCACAAACCAAAATGTAAGTGCTAATTTAATCACTCCGGTTTTAGTAAGTAATGTTAAATCCGATTCTCAAATTGCATCTGTTTTACCTATTGAAAACGTACAAACAAATGAAAAGAAAGTTGAATTAACCCAAGACACTTCATTAACTAGTGAAATAGATAAAAATGTGCCGGCAGTAAATTTAACACTTAAAGGAACAGGTTATAAATTAAATAAATTGAAAAATAACGGTTTGAAGAATAATAATCAAGTTCAGACAAATGAAATAGTTAATGAAAAAACTTCAGGGAAAATTGAAAGCGAAAATCATGCAAATGAAGTATTGGTTGAATCGGCAAATTCTGAAAAAACAAAATCTCTAAACTCAAAAAATAAAAATGAACAAATTACAGAACAAAATTATAATGTTATTCTGAATTCATCAAATATTAATGTAGATGAAAAAAGTAGTTCTAAAGCGTTTTTTACAACAGGAAAAGAAAATAGCGTTGACGATTCGAGCAATAAAAGTCAAATCAAAAATGAATCTACAAATGGAATTATCAATCCAACTGTTGACAAAAAAGCTAACATTTTAACTGAAAATCAAAATATTTTACTCGACAATAAAAATACAGTTCAACCGGAAATTACTTTTAAAAATACTCTAAATACTGCTGTATACCAGTCCGGAGTAATAGTAACAGAAAATACGATTAATGCAAGTATTAATTCCACATCCACTGAAAAAAATGTTTTGGCAAATACAAACGAACAAAAAGTTGTTTCAAGTTTAAATAATAATACAGTTAAGAATAAAACTGCAACAACAAATACAGATGTTCCGAATGTTCAAAAACCGGACACACAAACGGTTAATACGGCAAATGTTGATAAAAATGTTTTGGCAAATACAAACGAACCAAAAGTTGTTTCAAGTTTAAATAATAATACAGTTGAGAATAAAATCGCTGCAACAAATACAGATGTACCGAATGTACAAAAACCGGACACACAAACAGTTAATGACAGAACGAATTATTCGGAAAAAATTAATGTGGATAAACCGACAGTAATTATTTCAGATATTACTGATAAATTATTAAATAGCAAAGATGTTGAGAAAACCGGAAGTTCTAAAAATAACGACTTTGTAAATGATAATATTAAAAATCTTGGAGATAGTAAAAATATTGTTAGAAGTAGTGATTTTACCAAGCCGATAATTGAAAATGGTGGAAATGAAGCAGTAGATAATATAAAAATTAATGAAGAATTAAATAATGTCAATTCTTTTGAAAAAACAGGTCAAACAAAAGACTCTGTTAATAATTTGGAAATAAATAAAAAAGCACAATTGGAAGAAAACGATAATAAAGTGCTAAATAAAGTTGTGAAACCATTTGTTTTAAGACCATCAGACAAATTGAACAATAATGACCAATTGGCTGGTGATATTAAAAATCACAAAGCTGATAATTCACTTATTAATAAAGAACTAAAAAATTCAGAAAAAATAATTCCTTCAAATAATTATTTATCCGATAAAGCAGTAAGTTTTGAAGATAAAACAAATACAGATGTCAAAAACATCTTTGGTTTAGTAAATAAAGAAGAAATTAAACAGAGTTTTGATAAAAATATACAAAATATCAAAGAAAATAAAACTAAAGAATTGCCGGAAATTAAATTTGAATTTACTAAAAAAGAGAATACTATTAGCAGCGAAAAAAGTAGTCCTTTAATTGATAACAATGAAGTTGTTGCCGAAAATACAAATATTAAAAATATTAAAAATATTGAAAACACGGAATTTGTGGATAAAAATATTCAGTATGTAGAAGTTGAACAAAAGGGAAAAGATATTAAAAATAACATTCCAAAAGAAAATTATAATATCTATGCTTCCAAAGGTAAACAAACAAACAATGAAGAAATTAATACCTCTGAAAATTCGGTCAGTATTAAAATAAAAAGAAGTCTTAAAAATGTTGTGGAAGGAAATAGCAGCGAACAAAAAAATAGCGATGCAGGTAAAGTTGCAGTTGAAAAACCCACAGCAAAAAATGGTGAAAATATACATACTAAAAATGAAAGCAGTTTTGAAAAAGCAATAACTGCAGCAAATAATCAAAACAGCACAACTGGTGGTAATAATAAAGAGAACAAAGAAAATAGAGATAATGGCAATGTTTCTGTAAATATGAAAATTGGTGAAGTAGATAACAAAGAAAATAAAGTGTTTGATGATTTAATTACAAAACAAAATACAAATAGAACCGTAAAATTAGCAGAAATTGTTAAAGAAGTATCCAGATATTTAGAAAAGCAAGAAAAAGGAAATTTGGTTATTAATATTGAACCAGAAAACCTTGGAAAAATTAAAATATCTGTTGAAATACAAGATAAAGTAGTACGTGCAAATATTACTGTTGAAAACGAAACAGTAAAAACAATGCTTGAAAGCAAGCTGGGTGATTTACAGAGTAATTTAAATAAAAACGGCGGACATAGTAATTTAGTAAATATTAGTCTTCAGGAAAACGAGCAAAAAAACGCAAAAAACAACTCTTCCCGAAGAAAAAATAACGGGGAAGACAAAAATGTTAGTGCTGTTGAAGAAGTTGATGAAAATGTAACAAAATCAATGGGTTACAATACATACGAATATTTAGCATAGGAAATAATATAATGGTTACAGGAATAAGTACATATTTAAATAATTCAACTACAACTACCAATACTTCCACGGGTGGTTCGGATTTGGGTAAAGATGATTTCCTGAAGTTAATGATTACTCAGTTGAAATATCAAGATCCAAGTGATCCATTGGACAGTTCAGCGTATTCTGCACAACTGGCTCAATTTAGCAGTCTGGAGCAATTAACAAACATTAATACTTCATTAAATAACAGTATTGATGCAAACTATGTATTAACGCAATCAATTAATAATACGATGTCTGCTACATGGATTGGAAAAAGTGTAAAGCTTGAAGGTACTACTTTAACAAACAGCGGACAAGAAGAGATTGGATTTGGATATAATTTACCATCAGAAGCTAAAAATATTAGCGTAAAAATATACGATAAAAACGGTGCATTAGTAAAAACTATCGAAAATGCAGAAAAATCTGTTGGAGACCATAAACTTTTTTGGGATTTTACCGATAATAATGGTGTGAAATTAAATAATGGTGATTATACATTTAAAGTAGAAGCAACTAATACAGCAGGTAATGATATTACAACTACTACTTTTAGAATAGGAACTATTGATTCAATTAAATTTACATCTAATGGTACAATTCTTGTTGTGGATGATACAGAGTATAACTTATCGGACATAACGGAAATATTAAATCCTACGGAAGGATAAAAGTAAAAAAGGAGTTTTGATAATATGGCTAATATGGTAAATGGAATAAGAGTTCCTTTTATACCAATTGCGACGCCTTCGGACGAAAATATTGGTAAGCCAATCAAAAACAAAGAAACTAACGGTTTCGATTCGCTCTTTGACAATGAATTATCGAAAATTAAATTTTCGGGACATGCATCAAAAAGATTAGAATCAAGAAACATTCAGCTCACAGAAATCGAAATGAATAAACTGCAGGAGGCAGTTGGAAAAGCAGAAGCAAAAGGAGCCAAAGATTCTTTGGTAATGATGAACGACAGAGCGTTTATAGTAAATATACCAAACCGGACTGTAGTAACGGCCGTAGAGGTAGCAGAAGGAAATGAAAATGTATTCACAAATATTGACAGTGTAGTTTTTGCATTATAAAAAAATTAATTAAATAACACTGGGCGGGACCTTCTAGGACGCCCTTGATTCGACCGACTGACAGAAGTCGAATCAATAGACAAAAATAAATTATCCTATTGGAGGTTAATATGTCACTTCTAAATTCGCTTTACGCAGGCGTATCAGGTTTACGCAATCATCAAACAATGTTAGACGTATTAGGTAATAATATAGCTAACGTCAACTCAATCGGTTTTAAAGGATCAAGAGTTACATTCAGCGATACATTTAATCAGTACGTTCGTTATGGAACAGATCCTTCAACAACAACCGGCGGTACAAACTCTTTTCAAATAGGTTTAGGAATGAAAATCGGTTCAATTGATAGAGATTGGTCGCAAGGAACATTTGACCAAACAGGTCAAGTAACCGACTTGGCTCTTCAAGGTGACGGATTATTCATATTAAAGAGTAACGGCGAAGAGTATTACTCGCGTGCAGGTGCCTTTTCTTTTGACGCAAGCGGTAAATTAGTTGCACAAAACGGTGCAATTGTTCAAGGAAAAGTTGCAACGGCAGACGGTACAATTGCTCCCGGAAATAATTTGCAAGATATATTTATTGATACTAATTTAAGATTACCGGCAGTTGCTACAACCTCAACAGCGTGGGGTGGTAATCTAAACAGTACATCATCATTGACCAGATCGGAGGTCTTTACACAAACCGGTAATATAAGTTCAACTTTAGCTGTTGGCGGCTCTGTTACCGATACAAACACAATATATGATGAAAACGGCAATGAATATGATATGAATATTACCTATACAAAAACAGCTGCAGATACATATAATATGGTTTATGATTTAGTTAATAGTACAGGTGCTTCACAAATAGGTGGTGCTCAAACCGTTGCTTTGGTATTTAATGCAGGTACCGGTGCCCTTACAACAATGGGTGGAGCTGCTCCTGCTGCAATAAATATCACTAATGTAGGCTTGGGAATTGATTATTCGTTTGACCCTGTAGATATTACTCAAACAGCAAGTTCTACAACACTTGGCTCTACAGTTGACGAGAATCGTACTCCAACTATTGTAACAGGTACTCTTTCGGTATTTGATTCTTTAGGAAATCCACACAATTTAACATTAAAATATACAAAAACAGCAAATAATTCTTGGAATTGGACAACGTCGGTACCTTCACCAGCAACTTTGGAATCAAATTCCGGTACTATTTCTTTTAATTCCGATGGTTCAATAAATTCTATTAATCCAAATCCGCCTGTAATTCGTTTAACTCCGGGTGGTGGTGCAAGTCCACAGAACATAAATTTAGATTTTGGTGAGGCTTTTAGCGGAATTACACAAACTTCTGCAAATTCAGTTGTATCTGCCTTAAGCCAAAACGGTTCGGCCGCAGCAACACTCTCAAATATGAATATTGATCAATACGGTTATGTTGTTGGCGTATTTTCAAATGGAGAATCCAGAAATTTAGCGCAAATAATGGTTGCTACTTTTGCAAACAATAACGGTTTAACAAGTGTTGGCGATAATTTATTTAAGGTATCACCAAACTCGGGTACTGCGTTTGTTAGTGAAGCCGGAGAAACAAGCGGTACTACAATTCAATCGGGTGCTTTAGAACAATCGAATGTTGATCTATCGGAAGAGTTTACAAAAATGATTGTTTCACAAAGAGGCTTCCAAGCAAATGCTCGTGTTGTAACAATGTCCGATTCGTTATTACAAGAAATTACAAGCTTGGTTAGATAATTAATAACAAAATAATTAATTTTATAAATTAAGTTTAAACCCTCCCTAAGCATTTTGGGAGGGTTTTTTTATTTTATCGGAATTTTAGAAATTCGGCTATATAATAATCAACATCTGCTTAATATTAGCCACCTTTATCTTAAACCCGAATTTTGCCTTAGAAAGTAATAGCATTGATATTTTTAATTACCTAAGCCAATAAGTAAGGAAAAAAACTCGGGACTGAAGCCAGTTCTATTTGTTTTGTTAGACCCCAGCATGAATGCCGGTTTACTAAACTTTAGGTCAGTTTACCAACCTTTAGGTTGGGGTTATTTAAACGGGGATAGATAATAACGTAATTAGCTTATTTGTAATGAGTTGTAGGGATTTAAAATAACTACCTCCTTTACAGACTGTGTGGAAATTGGGGAATAATATCAAATTGTGTCTATTTGGCTATAAAAAATTATGTCACCCCGATGGGGTTTTTACGATTGTGTTTTTGCTTGTGCTATAATCATGTCATCCCTATGGGATTACAAAACAACATAGAACATATTACAATATAATGCGATAACGTTTATTTATTCCACAAAAGCACGGCAGAGCCGTGCAATATTTGTAACCACACACACATCCACCAATCCCCATAACTCCAGCGGAGTTACATGTTCTTTTTCTTCTATTTCTGGTAATTCGTCAGTTTTAACACAGTCTATTTAGGGCGTGGGGTATAAAAACCGAATTATATGGCCTTTAGGCCTGAGTTAAAGAATACAATTGTTATATTATTTTGCCCAAAATAATTTTATTTACATGTATATAATAAATGTAATTAAATTTTTTATAACGTGATATTAATAAAGAGATTACAAACTATTATAATATCTAATGCAAAATTTGGATTAAAGTTTAAAATTGGTTAAACTCAAATTTAGGCTTAAATTGTGTTTAAAATATATTAAAAATATAAGCGGCACGATTAGTGCAAAAAACATATAATCAGTTGATGCTTAATTAAATTTTATTAAATTAAATTAAGCAAGTGTAATTGATTAGAAAAAGTGTTATTTTTCATTTAATACTAAATAAAATCAAAAAAAATGATTTGGCATATCAATTGATTATTTATAAAAAAATATTGGAAATAAAATGGCAGAAGAACAGATCAAATCTGATTCTAAAAAAGGATTTAATCCTAAAATTCTAATTATTGGGCTTCCTCTGTTTATTATACAGTTGCTTGCAGTGTACTATGTAACAGCAAATATTCTATTAACAAAAATAGTTGAACAGCAAGGATTGGTTTCAAATACGGAAGCAGATTCGGTAGATGCAGATTTACAAGAGAATAAGGAAAAAAAAGAACCGGCAGGAACATTTATATTTAAGATTGAAGATGTTATTATCAATCCTGCGGGAACAGGCGGTCAAAGGATAATGCTTGTATCGCTTGGTATTGATGTGGCTAAAGAAGAAGAAGTTAAATTGCTGGAATCAAAATTGGTGATATTAAAAGATATGATAATAGTGACCATATCGGCAAAAACAATGGCTGAACTTGGTGAAATAGGTTACAAAGATGTATTAAAAAGCGAATTAATTGCAAAAGTGATGGAATTATTTCCAAAAGTAAAAGTAAATAACATATACTTTGACAAATACGTGATAAACTAAAATGGCAGAAGTACTTTCACAACAAGAAATAGATCAACTGCTAAATAATATGAAAGCGGGTTCAAATGAACCTACTGAAACAAAAATAGCAGAAAAGGAAGCAATACCGTTTGATTTTAGATTACCGAACAGGATATCTAAAAATCAATTAAGGACTTTGCGAAATATTCATGAAAACTTTGCAGAATCTTTCAGTTCGTTTTTAATGTCAAAACTACAGACAATTATTAATGTTAATGTAATTTCAGTTGATCAGATATATTATTCGGAATACGTCTTATCTGTTTCAAATCCGGCTTGTTTGTTTACTTTTGAAATATTAAATACAGATATTAAAGCAATATTGGAATTTAGTCCGGAACTTGCATTGTCTTTGGTTGATAGATTACTTGGCGGAAACGGTGTTGGTACAAAACAATCCAAAGTAATTACTCCAATCGAACAAAAGGTATTAAGCGTTACCGTTGAAAGAATTATGCAGGATTTACGTAAATCGTGGCAGATTATTGATGATTTTGAATTTACGTTAGATAGATTTGAACCAGATATCGATTTTGCACAAATAACATCACAAAGTGAGTCTGTTTTATTAATTACTTTTGAATTATTTATTGGTGAGCAATCGTATTTAATGAATGTATGTTTTGCCACTTTTGCATTTGATACAATTTTATCAAAACTTTCAAGTCAAAATTTATCTACAATTAGACCTCTAAAATATAGCGGAACAACAGCACGAAATGTATTAATTAATCATTTAAATAGAACAGAATTAAACGTTGAAGTGGAATTTGGCAGGGCTTCAATCAGGTTTGAACAGCTAATGGACCTTGAAAAAGGAGATATCATTTTAATGAACAAGGGGGTTGGCGAAGAAGTGAAAGTGAAAATAGGGAACAAGGTTATATTTTATGGTACAACCGGTTTTGTAAATAATCATAAAGCTGTAAAAATTTCAAGAAAAGCTGATAAAAAATAGAATAATAGAGGTAAAAAATGGCTATAGATGATATGTTAAACTCAGGCGGAATGGAAGATGACGATATTGTTGGAAGTTTGGCCGATTTCCCTGAATTTGATGAATCTACTAAAAGGGGTTTTAAATCCGATAACAAGCTTGATTTTTTAAAAGACTTACAATTAAATGTATATATTGAGCTTGGCAGAACAAAAATGCAAATTAAAGACATTTTAGAACTAGAGCGCGGATACGTTATTGAATTAGAAAAATTGGCCAGTGAACCTGTTGATGTGTATATTAATAATAAAAAAATTGCCGAAGGAGAGGTAGTAGTTATTGATAAGCATTTTGGAATAAGAATTACAAATTTGATTGCAACTGAAGAAAGATTAAAGGGATTGACATAATGTATTGGAATATTTTATATATATTGTTTGTTCTTGCGGTTTTGACCGGTGTGATGTACTCGCTGTTATATTTAGTAAAAAAATTTATGTACAAGTATGAAAATACCGGTAATAAAGGGATAAATATTAAAGTATTAGGAGTTCATGCAATACTGCCAAAAAAATATATAGCAATAGTAAAAATACAAGACAAAGTATATTTGCTTGGAGTAAGCGAAAACTCGATAAATGTAATAGACGAATTGGAAAATGTAGATACAAACGAAGAAGTTGAAAAAAATAAACCAAATACAAAGTTTATTGATATCCTTAAACAGAACATGGGGATTAAATGAAATGTAAAATGTTTATCCTTATTCTAATTGGTTTGTTATTGTTGTCAGAAGCTTCTTTTGCGCAAAAAACTAACCCAACAATCCCTATCCCTAAAATAAGTATAGATGTTGGTACTTCCGATAGCCCTAAAGATTTATCGGTTACATTGCAGCTTGTTCTAATGCTTACAATATTAACATTAGCTCCATCAATACTTGTAATGACTACCGCCTATTTAAGAATAATTATTGTATTCCATTTTGTCCGAAATGCCCTTGGTACAATGCAGATGCCTCCCAGTCAGCTGCTTGCAGGTATAGCAATGTTTGTAACTTTTTTTATTATGGCTCCTACATGGGGTGAAGTAAATGATACAGCTATTAAGCCATACATGGATGAAAAAATAAGTATCGATTCTGCTTATACAAATGCAATAGGTCCAATACGAAAATTTATGTACAAAAACACAAAGCAGCAGGATATTCAATTATTTATTAACCTTTCCAATATGACAAAACCGGCAACACGAGAAGACATACCAACTTATATACTAATTCCATCTTTTGTTTTAAGCGAACTTAGAACAGGATTTATTATGGGATTTTTTGTTTATATTCCGTTTTTAATGGTTGATATGATAGTCTCCAGTATTTTAATGAGTATGGGTATGATGATGCTTCCGCCAATGCTTATTTCTTTGCCATTTAAAATTTTGCTATTTATTTTAATTGATGGTTGGAATTTGATAATAGGATCATTAGTAAGGAGTTTTAACTAATATGTCATTAGATATAGTAATTTCGTTAATCAGTGAAGCCTTTTATGTAGTATTAATAGTATTATTGCCTGTATTGGGGGTATCGTTAGTGTTTGGTATATTAATTTCCATCTTTCAAGCAGCTACTTCCATACAAGAAATGACCTTAACCTTTGTTCCCAAAATTGTTTTAACAGCAATTGCAATAGTGGTTACGCTACCATTTATGGCAGATAGAGTAATATCGTTTACCTATAAAATATTTAATATGATGGAAACAATTGTGAAATGACAGATATTTTAATTGCTGATTTCCTTACGGGTCTGCTAATTTTTTTAAGGATTGCAGCAACAATAATGATTGCCCCAATTTTCAGCCAAAACTCCGTCCCCGGTATAACTAAAATGTTTATTGCAATAATGTTAACTTATATTTTATTTTTTACTATAGGTGATTACCGTTTTGATTACAATGAAGGGATTACAGCATTAGCTTTGTTTGGAGTTAAAGAAATATTAACCGGAGTGTTAATAGGATTTACGCTAAATTTTGTTTTTTACGGAATATCATTTGCGGGATTATTAATTGGATTTGATATGGGGTTATCAGTTGCTCAAATGTTTGACCCAATGACAGAATCCACAACCAATATTGTGGGCGAAATAGTTGTTATTTTGGCAACAATTATTTTTTTACTCATTAATGGGCATCATCATATAATAAACGCGCTTGCATACTCTTTTAAGGTTATTCCTATTGGCACGTATGTTGTTAATGAAAAGGTATATATCTTATTAACAAAATATTCGGCAATGGTTTTTTTAATTGCAGTAAAAATTGCGGCACCACTTATGGTTTCTTTCTTTTTAATACATCTTGCAACCGGAATAATATCGCGGGTTATACCGCAAATGAATGTGTTTTTTGTGTTACAGCCTGCAAAAATTGCTTTGGGTTTTTTGTTTTTAAGTTTATTGTCTCCTTTATATGTTGCACTTATTAGAGACTTATTAAGTCAATTTGAAGGGAGCGTTTTACAACTTATTAAAGCAATGGTATAATTATGGCAGAAAGCGACGGTCAGGAAAAAACCGAACAACCAACGGATAAGAAAAAAAGTGATACAAGGGATAAAGGGCAGGCAGCAAAAAGTATGGAAATCAATTCGTTATTAATTTTTACTTTTGGATTGATTATTTTATATACATATCAAGGATTTTTGTCAAATCAATTTAAAGAAATTGCCATTTACATATTTAGCTCGTTAGATAAACTTGAATTAAACAATAGAGTGTTACAATTATATGCCGTAAAATCGTTTGGATTTTATCTTAAAACATTATTCCCTATATTTGCAGGACTAACGGCTGTTGCTGCTATTGCAGGATATGGACAGGTCGGTTTTAAGATTACACCAAAAGCATTATCCCCAAAATTTGATAAATTAAATCCAATGAAAGGATTAAAAAATACATTTTTTTCTTCACGTCCTTTTTTTGAAAGTATTAAATCAATTTTAAAATTAGTTGCAATTGGCGGTTTTACATATATTGTTCTTGTGGATGATATAAAACGATCAATTGGTTTAGTTCAGCTTACTATTCCCGAAATAACCGATTTTATGTTAATCACGTCTTTTTCCTTGTTATGGAAAATATCTATAATTTTTGCAGTAATTGCATCAATTGATTTTGCATATCAAAGATATAAACACAAAGACCAATTGATGATGTCTCATCAGGAAATAAAGGAAGAGTTTAAGCAAACTGAAGGCGATCCAATGATAAAATCGCGAATAAAAGGGCAGCAGTTTGCAATGGCTCGTAAAAGAATGATGAAAGATGTTCCAAAAGCAGACGTTGTTATTACAAACCCTACACATTATGCCATTGCCATTAAATACGAAATGGGTGCGGGAAAAGCTCCGAAAGTAATTGCAAAAGGTGTTGACCTTATTGCTCAAAAAATAAAACAAATTGCAGCCGAAAATAATATTCCTATTCATGAAGATATTCAATTAGCAAGGGCATTATACAAAACTTGCGATATAGGTGACGAGATTCCGGAAAACTTATATAAAGCTGTGGCACAGATTTTGGCGTATATATTCCAAATGAAACGAACAAAAAAGAAAAAAAGTATAGTATAATATGAATAAATTATTAAAAAATTCTGATATATTGTTAGCATTTGGAATAATTTTTATTCTGGGACTAATGGTAATTCCTTTACCAACATTTTTACTCGATTTTTTCCTGGCATTAAATATTTCAGTTGCTGTATTAATTTTAATTGTATCATTGTACATTAAATCACCTCTTGATATCTCTGTATTTCCGGGATTATTACTTGTTTTGACAATTTTCCGTTTATCACTAAATATAAGTTCTACTCGTTTAATTCTTATTGATGGCTATGCCGGAAAAGTTATTGAAACATTTGGAAATTTTGTGGTGGGTGGAAGTTACATTGTAGGTTTTATTATATTCATTATTTTGGTTATTATTCAATTTATTGTAATTGTAAAAGGATCTGGAAGAATTTCGGAAGTAGCAGCGCGTTTTACTTTGGATGCAATGCCGGGTAAACAGATGGCAATTGACGCAGATTTAAATAGCGGTATGATTACCGAAAATGATGCAAGAGCAAGAAGACTTGCAATTGCCCGAGAGGCAGAATTTTATGGTTCAATGGATGGTGCAAGCAAGTTTGTAAAAGGAGATGCTATTGCCGGATTATTAATTAATTTTATTAATATTATTGCCGGAATAATTATTGGAGTTGCCCAAAGAGGATTATCTTTTACCGATGCCATACAAAGTTATACAATTTTAACAATTGGTGATGGTTTGGTTTCGCAAATACCGGCTTTGTTAATTGCAACAGCTGCCGGTATGGTTGTTACACGAAGCGGTGAAGGGAAAGCATTAGAAAAACAAATGCAGACACAATTATTTTCAAATCCGCGAGTGTTAGGTACGGTTTCCGGTGCAGTTTTTTTAGTTGGTTTAATTCCCGGAATGCCGACAGTTACTTTTTTTATTATCTCTACAACATTAGGTTCGGCAGCCTATTTTATGCGTAAAAAACAAAAACAAGAAGAATTAGAATTACCACTCCGCACCGCCGAAGCAGCTGCACCTGCAGAACCGGTTGAAGAAAAAGTTGAAGAATACCTGCAGGTTGATCCTATTGAGGTTGAGATTGGTTATGGTTTAATATCTTTGGTCGATGAAAATCAAGGCGGCAATTTATTTCAAAAAATTGCTTCCACGCGCAAATATATAGCATTGGAATATGGTGTATTGGTTCCGCCGGTACGAGTTAGAGATAATTTACAATTAAGTTCTAACGAGTATATAATTAAAATTAAAGGTAATATAGTAGCACAATTTGAAATATATAGCGATAGATACCTGGCAATGAATCCCGGTCATTTGACTGAAGAAATTGGAGGTTTGCCAACAAAAGATCCGGCATTTAATTTAGATGCTTATTGGATTACGGATTCTGAAAAAGATAAAGCCGAATTGATTGGTTTTACGGTGGTTGATAGTATTTCTGTACTTTCAACTCATTTACAGGAAACAATTAAAAAGAATTTTGATAAAATACTTTCACGTCAATCTGTTAAGCAGCTATTAGAAAATCTTAAAAAAGAATATCCTGCGGTTATTGAAGATATAAATCCCGACGTGCTTTCTTTGGGTGTAATCCAAAAAGTGCTTCAAAATCTATTAAGAGAATTAATTCCAATAAAAGATTTAGTACAAATTTTAGAATCACTTATAGATTACTCGAAGGTTACAAAAAGTGTGGATGTTTTAACAGAGTATGTAAGACACTCTTTAAGTGATACGATTGCAAATTTGTATAAGGATAATAATAATACAATAAGAGGTTCATCATTAAGCGAAAAGTTGGAAGGATTTATTACAAATGCATTACAACAGCAAAAAGAAGCTGTACAAACTTTGGGTTTAACGCCAAATATGCTAACCGAACTTAATCGTTCAATTATTCAAAATTTAAATTCTTTTAGAGATTTAGGGTATATTCCTATAGTAATTACGTCTGCAACCATAAGACCTTATTTTTATCGGTTGATTAATTCAACTTTTCCTGATATTATTGTATTGTCGTATACAGAATTACCGCCAAATGTTGAAATTGAATTTATTGGAAAGATTGAGGTTTAAAAATGCAGATTAAAAAGTATAATGCTCCAACTTTAAAAGAAGCAATTAATAGTATGAAAAACGAGCTTGGTGATGAAGCCGTAATACTAAGCACACGTGTTATTGAAGGAGACTCGAGAGCGGGTCGTCATAAGTCTTTTGAGGTTACATGTGGAATAGAAGATGACTATGATTCTGCGCCTGCTGTAAAGCCGCAAAAAGAGGTTAAAAAGAAAGAAGGAGCAAAATCGTTTGAAACAGAATTAAAAAAACTAACCGAAAAAGTTTATGGTGTTTCGTCAAATGAAGCATTTTCGGAAAAAGTAAAATCAAAAACTAATATTGAAAATGAAACAATACCTGCAAAAAACGAATTAAGAGAAATTGCAGAGATCTTAAATCAGCGTGATATTGATAAAAGTATAATTAATTCTATAATTGAACAATTAAATAGATATTCTGCGTTTTTAACTCCGGATAATATAGATAATTATGTTGTTTCTACAATTAGTTCAATGTTATCCACAAGCAAGTTTGAAATAAATAAATCGCAAAAGCCCAAAATTATATCGTTAATAGGACCAACAGGCGTTGGTAAAACAACTTGTATTGCCAAGCTGGCAGTTATCTCCAAAATATTACATAAATTGGATGTAGGTTTAATATCAATTGATACATACAGGCTTGGAGCTTTGGACCAGTTGAGGATATTTTCTGAAGTTAGCAACATTGATTTATTAATTGCATATGAACCTTCGGAAATGCCAAAACTGCTTTCTAAATTTAAGAAAAAAGATCTTGTTTTTATAGATACAGTTGGGAGAAGTCAAAAAAACACAGCATTGCTAAAGGGTATTAAAGATTTTATTGATGCTGTAAAAACAGATGATGTTTATTTAGTTTTAAATACAACAAGTTCAACAAAAACACTATTAGATGTGGCAAATAAATTTAAATTTCTTAACTTTAATGGTTTGATTTTTTCGAAATTGGATGAAGCAGTAACATATGGAAATATACTTAACGTAGCAAATGCATTTAATGTTCCAATAAAATATCTAACAAACGGACAAGTTATCCCGGATGATATAATTGCTGCAGAACCGGAATTTATTGCAAATATGATTTATACAGGTAAAATAAATTGATATTAGGACAGGCTGAAAGATTACATGAATTGGCTAATTTAAGTAAATCCAGTAGAACTCAAAAATTCTCATGTCCAATTATTGCCTTTACCTCAGGGAAAGGAGGTACAGGGAAAACATTTGTGACTATAAATTCTGCATTTTTACTTACAAAGTTACGCCGCAAAATATTAATTGTTGATTTGGATGCAAATTTAAGCAATGTTAATATTATGCTTAATATTAAACCAACAGCATCAATTTACGAGTTTTTTAATAACAGCAATACAATTGACGAAATAATTTATCAATACGAACCTAATTTGCATTTTATTTTTGGAGAATCCGGGAAAATGGATCATCCGGAACTAACACAGCAAAATATAATGCATTTATTCGACTCGTTAAGGAAAATATCGCATAATTATGATTTGATATTTTTGGATACTTCATCCGGGGCAGGCGAAGGAGTTATAGCAATTTTATCTAATTCCGATTATATATTTTTAGTTACAAATCCGGAACCCACTTCAATAATGGATGCTTATGTAATTATTAAATTATTAACCAAAAATACTGTTCACAATAAAAAATTTGTAATTATTAACAGATGTAACGGTTTTTTGGAAGGAAAAACCGCATTTGATAATTTGCATAAGGCTTCAAGTCATTTTTTAAAAGAGCAAATAGAATTACTTGGAATTGTTGAATATAGTTCCGAAGTGAGTAAATCTATTTTAAGTCAGGAACCTTTTTCATTAAAATATCCGTCCTCAAAAGTTAATCAACAGCTTAAAAATATCTGTAAAGGTATAATAACCTTAAGTAAGCTTAATTCCGAAAAATATTAGTTGCTGCAATTTTTTGTATAAAAAACAGATTGTAAATTTGATGTACCGATTTTACTAATTAATCATCTGCTCCTGCGCAATTTATTTGCCTAGTTTATTAAGTCTGTTTGATAGATTAAATAGTGAATTTAAAAAAAAGGACATTATTATTTAATATTGCACGCTTGTTGATTTTAGTGCTTGAAAATATTATTAACAGTATTATTACAAAGTTATGTTTTAAAAGTCTTTTCTATGGGAAGAGATATATAGGTTTTGTAAGCATTAATAATTTGGGATTAAGAATAACTTGCCGTAAAAGCAGAATATTAAAAATAAAATTGGTATTTTTATAAATATATAGATATATTACAAATTTTTACTTAATTTTTATATTTTAGATTTTCTGATCAGGCTTAATATTGAACTTAAAATTTGAATATAATGCAACTTAAAAAAATAAACTTATAGTGCAGGTTATTAAAGTAAAAGATAAAAATTGAAAAAAATATAATAAGACATGTAATAAAGCATAATATTGTTAAAAATAAATATTAAAAAATAAAAAAAATTATAAAGAAAATTAAATTTTTATTAAATTATATTTGGTATATTCTTTGAATACTAAAAAGAAAATGGTTAGGAAAAAATGAACAAGATAGTATTATATTTTGGACTTTTGGTATTCTTTATTTCAATTATAATTTATAGCCAAAAAGGGCTGGATTTAATTGATATATTTACGAGATCATTTGCCTTGTTTATGGTTGTAACGGTAATGTTAACAATTGTTGCCATAATATTTATAAAAGCTGTTAACCAGGCTTCATGGAAAAAAGCCAAACGAATGAGTGATAAGTTTACAGGAAATAAGGATGAATAACACGGAATTATGGACAATGTATAAAGACAATCCAACTACTGCAATTAAGCGGCAGATAATGATTAATTATACAAATTTAGTTCATTATGTTATTCATAATACAAAATTTGCAACTTTAAGTGTAATAGATGAAAAAGATTTTTTTCAATTTGGGGTAGAAGGTTTAAGTGAAGC
Source organism: bacterium (assembly GCA_043805435.1). Lineage (GTDB taxonomy): Bacteria > Bacteroidota > Ignavibacteria > Ignavibacteriales > Melioribacteraceae > JAEXOD01. Next base: position 75,294 of record JAZDHY010000044.1, read on the forward strand.
GATTGAAAGATTTGATCCTTCGTATGGTACAAAGTTTGAGACTTATGCTATCCAAAGAATTAGAGGTAAAATAATTGATGAAATCCGAAAAATCCAATCAAAGCCGCGTACAAGTGCAAGTGGTGAAATAGATTACTCTTCTAGAACCATCTCGTTAAATTATCAAGTGGAAGGGAACGAATCTTATACCTTAAACGAAACAATACCGGCTGATGTTGAATTGCCTGATGAAGCACTTCAAAGGACGGAACAAAAGGAAATTTTATTGGCGGCAATAAGTTCTTTGGAAGAAAGAGACCGATTAATAGTTACTTTGTATTATTATGAAAATTTAAATTATAAAGAAATTTCGGAAGTGTTAAATATTACTGTTTCAAGAGTTTCACAAGTTCATTCAAGAATACTGCGTGAGTTAAAAGAAAAACTACAAGGAAAATATGTTTAATAATGAAATGCTGAACGATGCTGAATTAAAAAAAAGGAAGATAGAAAGTATATTATCTTCTGTTCACAATCTGCCGTCAATACCTATTATTATGATGGATGTTTCCAGATTAATTGAAGAACCGGGTGCAAGTGCTGCAAAATTGGGGAAAATGATAAGTAAGGACCAAGGATTGGTTACTAAAATTTTATCTGTTGCCAATTCGCCTTTGTATGGAATACCTAGACGTGTATCAACAATTGATTTTGCAATAGTTATTCTTGGTTTTAATCATATTAAAAATATAGTAATTGCTTTATCTATGATGGAAGCTTTTAAGAGCGTAACAGGAACTAATTTTGATCAAAAAAGGTACTGGGAACATTCGTTTATGATTGCTACGGCTGCAAAAAAAATTGCAGATGATTTGGGCTATCGTACAAGCGGCGAAGTGTTTACAGCGGGGCTTTTACACGATTTGGGAATTCCGATTATTTTTAAATATTTTAATAAGGAATATCTTCAGATTATTAATCAAGTTGAACTTACCGGTAGAAACCATTTTTTGATAGAAAACGAAATATTAGGTATAACACACTCTGATATTGCAAAATACTTAATGGACAAATGGAATTTGCCGATTAATCTAACCGAAGCCATTCAATATCATCATACACCAAGTATGTGTCCAACAGATCCTATTGTTGCCTCTTTAATTCATTTAGCTGACCACATGACCCAAAAGTTTCAAGTTGGAAACTTTGACTGGGATAAAGGCATAGCTTTTGATAGTAATATAATAGACATATTAAAAATAGGAAATGAAGAATACTTGGAAAAGTTTATTTATAGCTACAAAGAATTATTTGAGAATCAAATTGAATCATTAAACTTTTGAGAAAAATATGTCAAATAACTTAACAGAACAAGTAATTTTAGAAAGAAGAAGAAAAACCGAATTGGTTTTAACAAATATTTATAATCTTCCATCAATGTCGGAAGTTATGATGGAAGTTTCAAAATTGTTGGATAACCCCAACACTAACACCTCTTTGTTAAGTAAAAAGATTGGTAAAGACCCCGGTTTAGCTACTAAAATATTATCTATTGCCAATTCTCCATTATACGGGCTGCCGCGTAAGGTTTCTACAATAGACTTTGCTATATTAATAATTGGTTATCAGGATATAAAAAATATAGTTGTAGCTTTATCAATGATTGAATCTTTTAAAAACAAAAGTGATAAATATCTTGACCAAAAAGAATTTTGGCTTCATTCTTTATTATGCGCAAATGCATCAAAAAGAATATCGGAAGATTTAGGATATAGATTTGGTGGTGAAGCCTTTGTAACGGGGTTATTACACGATTTGGGAATACCCGTAATGCATAAATATTTTCATACTGCATTTTTAGAGATTTATACAAAACTAACTACTAATGGTGCTTATTGCCTTGATTCTGAAAATGAAATTTTAGGATATACTCATCAGGAAATAGGTAGGTTTTTAACAACCAAATGGAATTTGCCAAACCATTTATGCGATACAATATCAAATCATCATCATCCATCAAAAGCGGTAGAAAATCAAGTGTTGGCTTCTATTGTACACTTGGCTGATTATATGACACAAAAATTAAAAATTGGTGATTTTTATTGGGATAATAATTATCAATTTGATGAGAGTGTAATTGATACTTTAAAGTTTAAATCGATGGATGATCTTGATAAGTTTGTAAATAATTACGAAACATTATTTAACGAAGAAATTAAAACTATTAAGGTTTAAATGCTACGATTGCATAAACAAAACACGCAAAGTTATGAACCTTTTTATAAATCCCTGGAAGACATTGATTCCAATAATGAGGATTTAGATTCGACTGCTAATTTTTTTAGACAAAACAGTCAATCCGGTTCAAATCTGATGCTTGAAAAATATTCACATCTTTTTCAAAATCTTATTGCTTTTACGCAAGATTTGGAAGAATTAAAAACGGTAAAAGAATTTATTGAAACATTAAAAAATTCAATAAGGCGGTTAATTCCTTTAAAAGATGCCGATGTGTTTTATTTTGATGAAATGTTGTTGCGTTTAAGTAATCTGGAAAATCGTAGTACATCTTTTTCGGAAATAATGAACCATTATTATAACGAAGGAATATTAAATTTATTATTTGAAACTAAAAAACCGATAATATTACCGGAATTAAAAAGTTTTAACTCCAATGGGCCTAAGTTAAATTATATTATTTATCCTATTTATGAAGATAAAACAAAAAAAGGAATTTTTGTAATTTTAACAAGTATAAACCAACAAAATTTTAGTGAATATGACAAGCATTTTATTAATACAATTTTAAGTTTAAGTATATCTAAAGTGGATAAAATATTACTAAAAAATAAGTTAACAAACACTTATGATGAATTACAGACATATCAGGCAAAGTTATCTAATGATTTTAGGTTATCTGCAATTGGTGAACTAACCGAGGGGATTATGGAAGATATCATGAATCCTTTGCAGGTAATTATCTCTCAGGCCGATATGATTTCGGATGGAAAAGATACAATTGAAGCTCAAAAAATAAAAAACCAAGTAAAAAAAATAAACAATGTTATCAACAGGTTAACTAAATTTTCAAATATCAACCAAAAAAATATACAAATACAGCCTTGTAATTTAAATACTGTTTTAACAGATTATCACGACTTAATTAAATCGACATTAGATAGTGTAAGTATGGAATTAGTGATGGATTTAGAACAAGGAATTCCACCAATATTAACGCACCAAAATTACATATATCAGATGTTAACTAATATTTTTGGCTTAATAAAAAAAAGCAATGATAATGCAGGCGGAATATTAATTCAAACAAGGTTTAAAAATGATGATTTAGTGTTAAAAATTATTACAACAACAAAAATGGAATCGTTTAATAACGGTGTAGTTACAACGGGAAAAACCGATTTAAACATTAAAATAGTTGATAACCTGATGAAAAAGCATGAAGGCTCTTTTAAAATTGAATGCTTTGAAGAGGGTGGATCGGTTATCACTTTACGTTTTCCACTAAAACGCAAGGTGATTTTATGAAATTTCCATTGCTTATAGCTTTTGTATTTGCTTTATTAACATTTAATATATCTGCTCAAAATACAAGTCTTTCAGCAAAATCAGATAGTATTAATATTGGAGGCAGTGATAGTCTTAATAGTGCATCGATTCAAGATTCTGTTAATATTAGAGCATTGTTGGATAAGGAAATTGCTGTAATTAAAGCAAAACAAAAAGAAGAAGAGGCTAAATCCGAAATATATGTCATATCAAGCGAAAAAATTAAAACAACAAATAATAATCTTTATGTTGAATATGGCTTTTGGGTAATTGAAGCAATTTTAATTATGGCAATAGGAATTTTTTGGAATAAAAGAATAAAATATCGTAAAAAAATTGCAGCCAAAACGTTAAAGTTAAATATATCTAAAATGCGTGAAGAAAAGATTATTACAGGCCTTACCAACGATTTAACTGAAATAAGAAGAGGTTTAGTTGCTTGTCCTATACGCTACGATGATCACGGAATGGATATTGTGAGAAAAGCAAGAGATTGGTCTATTTCGAAAGGAGAGGTTTATTTAGCTGTAAAACTAAAAATACTTGCCGGTGAAATGAAATGATTTCCGGAATTGACAGCGGAAAATACATTTCGGAAAGTGTGTTAAAGCTGTTATCAAAAGGAATTGTTAAAAGTTATCCTCCCATAAACTCTGTAGTGGTTTTAAAAATCATTGAAAAAGTTGACCAATTCTATAAACTGCTTATTAACGGCACTGTTTACCAAACAAAATTACCAATTGAATTAAAAGAAGGTGAATTATTATTAGGAAAAGTAATAACAAGTAATCCTTTAGTTATTGGATTGGATAATTTTGGACATTTGAAGGTTATTAACCAACAAATGTTGATAGATGTTATTAAAAAGATTGGTATTAAACTTAATCAAAACAGTATTGAGTTGGTTGGTAAAGTTATTACCGCAAAAAAGGCATTGGTTAAATCTAAAATAGAAGATCTTATTGAAATTTACAAAAGTGATTTTAATATTAATGATGTTCAAATTGCATTGCTTATTAGTCTGTTATGGAATCCAAACTATACTAATAAAGAAGATATGGAAGATGAAGTTAGAATTATTAAAACAATACCGTTTGATAAACTTTGTAATGAAATTTTTAAATCCATTATTCGGTTAAATAATTTAAACCTGCCGCCAATCATCTACGAAAAAATTGGAAAAGCTTTTATACTTGATGTTGTGGATGAAAAAATAGTTGATATTTTTAATAACCGTGCAAAAAACATTAATAAGCTGATTATTTTTATTGATAAATGGTGTAAGACCAACTATATCTTAAAAAGAGAAGTTGCCGAATTAGAATATTTAAACGAACGATTAATAAAATATGTATTGCAAAAAGAAACATATGAAAGATTTAATTTTTATCCTGATTTTTTAATAATTAAAAATCATAAAGAATTAGATTTGGTATTATTTACATTTGAGTTAATAAAAGGCAGTTCAGGGATGGATTATTATAAGGTTGATATAGGCTGTGGCAGTGACTTGAATTTTAAAGGATCTGTTACAGGTTATTTTGTGAATAATAAATTTTCGGGCAAAACTGCACTAACAGGCAACATTACTAAAGAAATGGATGCTTATTTTACATCCAAAATAGAAACCCTCGCAAAATCACTAAATATAGAATTAAACCTATCATTATCGGAAGGGCGAACAAATCTTGAGCTGAATTTTCAGCTAAAATCGGATTTGTTAAATTTTAAGGCATAAATATTGCTACTTATTAGTTGAATATGGAAGATAAAATTGAAGTATATCAACTAGCTAAGCAAAAAGGCTTATTAAAAAAGAAATCGGGATATTTTGCTGATGTAAATAAGCAGAACAAAACTGATGAAAAATTGCCTATAAAATTAACAGGACTTACAGTTGAGTTAATAAAAAGTATATATCAAACTCAAAATTGTAAATCCGGAGGAACCAAAAATGATAAAAGGACTCTATAATTCGGCTGTAAATATGAATTCAAGAATGAAAAATCTTGAAATAATCTCAACAAATTTAGCCAATATAAATACAACCGGTTATAAAAGAGAAATCCCTTTTTCAGAATATATGTCGCGTGAAGATGGAGTTCAGCTTAAACAAATTACAGATTTTACAGAGGGAGATCTATCTGAAACAGGCAATCCTTTTGATTTAGCAATAACAGGAAACGGATTTTTTATGATTCAAACCGAAGCTGGTGTAGAGCTGACTAAAAACGGAAAGTTTTCTATTAGCGAAGAAGGTTATATAATTAATGATATGGGCGATAAAGTATTAAGCACAAATGGTGCAGTAAATATTTATGATTCTGTTGTTGATAAAAACAAACCGATAGAAATTACCAAAGAGGGAGAAATAAAACAAGGCGAGTTAATAGTTGATAAGTTATTAATAACCAAAGTTGAAAATCAGGAAGGGATGCGGAGAATTGGCGGACAAAATTATATGTTTGATAATATGAATTACGAACCCGCCGCAGAAACCGATTATCAAATACATCAGGGATATTTGGAAAATTCGAATACAAATCCTATTGTGGAACTTGAAAACATGATAAGAGTTAGTAAAGATTACGAAGCATCACAAAAAATGATAAAAGCGTTTGATTCGATATTGAGTCAATCAAAAGAAATTGGAAGAATATAAGAGGAGATAAATTATGTCAACAAGAGCTTTAAGGTCGGCTGCTTCAGGAATGTATGCTCAGCAATTAAATATAGAAGTAATTTCAAACAATATTGCAAATATCAATACAACAGGATTTAAGAAGAACAGAGCCGAATTCAAAGATTTAATTTATCAGGAAGTATCAGCAAATCCTCAAAATGTTGATGTCAGAGGATTGGTTGAAAACCCAAATGCAAAAATTTTGGTAGGCACCGGTGTTCAACCATCTTCAACGCAAAAAATATTTAAGCAGGGCGATTTGCAGGAAACCGGCCAAAGTATGGATTTGGGAATTAATGGTGAAGGATTTTTCCAATTGCGTAAAAGTGACGGTACCTTTGTTTACGCACGTGACGGGTCTTTTAAGTTATCAAAGGATGGCTCTATTGTAACTTCAACGGGATTAGTATTAGAACCGGGGTTTACAATTGCAAGCGATACAACAGATATGGCAATTGATAGGAGTGGTGTTATAACTACTAAAGCCTATAATGGCGATACGGTTGAAGTTGGTACAATAGAACTTGCAAAATTTGTTAATCCGGGCGGGCTTAGACCACTTGGTGATAATTTATATGCAGAAACGGAATATTCGGGTGTGCCGATAAATGGAAATCCGGGTGCGGATGGTTTTGGAGAAACGCATCAAGGGTTTTTAGAATCATCAAATGTTGATATTGTAGAAGAAATGATTAGTATGATAACGGCACAACGTTCGTACGAAATAAATTCTAAAACTGTTAAAACAGTTGATGAAATGATGACAATAGCAAATAATATTAAAGGATAAATATAATGTTTAGTATTATTTCTTTTATTATGTATTTTTTAATTTTTGGAGATAGTTCCAGCAGAGTAGATGAATATCTAAAAACTGAACTGCCGGAATATTCGAGAATAGAATATAAAGTGGCTGCTTTACCTTTTGGTATTGAATCATTAAATGATGAAAGGCTGCTGTTTGATAATGGAAGAAAACCGAAACTTGCAGGCAGTTATCTATATATACCTGTTGATATTGTAACAAAAGGGAAAAAAAGCAGTATGTCAACAATTACGTTAAAAGTAAAAGTTTACAGATACGCTTACATTGCAATAAAACAAATTAAAACCGGTGAACTAATTAATCCGCTTGATTTTGAATATGCAGAGTGCGAAGTTTCTTCGGTTAAAAGTGAAATTGACATAAGGTTTAATGATAAAACTTTTTATAGAGCAAAATTCAATATTGCTCCGCAAACAATTTTAGAAACAAACATTATTGAAGAAAGTCCGGTAATAAAAATTGGAAAAGAAATAAACGCAACTAAAGTAAGTGGAAATGTTTTAATCTCGTTTACTGTCAAAGCCCGTCAGGATGGAGCAGTTGGGGATAATATAAAAGTAATGCGAGAAGATAATAAAGTATTTAAAGCTGAAATAATTGATTCAGTAAATGTAAAAATAATAGAGTGAATACTATGAAAAAGGGAATATTCTTTTTAATACTATTAACCATAAGTATAAACGCACAAGATATGAGGGAAAGTGCTTCATTTTCGTTATTTGCAGATTATAAAGCTGTAAGGCTTGGTGATGCTTTAACTATTTTAGTAGTGGAATCATCACAAGCAAGCAATGAAGCACAATTAAGCGCAGGCAGAGAAAGCGACCTTGGATTTGGATTTAGCGGAAGTTCCGACGGAACATCAATGGGAAGTGCCGATGTTTCGGTAAATTCTAATAATAATTTTAAAGGCGGCGGAAGTTCAACAGCTGGCGGTGTTGTTAAAACAAAAATGAGTGTAACTGTAGATTCGGTTTTATCTAATGGTTTAATTCGAGTTAGAGGTTCAAGAAAAATTGTAATCAACGGTGAAGAACAAAACGTTTCTATTAAAGGTTTTGTAAGAACTTCGGATATATCTTCTTCTAATACGGTTTATTCGTATAATATTTCTGACGCAGAAATAGTTTTTGAAGGAAGCGGAATGATTGATAGCAGCACAAGTCCGGGTTGGTTGACAAAAATATTTCATTGGTTATTTTAGGTGATGAAATGAAAAACAAAATTATAATAATATTTATTTTAGTTTTATTAAGTTCAAGTGTTTATGCTCAAAGGATAAAAGATATTGCATACTTTAAAGGGATAAATTCCGAACAATTATTGGGATACGGTTTAGTGGTGGGTTTAGCAGGTACAGGTGATAGTTATCGTTCAACTTTTACAGTTCAGTCTGTAACAAGTATGCTAAAAAGATTTGGTATTACAGTACCGGAAGCTAATTTACGAACCAGAAATGTTTGTGCAGTAATGATAACTGCAACAATTGCAAATACGTTAAAACCGGGAGCCGAATTTGATATTACGGTCTCTTCAATTGGTGATGCAACAAGTTTAATGGGTGGTACATTATTATTAACCCCTCTTTCTGCCAAAGATGGCAAATTATATGGTTTTGGGCAAGGCCCAATTTCAATTGGAGGTTATGATATTAATACAGGAAGCGGGGGCAGAGTAGCAAAAAATCATTCTTTGGCAGGCCGAATACCAAGCGGCGGCAGATTAGATTACGAATTACTTGGCGGAGAAATGAATTTAAATCAAATTAGTGTAATACTAAAGGAACCCGATTTTACTACGGCAAATAACATTGCAAATTCTATAAATACAAAATTTGGTGACAGTACGGCGGTTGCGGTTGGTTCAACCGAAATAAAAATAAAAGTGCCGGAAGCCGAACAAAATAATCTTACAAATTTTTTAGCTACTTTAGAAGTCCTTGAAGCGCAAAAGGACGCAATAGCAAAAGTTGTTTTAAACGAAAAAACCGGAACAATTGTAAGCGGAGCAAATGTTAAAATATTACCTGCAACAATATCGCACGGAAGTTTAAATATTACAATAAAATCGTTTCCGTTAATTTCTCAACCCAATGCTTTTTCGCAAGGGCAGACAGAAGTTTATAACAATTTAGTTCCACAGGTCGAGCAGGAATCAAATAATACTGTTTCTATACAAGGCGCAAGTAACGTACAAGAAGTGGCAGCAGCCTTAAACTCATTAAAAGTATCCCCACGCGATATTATTGCAATATTTCAGGCTTTAAAAGAAGCCGGGGCACTTTCAGCAGAATTAATAGTGATTTAAAGACATGGAAGATATAAAACTAAAAGTAACTGATTTAAGCAGGCATATTGGTGATACTCCGGAAATAAAAGCAAGATATTCCGAAGCGCAAAAAACCAAATTGGCAAAAGCTTCAAAAGATTTTGAAACTTTGCTTACAACAATGATGCTTAAAAGTATGACAAAAAACACAGAAGGAATGTACGGTGAAGAAGGCGAAAATTACGGCGGAGATGTTATGGGAATGTTATTTGAAAACGAAATGGCAGGAATGATTACAAAATCGCAAGGTTTGGGAATTGCCGAGATGTTATATCAAAAAATGACCGGCGAATCGCTTGAAAAAAATATTAGGATAAAAAATTTTCAGGGTATTATTGATATTGATAATACGAGTATAGATAATGTAAAAAAAGTTTTACCAAGCAGCAGTGCAATGGATAGACTTAGTGTTTTTGATGATCTGATAAATCAGGCATCGGAAGAATACGGTGTGCCAACAAATATCATTAAATCGGTGATATTAACAGAATCAGCGGCCAATAAAAATGCAATATCAAAATGTAAAGCAAAAGGACTAATGCAGCTAATGGATGGTACTGCAAAAGATATGGGCGTAAAAAATGTTTGGAATGCAAAAGAAAATATTTTTGGCGGGACTAAATATTTGTCTATGATGTTACGACAATATAATGGTGACTTAAAATTAGCTTTGGCTGCTTATAATGCAGGACCGGGAAATGTAGATAAATATAACGGAGTTCCGCCGTTTGAAGAAACACAGCAATATGTAACAAGAGTATTCGGTTATTTAAAAAATTGGGAAGGTAACGATGCCAGCTAAAGAACTATTAATAGTATTAGAAAAACTTAGGGTTAATTTAGAAAAACTTTTACAAAACTCTAAAGACAAACAAAAAGCTTTAATATCAATGGATAATCAGTTATTAACCGAAACGGTAGGTGCTGAAGAAAAACTTGTTCTTGCTATTAAACAAATTGAGCAACAAAGAATTAATACCATGACTTTATTAAACAGGCAAAAAAAAATTACCGAAAACGAATACAGATTAGCATTGTTTATTAAGAATTTTAGAGACGAGCTTGATGAGAGAACAGTAAAACTGCTTAAAAGTTACGAAAAAAGCATTAAGACTTTATCAAAAGAAATAATGGACCATAATAGAGAGAACATGTTTTTAATAAATCATTCAAAGCAGTTTATCCATCAAATTATGGGTATAGTTTATCAGGATAAAAATAAATCACTATTTGATAAAAAGGTGTAAGAATGGGTGTTAATTCATTATTAGACATGACGGCAAGAAGTTTAGCCGTATATCAAAAAGCATTGGCTGTAACTTCAAATAATATATCTAATGCAAATAGTACAAGTTATACACGACAACGAGTATTACTTGGTCCGGAAGCTTCGGAAAATTTTGGCAGTCTTTCAATTGGTATGGGTGTAAAAATAGTAGATATTCAGCGGCTAAAAAATCAAGCATTGGATAACCAAATTGTAAAATATAACAGCAGCCAGTCTTTTTCTGAAAAACAGTCCACTGTAATAAGTCAAGTAGAATCATTGTACTCAGAACCATCTGAATTAGGGATATCTAATCTGTTAAGTTCGTTTTTGAACTCATGGGAAGAACTTACTCTAAACCCAACATCGGCTGCATTGCGCACAAGCGTAGTGCAAAACGCACAAAATCTTTCTGTTAAAGGACAAAGTGTTTATGAAGGATTGGAAGAAATGCGCACCGATTTGGGGAAAGAAGCCGATAATACAGTTAAGGATGTAAATAATTATATAACCCAATTAAGTACGCTTAATAAACAGATATATGAATCAACCATTGTAGGTAATAGTGCTAACGATTTATTAGATACCAGAGATAAATATATTGAAGATTTAAGCAAATTAGTAAATATTAATGTAATAATGGATAGTGATAATGTTGCCAACATTTCAATTGGCGGCGTGTATGCGGTTGGCAGGTTGAGTAAGATTGAATTTGCCGCAGTTCAGGAAAATGGCAAGTTACAAATAAAAACGGCTGATGGAAATACAGCTTTAAATTTGAGTGGCGGTGAACTATACAGTCTGCAAAAATCGTATAATACCGATATAAAATCGTATCAAACACAGCTGGATAGTGTATTAAATAGTGTTTATGATGAAGTAAACAATCTACATACAACAGGATATACAACAACGGATCCGCCCGAAACAGGAATTAAATTTTTTGAAAGTTATCAAAATGGTATATTAGTGCTTAATAACGATATTGTTGATGATGTAAACAAAATTGCAGTTAGTGCCGACGGAAGTGATGGAAATAATGAAATTGCCTCAAAAATTGCATCATTAAAAACAAAAAAACTTGCTAACGGGTTAACAATGTCGGATAATTACTCAAATCTTGTTAGTTCGATTGGATATGAGAAAGTATTACAGGACCAAAATGCGGAATCATTTGATTTGGTGCTTTCGCAATTACAAGAGCAAAAATCAAATTATTCGGGGGTATCTTTGGACGAAGAAATGGTAGATGTATTAAAATTTCAAAGGTCCTATGATGCTTCTGCAAAATTAATACGAATAGCTGATGAATTATTAAACACATTACTAAATATGGTGTAAATTATTATGCGAATTTCAGATAGAAATATACAGTCAACTTATCTAAACTCCCTTGCCAGAAACAAAGCTGATCTTGCGACTATTCAAAAGCAGATGGTAACACAAAGCAAAATTAATAAGCCATCCGATTCTCCATTGGGAACTACCCGTGTATTACGATTAACGGGACAGATTGAAAGTTTTAACACTTATTCAAAAAATATTGAAAGCGGGCTGGCATATATTGATAATAGTTCGCTTGCACTTGAAGGAATTAGTAAGGAAATACAAACGGTTTTAAGTGACTTGACCAATGCAAATAATGCCACGGTGTCTGAAAATTTATCAACCTATGCAGATAAAATTAAAGCGTCCTTAAGCTCAATAATTGATTTAAGCAATACTGAATTTGACGGCCAATTTTTATTTGGGGGAACAGATAATTCCACAATTCCAATTAGTTCCGATAGCTCAGGTTTTGTTGAGTTTAACAGTGATAGTTTTGGCGGAGAACGTAAAATCAGGTTATCCAACTATACCGAACAAAAAATAAATATGACCGGAAGAGAATTATTTGCCCCAGTATTAAAACAAAGCGGAAATCTGGATTCTTCATCTGCAATAGGAGCCGCCGAAACTATTACTTCAACTGTTTATAATTCGGAAGGGACGGCATTTAGTTTGGAAACTACTTATACAAAAAATGCTGCAAATCAATATGTAATGGATTATCAACTTTTAGATTCAGCAAGTGCAGTTATTAGTACCGGTAGTTCAAATTTGAGTTTTAATGCTGCTACGGGTGCCCTTGAAAGTGTTGACGGGAGTAGCCCAAAAGATATCAGTATTATTGATGAAACAAACGGGATTAGTTTTTTGGTTGATGTTAATTCTTTTACTGAAAAAAATAGTGCGGCAACCTTATCAACAAGTTTAAGTCAAAAGGCCGATATTTTTAACGTTTTACAATCTGTTAGCGAAAAACTTGCCGCAGGCGAACTTCCGGATGAAACTCAAGTGAAATTAATTTCGGATTTTGAAAAAAGTTTGACCAATAAAATTTCGGAACTTGGAAGTTATAGAAACAGGCTTACCGATACCGATGAATTGAACCAAGAGCAAAGTTTAACACTTCAAGAATTGGTTTCAAAAGAAAAAGATGTGGATATTGCCCAATTAGCCATAAGTTTACAAGAAAAACAGTATAATTTAGACTTGACATACAAAATATCCGCTACTCTTTTACCAAAATCATTGTTAGATTTTATTTAATTTATTATATTTAATAGTTTTATTAAATTATGTAGTTATTACAAAAAAATATTAACTAACCAACTTATAAATATGAAAATAGTTACAAAACAGTTTGGAGAATTGGAATTTAATGATGATATTATCATTGAATTTAATGAAGGTATATTTGGTTTTGAAGAATACCATAAGTATATCTTAATAACAGAAGAAAACGCTTTATTTTATTGGCTTACAAATGTAGAAGTACCGGAAATAATGTTCCCATTGTTTTCAATTCGTTTGTTGGAAGATAACTATCCTCAACAAGAAGGATATGAAGCCTTTGGAATAGTAAGAATGGATAAAAATCCGGCAAACATTACAATAAACATGAAAGCGCCGGTTTACATAAGCCAAAACGAAAAAATAGGTTTTCAAAAAATTTTAGAAAATGAAATCTATCAAATCAATTATAAGTTATTTGTGGAAAAATAATTAAAATATGCTTGTATTATCACGTAAAGTAAATGAAAAAATACGAATTGGGTCTAATATAGTAATTAACATTCTTGCTATAACCGATGGTCAAATTAAAATAGGCATTGAAGCCCCTAACGAAGTAAAAATATTTCGCGAAGAAGTATATGAAAAAGTAAAAGCCTTTGCTTTAGAAGCATCACAAAAGAGTATCGAAAAACCCGATTCAGATATTAATAAATTATCTGTTAATAAATTAAATAAGTTGGAATAGTGGAAAAAAGGAAAATAAAAGTACTTATTGTTGATGATTCGGATGTTATTTTAACTTCATTAAAGACATTTTTTGAAGATTATGATTTTGAAGTTTTAACTTGTATTGATGGGTTACAGGGAATTCAAAAAACATCGGAGTTTAAACCGGATATTGTATTTTTAGATTTAATGATGCCAAATTTTGACGGAATTAAAATGTTGCAGGTAAAAAAGGTACTTAAGGATATTAAAGATATACCTGTAATTGTTATTAGTGCAAATACTGCTAAAAGTAATGTTTTAGCTGCAATTGAAGCAGGTGCCGACAGAGTAATTTCGAAGCCTATTAAAGAAGATGCTATTATAAAAAACATGAATGAACTGCTTGGTGCTGATTTATTTAAGGCAAGCAGAAGAACTTTAAGCGAAAACGATAGTAAAGATGTTCAAAATCACTTAAAAAAATTTTTTTTAGATTCCTTTCCTGCAAAAAGACAAATGCTTACAGAAGCCATAATGAAAAAAAATCCGTCTTTATTACGTATGATAGTGCATGAAATTAAAGGTGCAGGCGGAACAATTGGTTATCCAATGCTTACCGAAATCAGTCAGGATATAATGGAAAGAAATTTAGACAACCAAAATGATTGGATGTATGTTGAGTTAAAAGTCGGGCAATTGCTTCAAAAAGTAGATCAAATAAGAAAAGACATAAAAACTAAAACTATATAAAAATATGTTTATAATAATTGGTGCAGTTGTTGTTATGGTAAGCTTAGTTGTAGGGTTTTCAATGGCTGGCGGACAGCTTGGAGCCTTAATACAAATTTCGGAATTTGTTACAATTGGCGGCGCAGCAATTGGAAGTTTGCTAATTTCGGCACCTCTCCCTTTAATCAAAAAAATAATTGGCGCAATTCCAAAAGTAATTGGAGTAAAACATCCCCATAAACACGATTATATGGAATTGCTAAAATCTTTTTATGATTTGTTTTTAGTTGCACAACGTGACGGGTTATTAGCTGTTGAAAAACATATAGAAAAACCGACAGAAAGCGAAATTTTATCAAAAAATAAAAAATTTGTTTCAAATAAAATTGCATTAACTTTTTTTTGTGATACTTTAAAAGTTATGCTTTCGGGTGGTGTTCCTCCGCATGAAATTGAATCGTTAATGGATACGGAAATTGAAACATTTGAAATGGAAACAAAACCAATTGGTGCAACATTGCAAACATTAGGTGATGCTTTTCCCGGTCTTGGAATTGTTGCCGCAGTACTTGGAATTATTGTTACAATGGGCAGCATTAATGAAGGAGCAGAAGTTGTAGGACATCACGTAGCTGCTGCCCTTGTTGGTACATTTTTGGGTGTTTTAATTTCGTATGGTTTTGTTGGACCTTTGGCAACCAATATTGGTCATATGTATGAGGATGAAGTTAGATATTTAGAAACAATAAAAGCTGCCCTTGTTGCTTATGCAAAAGGGAATCCGCCTATTGTAGCCGTTGAAATTGCAAGAAGAACAATTTATAGTGACGAACGACCCTCCTTTTCGGAATTAGAAGCTTACTTGCGCGGGAAATAAAAATGGCCATGGAAGGGCAAAATAATGAACCGGTAATAATAAAAAAAGGAAAAAAGGGAGGACATGGTCATCATGGCGGGGCGTGGAAAGTAGCCTATGCCGATTTTGTTACGGCTATGATGGCATTATTTATTGTATTATGGATATTAGGGCAAAGTGAAGAAGTAAAAAACCAAGTTGCCAATTATTTTAACAACCCTTATGGAGTTGGTGTAGGACAAGGTCCAAGTGCAATTCAAGGAAGTTCCAGCGGTATTCAAAATGATTTGACAAATGCGATGAAACGCAGAGAAATGGAACGAGAAGCATTAAAAGAAATGGCAAACGAAATAATAAGCGAACTAAGCGGGAGTGCGGAATTTCAACAAATTGCCGATCAAATTGAGGCTGAAATTACCGATGAAGGTTTGAAAATTGAAATAATGGATTCGAAAGATGACGTTTTTTTTGAAGTTGGGACAGCCAATTTAAAGCAAAGTGCCTTTAGAATGATACAGGCAATAGGTAAAGAGATTTCTAAATTAAATAATAAAATTTTAATTGAAGGACATACGGATTCGCGGCCATATTCAACTTCCGGCGAAGGATATTCGAATTTTGAACTTAGCTCGGATAGAGCAAATGCAGCCAGGCGGGCTTTAATTTCAGGCGGAGTACTTGTTTCACAAATTGAACAAGTAAGGGGATGGGCTGATAATAAACTTAAAAACTCAAGGGAACCGTATTCCGAAGTAAACAGAAGAATAAGTATTATTGTTAAATTTTCTAATTAAATATGAAAAAAAATATTTTAGTTGTTGAAGATGATCCTTTTACCCAGCAGTTTTACGATTTTTTATTTGCAAAACTCGGGTTCAAACTATTTCAAACCGAAAACGGGGAGGAAATATTTAATATCCTTAATAGCCAAGATATTTCTTTAATAATTTTAGACATTAATTTGAAAAATACTTATTTGAATAATAAAAAAGTAGATGGTGTAATTATTTCGCAAAAAATTAAAAAAGAAATTAAATACTCACATATTCCTGTTTTATTAGTTACAGCTTATCAAAAAAAATCCGGCGAGAGAAATTACCTTGATGATAGTTGTGCGGATGATTATATTGTAAAACCAATTACCGATTACAATGATTTGTTAAATAAAGTAAATAAATTGATATTAAAATAAATGATATCCGAAAAAATTCTTGTTGTTGAAGATGAAGAAGATACACGGTACATCCTAAACCGGTTACTTTCTAAAAATAACTTTGATGTTAGAGCTGCCGAAAATGGAGTAGCCGCATTAGAAATCTTAAAAACATTTAAACCAAAAGTTATTTTGGCGGATTGGACAATGCCGCAGATGGATGGAATACAACTTTGTAATAATATTAAAATGATGGAAGAATTTAAAGGTGTGTATTTTATTGTGCTTACTGCAAGGGCTTCTTTAAAAGACAGGGTTATGGGCTTAGATGTTGGGGCTGATGACTTTTTAGTTAAACCGATAGAAAATCAAGAATTGCTTGCTCGAATACGCTCGGGTGTAAGAATTTATAACTTACAGACCGAATTAAAAAGTATTGAGCATAATAAGGCTTTGGTTGAAATGGCATGTACCATTGGACACAGAATAAACAATCCCTTAAGCAGCCTTAAAATGACAGTTTCCAGTCTGGAATCGGATCTCTCTTCTACTTTAAAGGCAAAATTTAGCGATGATTTTGAAATAATAAATGAATCGATTATTCGTATTGAAAAATTTGTAAATACTTTGCAAAAACTTGAAAACCCTGAATTATTAGATTATGCAATAAATCAAAAAATGTTGAAGATAGACTAAACTTTATCCTGATTTGTTTCGATAATAAGGCGGGAGAGATATATGTTAGATAAAGTTTTAAATATTAATGCAAATAAGCCTTACGCAGATAAAAAAACAGCAGTAAGAACTTATGAAAAATTTGTTAGGGATCCTCATACACGTGAATTTTTCCCTAAAGATTCTATTGTTTTTTCGCCAGCAGCAGTATATCTTTCTAAATTAAATTGGTTTGTTAAAGAAGTTAAATTTACCACCGATAATAAAGTGCATTTAGTTTTTTATATTTCTGAATTTGAGTTTCAAACAAATATTGATTTCCTTAATTTTTATAGTAATATACGACAGGAATTTAAAATTAATAAAAAAAATATCGGTGATTATAAGGATTCTTTGTTATCAGTTAATTTGTCAATTAAAAAACAAGAAGTGGTTATTAATGACTCGATTGAAAATTACCGTTTAACGGGTGTTAAAAACTTATTTAGCCGTATTAACAATATGAATTTAGGAACTAAACTAAAAAGAACTGATAGTTACGCATTAAACGGGTTGATTGATGGAATTAAAGAAGAATTAACCTATGAAATTGAACAAATTCAAAGTGCAGTATATACTTTTATTCAAAAATTTGATAAATTTAAATTTAATGAAAATTATATATTTGAAGATGACGGTTCGGATATATTAATTATTGAACGAATTTCAAAGGAATATGTATAATAAAGAAACCGGTTCCGATAATCAGCAAAAATCATATAACTCAATTAAAGATTTTAAAAATCTTGTTGAAACGCCGGAAACAAAACCTCTTGCATTAGTTTCTTCTACCGGGGTTATTAATTATTGTAATCAGACGTTTACAAGTGTATTTTCTTTAACGGATGGAGAAAATGTTTCCGAATTATTAATTGAACCCAACCTAAAGTTTTTTATTGACAGCCTATCTAAAAGCCAGTATGGAAGTTTCCATTTTGAAGTTTTTTTAATAAATTCAACATCAAGTGCGCCAACTAATTATTTTGTTGATGTTGACCGTGTTTTAATTAACCAAGATGAACTGATGGTTTTGGTTTTTACCTCAAATCAAGAAAGAAAAAAAATAGAACAAAGGATAAATAATCTTCATAATGCTTTGGAATATGGTGATGTTGCCGTTATTATTACTGATGATAAAGGGATTATTAATTATTCGTCAAGGTCGTTTGATTTGATTTTAGGTTCATCTATTGAGTTTATGTATAATAGATTTTTACCTGATGTTTTAATTGAATTTTTAAATAAAGATGAAAGTCTTTCAATTAAAGAAGCTATTCTAAATAAAAAAGAATGGGTAAAAATGATTTCTTTTATTGATGCCGATCAAAAAGTTTGGTATAAAGAAATTAAATTAAACCCCATTTTTAAAAATTATACCGAATCGGTTAATTTTATTATTACTGCAAACGATATTACAAATTATGTTCAAAAAAACCAAATAATAAAACGGTCGGAAGAGAGGCAAAGATTAATTATTAACAATATTTCCGATCCTATTGTTATTATTCGTTCCGAAAACAACAAAAATTATTTTGAAAACGCCAATGAAACTTTTTATTTGGATTTTGGAATAAAAAAAGATGAAATATTAAATAAAGACTTAAATTTGGTTAATGACAGCACTTTAATAAAACATCTGATAAGCTCAATTTCTGAACTTGATAAATCGAATAATAATTTAATTAAATTTAAATATACCGATGAAGTTACAAAAAAAGAATTTTTAGCAAAAATTAGTTATGCTGACGAAGTTTACAATAAAATACGTCTTTATATTGCAAATTATACCGATTTAACTGAACAGTTAAAAGCTCAAGAACAATTACGAATAGCTTATGATAAAGAGATACAGGTCAGTAGATTAAAATCAACTTTTTTAGCTAATATGTCTCACGAATTCAGAACACCGTTAAATGCCATTGCGGGATATTCGGAACTTTTAGAGGATGATTTAAAAAGCAAAGATTACGATTCGGTTTTAGACTATACAACGTATCTTAAAGAGGGTGTGCAGCGACTTGTAAAATTGGTTGAAAATATTTTGGAAATATCAATTCTGGAATCAGGCGGAGACGAATTTGATTTTGAAAAAACAAGTGTAAATTATATTATCCGTAATATATTTAATATATATTTACCAAAAACATTAAAAAAATCTTTATCATTTGAATTAGACCTTGATGAAACCGAACCTTATGTTTTTATTGATGGAGACAAACTTACTAAAATAATAGACAGCCTTGTTGATAATGCATTAAAATATAATATCCCTAACGGAATGGTAATGCTGAGGACTGAAGTTAAAATGGATGAAGTTACTATTGAAATTAGTGATACAGGTATTGGAATACACGATGAAAAACTTGATAAAATATTAAAACCGTTTGAACAGGTTGATGATTTAGGGTTAACAAGATCGTACGAAGGTGCCGGACTTGGTTTGACAATTGCACATCGGTTAACTTTACGTTTGGGTGGTCAGTTTAGTATCTTTAGTAAGCTTAAAGAAGGAACAACCGTTTCTTTAACTTTTCCTATTATTAAATAAAACCTTAAAAATATTTAGTAAAATTATAACACTTTGTAACTTCAAAAAAAATAGTAATTTAGCTTTTTATTATTAACCTAAATAGTTATATTACACCCTAAAACTAAACTTAGTTAAATTCAAATTATTAGATAGTTTATGAAACAAAGTATCCTTTTGTGGTTTACCGCTTTTGTATTAACTTTAGGCATTGCAATATATCAAAGAACAACAGGTCCCACTTATCCCATCTCGGGAAAATACATAATTGAAGGAAAAGAATATAAATATAAATTTACAAGAAGCGGTACCAGCAGTGAAGATTGTAAGGTTTTAATTAATATTGATAAAAAAAATATTTCCGGTTTTTTGTTTTATAAAAGATATAAAACAGAGGATAGTTTTACAACTGTACAAATGAGTTATTTGAACGGCAATTTAAGCTGTTATTTACCAAAGCAGCCATCGGCAGGTAAGCTGCAATATTTTGTGGTTCTTAATTATAATAATACTAATATAACTTTACCCGATAATAAAAATGTTGTTATCAGGTTTAAAGATGATGTTCCGCTATGGTTGTTAATTCCGCATGTAATTTTAATGTTTGGGGCAATGCTGCTTTCCACCCGTACCGGATTGGAATATTTTAAAAAAGTACCAAAAGTAAATAAATTAACAATAATTACGCTGGGTTTTTTAATTGTTGGCGGATTTATTTTAGGTCCATTGGTGCAAAAATATGCCTTTGGGGTTTTATGGTCGGGAGTGCCTTATGGATATGATTTAACGGATAATAAAATGCTAATAACGTTTATTGGCTGGCTGGCTGCTTTTTTGATGTACAAAAAAAGCAAAAATCCTGCTAAATTGGCTTTAATTGCTTCCATATTATTGGTAATAATATATTTAATTCCGCATAGTGTCTTGGGTTCGGAATTGGACTACAATAAATTAGATAAACAACAAAAACAAGAAAAAATACTAGATACAAAAAAAACAGGTGGAAGATGAGAATAAGAAGTATTATTTATATTCTTTTATTTTCTGTAGGCATGTTATATGCACAGGAAAGTAAACAGACATTTTTATCGTTAAAACAAACGGGTGTTGAAGACTTTTTGAAGAAAAATCCCAATTGCGATGGACGGGGTACAATAGTTTTTGTGTTTGATACCGGTGTGGATATGGGTGTTGACGGATTGCTAAAAACATCAAACGGAGAAGTAAAAGTAATTGATGTGCAGGATTTTACTAATCAAGGCGATATAAGCTTTTACCCTGCATCAATTGAAGAAAAAGACGGAAAAAAATATTTTGAAAATGAAGAAATGAAATACACTGTTTTTGGTGCCGAAAAATTATCACTTAAAGCGTTTGATGATGAATATTTTATTGGTGCTATTAAAGAAGATTTTTGGAAAAATTCAAGTTCAAGCATTACTGATATAAACGGTAATGATAAAAAAGACGATGTTTTTTATTTTGCAGCTTTTCAAACAACAGAAGATGCAGATAACAGCTGGGTAGTATTTTTAGATACTAACAACGACGGCGACTTATCGGATGAAAAACCTATTGTAAATTATAAGCAAAAGCAGGATTCTTTTTGCATCTTAAACGGGCAAGATTTACCAAAATTAACAATGGGATTAAATATCTTTCCAAAAGAAAAAGTTGTTAATTTTCATTTTGATGACGGCGGACACGGAACACATGTTGCAGGTATTGCTGCGGGAAATCAAATTGGCGGCGTAACTTTAAACGGTGTTGCACCGGGTGCCAATATTATAAGCTGCAAGCTGGGTAATAATAATTTTTCCGGCGGAGCAACTGTTACCGAAAGTATGAAAAAAGCATTTTTATATGCAGATAAAATTTCTAAAGAATCGAAAAAATATTGTGTTATAAATATGAGTTTTGGAGTTGGCAGCGAGTATGAAGGTTATGCCGCGATGGAAGGTTTTATTGATGATTTAGTAAAAAATAACCCATATTTGTATATTTCTTTATCCAATGGTAATGAAGGACCCGGTATATCAACTGCCGGTCTTCCTGCGGCATTAAACAGTGTACTTTCTTCGGGTGCTGTATTAACCAAAGAAGTTGGAGCAGATTTATATGGAGCTGATTTAGATAATGACATTATACTTTATTTCAGTTCACGCGGAGGTGAGGTAAGTAAACCCGATATTCTTTCTCCCGGTGCATGTACTTCAACAGTACCAAACTGGGGAGGTAATGATAGATATTGGGGTACCAGTATGGCATCTCCTTATACGGCCGGTGTTTTATCGTTATTGTTAAGTGCTGTAAAAGTTGATTATCCCGAAATTAAAATCCCTTCTTTATTATTGTATAAAGCAATCAGAGAATCAGCGGTTAAATGGAATCAGTATGCTGCTATTGACCAGGGTGCTGGTTATATTAATGTTGACAGAGCTTATGATTTATTAAAAAAATATATTAAAGATGGTGAAATTGAAAAGTTTGAAACTTATAAAACTTCTGCAAGTGCACCTAATATGCAGGGAGGAAAAGCACCAAATTTGTATTTAAGAAACGGTTCGTATTTAACGGGAAATGAAACATATACATTTTTGGTAGAACGTGCTAAATTTGATAAAAAGGATAAATTTTATAGAGTTTACGATATTGTTTGTGATGGCGATTGGTTAATACCAATGCAGAAAAAAACATATTTACGCAACGATCAGTCTACATCAATTAATGTTAGGTTTGACAAAAACAAAATGAAAGAACCGGGTATGTATAATGCAGTAATTAAAGCATACCGCGAAGGAAGCGATAAATATACCGAATTTGAAATGATGGCTACCGTAATTATTCCCGAAGAATTTACAATGGAAAACAATTACCGTAAAAGTTGGACGGGTGAATTAGATAAAGCAATGTATAAAAGATATTTTGTAAATGTACCTGCCGGTGCAACATCAATGAAAGTGAAATTGTTTTCTACGCCGGGTAAATATTTAAGCGGAAGAGTAAATTTGCATGCGCCAAACGGAAGACAACTGGATGTTACAAATACCATTACGTCACAAAAAGATTTTAATCAAGTTGAAATGACATATATGAACTTGGAACCGGGAGTATATGAACTTGTTGTTGAAAGTAGTTATCAGGCAAAAAATGTTTCAACATATAATTTTAGTGTTGATTTTTTTGGGATTAACTTAGTCGGAAAAAACCAAATTTGCGAAAACCACAAATCAATTGAAGTTATTAATGAGTTTAACGGTGTAAATCAATATAACCTAGGCGGACAAATACTTGGCTACGAAAAAAGTTATTATGTTTCAATAAAAGGGAAGGATTTTTATACTGCTCCTTTTGAATTAGCCGAAAATGAAGCCGAAAGAAACTTTTCGTTTGAACTTTCTATTGACGATTTTAATTTAATTACCGATTTTACAGTTTTGATATATGATAAAACCGGTTTTGCCGTTCAAAAAGACGGATTATCTTATCGTACCGGTGAATTAAATATAGTAAATAACGAAAAATCGGGCAAAGCAGAATATAAACTTGCTATAATACCCGGTTTTGCAAATGCAGATGATGAATTAAAAGTTTTAATTAAAGAAAAAACATATTTTAATGATCAAATTGATTTAACGGTAAAATGTAAAAACAGAAAAAGTGTCAACTTGTATCCTTCAATACCTGAAGTGCTAAAAGTAGACTATAAGCTGCCGGAATTAACAATTCCGGAAGGAACAAAGTTGTTTGGTGTAATTAATTTTGAATCACCTGTTACAAATAAAGTAGAATACGAAATACCAATTAACGTCAACAAATAAAAATCATATAGTTTAATTTATTAATAGTATAGGTAAAATATGAAAGTAGACAAAAATCAAAACCCTACAGGCTTACCTGAAAACGCTTATAGGGAGTTAAAACCGAGTGAAGAATATGTTCCTTTAATGGATCCGAAAGCTAATGTAAAAGAAGTTAATTTTTATACAGTTGCAATGGGATTATTAATGGCTGTATTGTTTTCGGCAGCAGCAGCCTATTTAGGATTAAAAATTGGACAAGTATTTGAAGCGGCTATTCCAATTGCTATTTTAGCCGTTGGGCTTTCAACCGCATTAAAAAGGTCGGGTTCGTTGGGTGAAAATGTAATTATTCAATCCATCGGTTCAACAAGCGGTGCAGTTGTAGCAGGTGCAATTTTTACATTACCGGCTATTTATATATTAGGGCTTAATGTAGATTATTATAAAATCTTTTTATCATCATTATTGGGTGGATTTCTTGGGATTTTATTTTTAATTCCTTTCCGTAAATATTTTGTTGCCGAAATGCATGGTAAATTTCCTTTTCCTGAAGCAACTGCAACTACAGAGGTATTAGTTGCTGGCGAAAAAGGCGGAAATCAAGCAAAAGTTTTAATTGTAAGTGCATTAATTGGTGGTATTTATGATTTTATTATTGCTACTTTTGGCTGGTGGAGTGAAGTATTCACATCGCGTGTAATACCTGTTGGTGATATGGTAGCAACTAAATTTAAATTATTATTTAAAATAAATATTGGTGCCGCCGTAATGGGTTTGGGTTATATTGTTGGATTAAAATATGCAGCAATAATAGCCGGTGGTTCATTTGTATCGTGGTTTGTAATTATACCTGTATTTAGTTATTTGGGTGATTTTATTAGTGTGCCTATTGGTGCCAATGTTACAGATTTAATTAAAGACATGCCTGCTGAAGCAATATTTAAAAATTATGTTCGTCATATTGGTATTGGCGGTATTGCAATGGCCGGATTAATTGGTATCATCCGTTCATCGGGTATTATTAAAAGTGCTTTTGGTCTTGCAGTTAAAGAATTAGCCGGCAAAAAAGAAAACAGAGATAATATTATCCGTACACATAGAGATATTTCAATGTCTATTATTGTTGGCGGAATTATTTTAACTGCTGTTGTAATCTTTTTATTTTTTATGTTTGGTGTTGTTCATAATTTAACACACGCTATTGTTGGTTTGTTAATAGTGTTAATTATTGCGTTTTTGTTTACAACCGTTGCTGCTAATGCAATTGCAATTGTTGGAACAAATCCGGTATCCGGAATGACTTTAATGACATTAATTTTATCTTCGTTAGTATTAGTTAATGTTGGTTTAACAGGTGAAGTTGGAATGGTTTCGGCTTTAATAATTGGCGGTGTTGTTTGTACTGCACTTTCTGTTGCCGGAGCTTTTGTAACTGATTTAAAAATCGGTTATTGGTTAGGGTCGTCTCCGTTTAAGCAGGAACAATGGAAGTTTTTAGGAACAGCAGTTTCTGCTGCAACCGTTGGCGGTGTTATTTTATTATTAAACAACCAATATGGTTTTGTTGGTGATAGTGCTTTACCTGCACCACAAGCAAACGCTATGGCTGCTGTTATTCAACCTTTAATGAGTAATCAGCCGGCTCCGTGGATGATGTACATTGCAGGTGTGTTTATGGCCTTAATTTTAACTATGCTTGGTGTACCTGCGCTTGCTTTTTCTCTTGGTATGTATTTACCTATTGAATTAAATACGCCAATACTTATTGGTGGTTTAATTGCGCATTATGTAGGAACGCGCAGCAAAAATGAAGGTGTAAACAAAGCACGTTCGGAAAGAGGAATATTAATTGCTTCCGGTTTTATTGCCGGTGGTGCATTAATGGGTGTTATAAGCGTATTGTTAAAATCCGCCGGTCTTAATATACGACTTGATGAATGGGCTGACAGCCATTCGGGCGAATTAGTCGGCTTAGTTATGTTTGTTGCAATTTGCGGATACATGATTTGGGACTCGTTACGCGGTAAAGAAGAAAAAAAGTAATTTTTATTTAATGTAACATATTATTTAAAGGGGATAAATTAATTTTTGTCCCCTTTTTTTTTGTGATATAAAAATAATAAATAGTTGAATTGGCGAGTCTTTGATAAGTCGACAAATAATACAATTTTAAGGACATATTTAACATTTTAATAAATTTTCAAATCTTTACAATAAAAATATCTTGCAGAAAATAGTTTTTTTTAATAAATTAAGGTTTATTTTGAAAACAAAAAAATATTTACACATTATATAGCAATTTGAGCCAAACTACAGGGTTATGTTTTCCAAAAGACAATAAGATAAATTTATAAATATATATATAAAGTAAATTTTAAAAAGGGTGATATATGGCTTTTGATGTATTCATTTCTCATTCTTCAAAAGATAAAAATTTTGCTGATGAAATCTGTTTAAAATTAGAACAGAATTCTATTAATTGTTGGATTGCTCCACGAAATATTTTAGCCGGTTCAAAATTTGGACTATCAATAATTGAAGCCATAAATGAATGTAAAATAATACTGCTAGTTTTAACAGAAAATTCTAATGAATCGGAATTTGTGTCTAAAGAAATTGACAGAGCACTTGACAAAGGTAAAATAATTATTCCTGTGAGATTTAGTGATATTAAACCAAAAGGAGAACTTGAGTGTTTTGTTAGCAATATACATTGGTTTAATGCTTTTTCTTCTCCCTCTCCTTCTCCAACTCTTTCCGGTTCATATATCCATGATTTAGTAAAAACAGTAAATCACTATTTAAGCATCGGTGGAGTTGATACTAAAAATAGTCAACCATCAGATTCAACAAAAGACAATGAAGATATCGAGATGTTTTATAAGCTTGCTTCTAACATTAAAATTCAAGGAATTGTGCAAAACAATTTGAATTTAAGCATAAATGGAGCAAGTCAGAGAATCTCGAATTCACTTATTGAGCTAAAATCTTTAATGGAAATAAATCACACAGATTATTTTAATTATAAAGAAAAAATATATATAATAAGCAGTTTCACAAATGAATCATTTGATTTTTTACTGGGGAAAATAGATTTTAATCAAACACTTACTAAAAAACTTGTTGAAAATTTAAGCACTATAAATAAAACAGTTAATGACTGTGCCGCTAAACTTGCTAAAATAACAGACTGGCAAACTAAACCAAAGATTTATAGCCAAGTAAGAAATGAGATCTCTTCATGGTTTATTGGAGTTGTTGGAAGTCAATTGACTCAACTATGGTCAATAGGTAATGACAAGGATCCGGAATTATATATTCAGAAATCTGCTGGTATTGTTAAAAAAACCCTTGATTTAGTATTTTTTACTTTTTTATCAAAACTTTGGGATAAAATAAAAAGTAAGGGCGATAGTTTAATACTAAAAGATGAGGAAAGGGATTTATTAGAATTAAGACTTAAAGCCTATGATGAACTTGAAATTTTAGAAAGATATAAACAACTAAAAAATGTTGTTGAAATATTTATAAATAATGACCAATTAAATTTTCCTTTCCCTGAACTTAAAGACTTTTATGAAAACAATGATGGATGGGATGAGCTTTTTAACTATTGTAAAGCTATTTATAATTTAGAAGAAAAAAGCAAAAACAATGAACTTGAATTAATGGATTGTTACGAGGCGGAGAATAATTTAGCTATGTTTCTGATATTTTTTAAATTTCTTGTTAATTATAAAATGGTATCCATGAAAACAATTGAATATCGTAAAATGCGAGATAATAATTCAAAGTACTTGCATAAATATATATTATTGGGATCGGAAAAAAATGATAAAGAATCAATTAACATTACCGATGAAGATGTATTTAATGATTCCGTTTTAATTTATCAAGGCGAAAACTATAGAGAAGGTATTAATCTTTTTCCGTTTATTATTGATTATAATGTAATTAATTTTGAAGAAGGATCCAAAATCTGCTTCTTTTTGTTTAGGGCCCTTGATAATAATTGTTTTACGTTTGGGTACAATGATAATAATGGGGCTGAAGAAATAAAAAAACCAAGTGAACTTATAGGTATAGCTGATCGAGACGAATTTTTTAAATCTAAAGAAAAAAGAAAACTTTTAAATCGTGATTATGTAATTGAATTATTTTATGAAGCAGATAAATGCATTCTTAATTGTTAATTTGTTGTTATTGATCTATAAACCACAATAATATTATGGAAAAAAAATATCCGTTTAAGTTTTTAGATGCTTACACCAGAGATGATAGGGAATTCTTCTGTGGGCGTGAAGAAGAAATTGAAAGTCTTTACAATATGATTTTTCAGACAAATTTATTGCTTATTTATGGAGCCTCCGGTACTGGTAAAACGAGTCTTATTCAATGCGGATTGGCAAGTAAATTCGAATCTTACGACTGGTTTCCCCTTTTTATTAGGAGGGGAAATGATCTTAATAAATCATTAGAAAATGCTCTTGAAGGTGCAAGCGGTAATATTAAAGATGATGAAGAATTATTTGATTTGTTAGAACTGTCATCTTTGGAAAATACTCAAGTTGGAATAAAAGAACGATCACCAATTGAAAAACGATTTAGGGAAATTCACCTAAAATATTTTAAACCAGTTTATCTTATTTTTGATCAATTCGAAGAGCTTTATATATTTGGATCAAAAGAAGAACAGGAGCAGTTTTTTCAAACAGTTAATGATATTTTAAAGATTGAACATCATGTAAAAATTATTATTTCTATTAGGGAAGAATATCTCGGATATTTATATTATTTTGAAAGAAAAGTTCCTGAGCTTTTTAGAAAAAAGTTAAGAGTTGAATCGATGAACTTCGAAAAGATCAAAACTGTGATTACAGAAGTTTGCAAAAAAAAGAAAAGCAATATAACACTTTGTTATGGCGATGAAGATAAGATTGTTGCAAAAATTATTGAAAAAATTAAAGGTAATGATAAAATAAATAGTGTGGAGTTGCCATATGTGCAGGTTTTTCTTGATAAATTATATTTGGTAGCAACTAATGATGAAACTAGAAAAGAAAACGCCAATTTTAATCTTGATATACTTGATAACATAGGCGACATAGAAGATGTTTTACGAGATTTTTTAATTGAACAAGTTCATAATATTTCTAAAAACGATAATCTCGAAAAAGAAATAATCTGGCATATTTTGTCTCCTTTTGTTACTTTGGACGGAACAAAAGAACCTTTATCACTTCAGCAGCTTCATGAGAAATTACAAGATATTGATAGAGGCATAATTAAAAATATAGTGGATGATTTGGTGGCAAAACGTATATTAAGACAAACGGCAAATGTAAAATTATATGAGGTTGCTCACGACTCGTTAGCTGAAAAGATACGTTCAGTCAGGATGCCAGATGAAATTGCATTACTTGCAATACATACCGAAATAAAACATATAGTTGATATTAATGAAGATTCAAGACCACTTTTTACCAAAAAACAATTGATCTCTTTCGAACCGTTCTTAAATAGAATCAAATTTACTGATAATGAACTAAGATGGATTAAAAAAAGTAAAAAACACATCGTAATGGAAGAAAAACGAACAAAAATAATATTCACAATCATATCCATAGTGATGACTTCCCTTTTGTTAATTTCGATATTGAAATATTATGAAGCTAAATCCGCAAAAGAAAAAACTGAAATAATGTATGCTCAAGCTATAAAAGCAATTTCAATAAGTAGAGAAGCTATGGATGCCTTGATTTCTATCCGATTTAAAGGGCTTGAAGATAGGGTAAAAAACATTAAATGGAACGGTGGCAAACCTGATACGTTATTAAAGGAAATGATGGAGATTGCAGAAAATCATTCAAAAAAGGATAGTTTATTAAAAATTATTAAAGAATATAAATAAGTGAAATGAAGATGAAAAAAAAATATTTATTTTTAATTTTGTTTGTATTTGTTATGTCACTTAATGCGCAATTTAATTATTATGAAGCCATTGCACAAGGTGACTTTGCTTTTAAGAATGGTGAATATGAAAAAGCATTCAATAAATATTCCATTGCTGAAAACTTTGATCCTTCGAAGAAAGAGGAAGTTAGGAAAAGAATTACAAAAGTATTTAAAGAAACTGATTCGCTGAGAATTAAAGCTGAAAATGCAAAAAAACTAACAATAAAAGCACTTGAAGAAAAAGTTGAAGCTTCAAAGAAGAATGATAAATTAATAGAAGCATTCTATTTTAATTATGATAAGTTTGCTTTAGCTTACAAAAATGAAAAATATTACTATATAAATAAAAATGGAGAAGATGTTCAAAAGCTTGGTAAATGGGATAAAGCAGATCAATTTGATGCGTTAACAGGGCTTGCAAAAGTGATATCATCTGCCAAAATCAACTACTTGCTTGACACTACAGGGAATTGTTATAGATATACTTGTGATTTGAAAAAACAACTTGAAGAAGTTGATGCTTTAGATTTATCATACCAAGGATATGATAAATTCCCTTTAGAACAGATTTGGATATCTTCCACATTAAAAATATTGATATTAAATGGTAATCAAATTAGTGAATTACCAAAAAAAATTGATGAATTCGTAAATTTAAAGGTACTTGTTTTGCGCGATAATCAATTGACGGTTTTAGCTAAAGAAATTTGTAATTTGAAAAATTTATCAGTTTTAAGTTTTCGCGATAATAAATTAACTGCTTTACCAAAAGAAATTTGTGAATTGAAAAAATTAGTTAACATTGATTTGAGCAATAACAAATTAACAAATATGCCGGAAAAAATTGGTGAATTAAAAAATTTAGAAGCATTTTTTTTTAGAGGTAACCAATTAGCAGTTTTACCTAAAGAAATTAGAGAATTGAAAAAGTTGATTGAATTGGATCTAAGCTTTAACCAATTGACAAATTTACCCAAAGAGATTAGTGAATTAAAAAAATTAGTAAAATTAGATCTAAGCTTTAACCAATTGACAAATTTACCTAAAGATATTGGTGAATTAAAAAACTTGACTGGACTTAATCTAAATTTTAACCAACTGACCAGTTTACCAAATGAAATTTGTGAATTAAAAGACCTGACTGAATTAAATATTTCTAATAATCCCATTAATGATAAGGAATTACAAAAAATTAAAGAAATGTTGCCAAATGTAAAAATAAATTTCAATAAAAAAGCAACAAATGATTCGAATAATATCATATATAAGGAGGCATTAGATTATTACTCAAACAAATCGAACAATATCAACATTAAGCCTTCAATTGATTTATATGGGAATATTGGTGTGATTAATCGTTTATTAGGTGATTATCAAAATGCGATTGAATATTTTAATAGATGCTTAGAAATTGATCCTAATAATGTTTGGACAATGAAACAACTTTGTAAAACTTTTTCAGATAAAAAAGATTACAAAAGTGCATATAGTTTTGGTAAAAAATTAATTGAGAAAGATGGGGATAATTATGAAAACTGGTATAATCTGAGCTATTCCTCACTATTTGTTGGGAAACCAAATGAAGCAATAAGATACGCTCAAGAATCTATATCCCTCAACTCAAAAAAAAAATCAATAGAATCATATTTAGCACTTGGCTATTTGCTAAATAATCAATGGGGTGAAGCAGAAAAAATATATTTAAGATGGAAGGGAAAAAAGTTTCCAAGCGAAGAAATGCAATGTGATAAGATGTTTTTAGCCGATATTAAAGACTTAGAAGAAGCAAAAATAACTAACGTCAATTTTGAAAAAGTTAAAAAAATATTAACAGATGATACATATAAGCCCCCATTAGATTTTTTTCAATTAGGACTTGATGCCTTTAAAAATAAACAGTATAGAGATGCTTTAAATGCGTATTTATTGGATATTGAAGTTGAAAAAAATAATATAAGATCATATAGATATGTGGGCCTATGTTATCAATTATTGGAGGAACATTCTAAAGCAAATGAATATTTCAACATTTATTTAGGACTTAATCCTACTAATATTAAAGCGATAGAAGAAGTCCGCATTAGTTGTCATAAAATGAGGGATTACAATACTGCATATCTATGTTGTGAAAAACTTTGCGAATTAGACAGTACAAACTTCAACCATTGGTTTGACTTAAGCTTTTATTCCCTTTTTGTGGGTAAACCGAATGAGGCAATAACATTTGCACAAAAAACATTGGAGCTTAATTCCGGGAAAAATGAAGTAGAAACTAACTTAGCCCTCGGGTATTTGTTAAATAACCAATGGGATGAAGCAGAAGAAATTTATTTAAAATGGAAAGGCAAGAAATTTCCGAACGATGAAAGACTTTGTGATAATATGTTTTTGGCAGATATTAAAGATTTAGAAGATTTCGGAATAACACACAATGATTTTGAAAAAGTAAAAGAATTATTTAATATAAAATAATTGAATGGATTATTTATTTTTGTTTAATAAAGCTGCACAGTTATCTCATACTTAAGGATAATGCATTAAAATAAGAAAAACACAATGTTTTCTGCATATAAAAATCAAATAATTGATATAATCTTTCAATTAACGGTATCGCACCCAATAAACATCTAAAAATACTAATTCTCTTTTATTGTAAAATAATGATCAAATGAATAAATTGGTAATGTTGTTTTTAATTAAAATAGATTAATTTTTTTAAAGGATTAAATTATGGTTTACGAAACAATTAGTGATATACGAAAATTATTTCCGTATTTGGATCATGGCAAAATATATTTTAATCATGCTTCTATTGGGCCGCTATCACGACTTATTATAAGCCGCTTAAATGAATATATGTACGAAAGAAGTACAACAAATATAAAAAATTTTGATACTTTTGTTGCCTCCGATTTGGGATGCAGAGAAAAACTTGGAAGGCTGTTAAATTGTAAACCGGATAGAATTACATGGATAGATAATGTTTCTAACGGGATGAATGTTTTGGCAAACGGCCTGCAATGGCAAAAAGGGGATGAAATAATATTAAACGATTTGGAATTTCCGGCAAATGTTTATCCATTTTTAAACCTGCAAAAAAAAGGTGTTGTTGTAAAATTTGTAAAAAATGTAAATGGAATAATTAATATTGAAGATATAAAAAAGGAAATTACTCCAAAAACAAAATTAATTTCTATTAGTTTTGTACAGTTTTTAACCGGTTTTAGATCGGATTTGGAAGAATTGGGTAATGTTTGCAAATCGAATAATATAATATTTTCAGTTGATGCTATTCAAGGGGCGGGTGCTATTAATATTGATATAAAAAAAAGTAACATTAATTTTTTATGCGGCGGTACTCAAAAATGGTTAATGGGGCTTCAGGGGTTATCGTACATGTATATTGAAGAAAGTCTTCAAGAAAAAATGATACAAGCAAATGTGGGGTGGCTTTCTGTAAAAGATTATTGGAATTTATTAAATTACGATTTAACCTTAAAAGAAGACGCCCAAAGTTTTATGAATGGTTCTGTTAATTTAATTGGTATTGTTGCAGCAGAAACATCACTTAGTATGTTTTTAGATTTTGGAATGGATAAAGTTGAAAGTTTGGTATTAAGAAATACCAAATATTTAATTTCAAAACTTGTTGAACTTGGAATAAATCCAATACTTAAAAATGCTGAAGAAAAAAATCTTGCAGGTATTGTTACTTTTCCATTAAAAAATGCTGAAACTATTCAAGCAGAATTTGAAAAAAAGAAAATTGTGTTTGAATTAAGAGGGGGTATGGTAAGAATGGCACCGCATTTTTATAACACAATTGAAGAAATTGATATTGTATTAAAAGAACTTGAAGTATATGTTAAATAATAAATTATGATTTAGTGCTGCTGTTTTGCTGGTATGATTGTTTTTTTTAGTAAATCACCAAATAATTGAGGAAAATATGAAACGAACATTTTTAGTGTTATTTGCACTTATCAGCTTGTCTATAAATGCACAAGAAAAATATCTTATAATAAGATGTGATGATATTGGAATGAGTCATGCTGTTAATAATGCTTTTAGAGAGATAATAAAAACCGGATATCCAATTTCGGCATCAGTTATGTTTCCATGTGCATGGTATCAGGAAGCGGTAGATATATTAAAAGAAAATCCTCAAATTTCTGTTGGTGTACATTTAACCTTAAATGCGGAATGGAAAAATTACAGATGGGGTTCGGTTGCCGGAAAATCCGTTGTTCCCAGTTTGGTTGATGAGGAAGGATATTTTTTCCCCTCTCGGTCAAAGTTTTTTGCAAACAATCCGAAATTAGAGGAAGTAGAAATTGAATTACGAGAACAGATAAACAGAGCCAAACGGAGCGGATTAGATATTGATTATCTCGACTATCACATGGGTACAGCGGTAGATAAACCGGAACTTAGAGCAATAGTTGAAAAATTGGCAAAAGAATATAATCTGGGGATATCAAGATATTTTGGAGAAGATGACCTAAATAATGTTTATGATGATCCCGTTGAAAGTAAAACAGACAGCTTAATTTCAATTGTAAACGGGATAGAAAAAAACGGCCTTTATTTATTAGTGGCACATATCGGCAAAAACGAACCGGAATTGGCAGCAATGGAAGATTTAAATCCTTGGGGGCCAAAAAATATGAGCCAAAGCAGAGAAGGGGAATTAAAAGCTCTCTGTTCAAAGGAGTTTAATCAAATACTTAAGCTAAAAAATATTGATTTAATAGATTATAGAAAATTAATTGAAATTAAAGGAAAAGCTAATATGAAATCTCCGGAATAAACAGGATTAAGAAATATAACAAAAAAGCCATCAAATGATGGCTTTTTTTTGAATTAAACGTCTTCGGTTTTAACAAACAAAGGATAATTAGTTTTGTATCTTTCAAGCTGTCTTTGATAACCGACATTTTTTTCGGTGTTGATAAACAAAGGAGCTTTTAAATTTACTGTTATTTTTGTTGGGTCTGCATTAAAAGTAACTAATGCAAAAGGATTAGTGTTAATTTCTGTTGGGAAGTTTTCAATAAAACTGGTAACCGGAACCAATGGAAAAACTATTTCCGGTTCATCAATTGAAACAAGCCAATAAAAAAGAACAAAATCGAGTTGAACCATCAAAAACTTTTTGTGATCTTCAAAACCCGCAAGACCACCTTCAAATTTAATTATTTGATCTTCGTTAAATTCCATTTCACCAAATTGCGCATTTGATATTTTCATGTAATTCTCCTATTTATGTAAGCTTTAGATTTAGTTTAATTTTATTACCTGCTTAATTGATGAAAATAAAATCTTTTAAAAGATAATATTTTATAGTTTAAAATAAAATAATCAATAATTTATTATTTTACAATAGAATTTTAAATTAATTTTAAAAAATAAATAATGCCAAAGACTAAAATGATTTTAATAAGCTATATGTATTTAATAATAATCTATGTAAATTGAAAAATGAATACATAATTTAATTAATAATCGAACATAATACAAAAATGTTGTCTATTTCTTTGATTTAATTTTTATAAATCTCATTGGGTTATCTTAAATTAAAAGTTTTTAATATCATTAAAGCACAATATTAAAAAATATACTTTAAGATTTTTGAAATTTAAGTAAGTGCTAATTGCTAAGTTTGTTTTGTTTGTTTTGAACTATATATATAGAATAATTAGTTAACGTATTAAATTATATAATATAATATAACCACACTAAAAATTATGGAAAATCTTTTCAGCCAATCTTTATTGCTTTTAATAAAAACAATTAATGAAGGAATAATTATTACTGATAAATTCGGAATTATTAAAGAGATAAATTCAGTTGCCCTTGAGGTAACTGCGGGTGCGTTTATTAATCCTCGTGGAATTTCCATAGATAGAATTTTTAATAAAATAGACTCCTCTTATATTGATCAGCAAGGATTTTTGTGCGACCAAGCATTTTTCACTAATATTGCAGTAATGAGTGAAATAACATTAGTAAATAAAACAAATGAAAAGATTTTATTTTCCGTAACTCCTATTAAAAGTAGTGATGATACCATATTAGGTTATTTGTTTTTAATAAAAGATTCATTTAACAAACAAAATAATCCTACAATTGTTGCTGAATCTGAAACATTATATAAAGAGTCACTTGAATTTGCATCAGATATAATATATATAACCGATATGAATGGTAATTTTACTAATGCAAATTATGCAACCTTAAAACTATTAGGATATTCAAGGGAAGAGCTCCTCCAACTTTCAGTATTTGATGTTATAGTACCGGAATATGTTGATGGTTTAAAACGACACTATTATAGGCAATTTGTCTCTAAAGCTCGCACAACTTATCTTGAAACTCACATATTATCAAAAAGTGGTGAAAAAATATGGGTTGGACAAAATGTAAATTTGATAATTAAAGAAGGTAAAGTTACCGGTTTTCATGCAATTTCGAGAGATATTACCGAACGAAAACAAACGGAAGCTGCTCTTTTAAGAAATGAAGAAATGTTAAAAATGATAATAAATATCATTCCGGACAGAGTTTACATGAAAGACGCTGATGGAAAATTTGTAATTAATAATAAAGCTCATCTGGCAGCTCTTGGTGTTGCAAAGCAGGAAGAAGCTGTTGGGAAAACGGATTTTGATTTTCGTGATTATGCTATAGCAGTAAAATATAAAAATCAGGATATGGAAATAATTACTTCTAACACTCCAATAATAAACTGCTTGGAACATGAAGAATCAAAAAACGGAAAAGACAAATGGATGCTTATTTCCAAATTTCCATTTCAAATGTCTTCTAATTCGGAAATCGGGATAGTAGGTATTAGTCATGATATTACCCAACAAAGGAATTATGAACTACAAAACACTTTGTTGGCAAATGCACTAAAAAGTATTAATGAATGCGTAACGATAACAGACTTGCAAAACAATCTGATTTTTATAAATAAATCGTTTATGAATACATATCAGTATAATGAAAAAGAATTATTAGGGAAAAATATTTCAATAATAAGCTGTAACAAAAATCCACTTGATATTAATGATAGGATAATGGAGGCAACATTAAAAGGCGGGTGGGAAGGCGAATTGATCAATCTAAAAAAAGATGGGACTGAAATACCGATTTACCTTTCAACAACGGCAATTTTTGATAAAAACAACTTGCCATTTGCCATGATAGGCGTTGCAAGGGATATTACACTTATCAAAAAGCACGAAAACGAAATACTCAAATTAATACAAACAATTATTCATAGCCCTGTTTCAATTATTATTACCGATATAAACGGAATTATTGAATATGTTAATCCTAAAGCATTGGAAATGACAGGGTATAGCGATTATGAATTAATTGGTAAAAGACCAAATATATTTAAATCCGGATTTACGCTTCCCACTGTTTATAATGAATTATGGAAAACGATTACAGCCGGAGATGAATGGCGCGGTGAATTATATAACCGCAAAAAAAACGGTGTTCTCTATTGGGAATTTGCATCAATATCGTCAATAAAAAATAATGACGGAAAAATTATGCAATATATAGCATTTAAAGATGATATAACCTCAATTAAGGAATTGGAGTTTAGCTTAAAACTAGCCAAAGAAAAAGCGGAAGCCGCCAGTGAAATAAAAGATGCTTTTATTGCAAATGTTTCTCACGAAATAAGAACACCAATTAATGGAATGCTTGGTATGATTTCGTTAATTAAGGAGGGTTTTTCAAATTATATTACTTCTGTGGAAGAAGAATATTTCTCTTCAATAGACAGATCGAGCAGGCGAATAATAAGAACAACTGAACTGATATTAAATTTTTCGCGCTTTTTAATTGAAGATTTCCCTATTGAAATTAAACGTTTAAATTTGACTTCTATTATTGAAAGCGTTGTGCACGAGTACAAACCGATGGCAGTTGATAAAAACATTAAATTGGTTTTTGAGAATAATCTAGAGGCTGTTTTAATTGAATCCGATTCGTATGCT
The DNA here is from genome assembly GCA_043805435.1 of bacterium. GTDB lineage: Bacteria > Bacteroidota > Ignavibacteria > Ignavibacteriales > Melioribacteraceae > JAEXOD01. Next base: position 112,966 of record JAZDHY010000044.1, read on the forward strand.
ATTTATCAGATAATTTCGAATATAATGGATAATGCTGTTAAATTTACAAATAGCGGAAATGTTAAAATATCATTATTTAAACCTGAACAAAATAAAATTAAATTTAGTGTTGTTGATACAGGAGTAGGAATTTCTAAAGAATATCTGCCAAATTTATTTGAACCATATACACAGGAAGAAAATGGATATACGCGTTCATATGATGGTCTTGGGCTTGGATTAGCTTTAACCAAATTGTTAATTGATAAAATTGGTGCAGAGATTGTTGTAAAAAGTATAAAAGGAGAAGGAACTGCTGTTTCTGTAACCTTTAAAACCGATTAAAAATAAGAAAAACATGTTTAAAATAAATAACTACCCATCCTCCCCAAAATCAATATCAAATAAAGTGTAATTTGTTAATAAAATTCCTTATTAAAAGCCAACATTAACCATGCAAAAACATTAAACATAAAAAATCCATATATTTAATATTGTATTATTTTTTTTTTGATTTTTAATAATATTAGGTTTTGGATGAGCTGGATTTATTTAATAATAACTTTTATTATCCTTTCGGGCATAGCAATAGGGCATTACCCATTATTAAAAATGAATAGGGCAACAATTGCTTTAGTTGGTGCTGTCCTATTAATTTCTATTGGAGCTATTCCGTTAAAACAGGCATATTTTTCAATTGATTTTGATACAATAGTATTATTGTTTTCAATGATGGTTATTAATGTAAATTTAAGTTTAGCCGGTTTTTTTCAGATAGTTGCAGTAAAAGTTGGTTACTGGGCAAAAACACCTAAACAGTTATTGGCTTTAATAGTGTTGTTTTCGGGTTTGCTTTCTGCTCTGTTTTTAAATGATACAATATGTATAATGTTTACTCCGCTTATTTTAGAAATTGCAATTGCATTAAAACGCAACCCAATTCCGTATTTAATGGGACTTGCAACTGCGGCAAATATTGGTTCGTCAGCAACAATAATTGGAAATCCACAGAACATGTTAATCGGTATAGCCTCAAAAATTTCTTTTTTAGAATTTATGTATATGCAGCTGCCTGTTGCGTTAGTTGGATTATTTTTTGTTTGGATTGTTATTGTGTTGATTTATAAAAATGAGTTTAAAAAACAAAATTTTACCGAAAAACCGGATATTAAAATTAGAATATATAAGCCATTATTAATTAAAAGTATTATAACAACAATTATAATGATAATATTGTTTTTTGCCGGTGTGTCAATACCGCTTGCTGCATTAATTGGAGCATCATCGTTATTAACAACCAGAAGATTAAAACCACATAGAGTATTTAGAGAGATTGATTGGAGCCTGCTGGTGTTTTTTAGCGGACTATTTATTATAACCGGTGCAATTAATTATATTGGTTTAGGTGACGTTTTTTTTAATTTGTTAAAACCATTATCTGGTGAAAATGTAGCAAGTTTAAGTTTAATTTCGGTAGTTTTAAGCAATTTGATATCAAATGTTCCGGCTGTATTATTATATTTGCCAATAATTCCTAGTTTTATTGACCCGCATAAAGCATGGTTAGTGCTTGCAATGTCTAGCACTTTAGCCGGAAATGTGACTTTATTGGGTTCGGTGGCCAATTTAATTGTTGCAGAAGCAGCAAAAAAAAGAGGAGTAAATCTTTCATTTGTGGAATACTTAAAAGCAGGGCTGCCAATTGCGGTATTTTCGTTGTTGTGGGGCATTGTATGGTTCTCCATTTTTTAATGCAAACGTTATTTATTATAAAAATGCTTAATAATATTTATATGTGACGCAGCTAACATGATTTTTATGATCACAATCACAATTTTACAAAATCAATTGGAATTGTAGTTGACTTTGAGGAGGGAAATAGATAATATTTGAATAGATAATAAAATAAGTCCCCAATAAAATTTGAATAAATAAAATACATACAACTATGAAAAAAATAATAGTAATAATATTAAATCTTTTATCCTTTTGTACAGTTTATGGCCAAATTGAAAATTATCGCGAAAGTGATTATTACATTGGAATAGCAGAAGGAAATACATTAGATGCTGCGCGCAATAATGCAATGTCTAATCTTATCCAAAAAATTCAAGTTTTTGTTTCATCAAACATGGAAAGGACTTTACAAGAAAACAATACGGAATTTAGCGACTCTACAAGTATTAAAACAATTTCTAATTCTTTTATTATTTTACATGATGTTGACGAAATAGTTGAAAATATTGGTTTAAATAGATTTAAGGTCTTTAAAGTAATAAAAAAACAAATTGTTCGCGAAATATTTAAGCAAAGAATAAAAATAATAAAGGGTTATTTAGACCAAGCAGAACTTGAGTTATTATCAAATAAAAAAACGATAAATATTGGGATTGTTCTTAAAAATTACTATTGGGCTTATTTATTAAGTTCGGTAACACCCGACACAATGACTTATACTTTTAAATATGATATTTCAAAGTCTCCAATTAATACTACATCAATTTCGGCAACAACATTGCAGGCAATAAATTATATAATTGGCAATATTATATATAAACCTGTTAAAAAAATTGAAAGTGAAAATATTACTTGGAAATATCAGATTACTTTTTTTAACAAATTAGTAGAAGAATTTAATTATTCCTATTTTGATGGAATTGGAGAAATGCTTGGAGACGTTAAAAATGGAGAAACCATATTAGATTTTTATTTTAATAACAATAATATTAAAGATAACAAAGAGTTTAGTGTTACTCCGGAAATTGCGGCTGAAGATCAGATGGACGACTTATTAAAAACCATTCATAATTTTTATAAAGCTAAAATATTAAGTTTAAGAATTAAATGCGAAATTATTAACGATAGTGAATTGATATCTAAAGACGAAAATGTTAGTGAAAATAAACCAACGGAATCAACGGTTGAACCCATAGAAATTGATACAATTAAAGATGATGTTACACCTAATGTAATATCTTCCCTTTTAACATGTTCTAATTATTTAGATACATTTTTAATAGAAATGCAAAATATAGAAAAAAAAGGTGCAATTGTTACAGGTTATGCAAGAGATTTTGAATCTTTGAATAATCTTTATGCGGTGGTTGTAGATAATAATAATGTTGTTGGTTTAATTAAACATATAAACGGAAAATGTTTTGATTATTTAAATAACCAAAACAGCACGCTGCAAGATTATGCAGGCAAAAAAATTTTATGGTTTGAAATACTAAGGTAAAAATATGAAAAATAAACTAATTACTTTATTTACATTTATATTAATAATTGTAAGTTATTCGTGTAAGGATTATGATTTTCAAAATCCTGTTGATCCAAATGTAACTCCTTCAAACCCAAACAACTTAAATGTTATTTCTTTTACTGAAGAAGAAGTAAAAGTTAGCTGGGTTGATACCGAGCAGCTTCCAATAGGAACAAAAAAGATAATAAAGTATGAATCAAGCCTAAACGGAGTAAATTTTTCCGTTGCCGCTTTAGACACGGTTGAAGGGAATGAATCGGTGATTAATATTTGGCACCATCCGGATACAACTTATACTTATAAGATAGGAATTTCGTATAGTGATAATAAAACAAGTTTTGCACAAACATTTCAAAGGAAGTTAGTTTTAAAACCTACTAACTTAAATGTTGTTTTTGATACGGATACTTCTGCAATTTTATCTTGGCAGGATAACAGCAGTTTTGAAAGCGAATATTATATTGAAAAAAGTGATAACGGAACAGATTTTACAATTGTAAAAACGGTTCCGGCAAATACCGTATCCACCGTTGTTGAAGGTGAATACATTTTAGGAACCGGCTACATTTTTAGAATAAGAGCCAAGTCACCTATGAACATTTCAAGTTATGCAAATTCGGTAAGTAAAAGTATTGTTTTTAATAATCCTACAGGTTTACAAATTACTAATTTTATTGAAAGTGAAGCAGTTTTAACTTGGAGTGATAACTGTACTTTTGAAACAGGATTTGTGATAGAACAAAGTGAAGAGAGCGGTGCTTTTAGTGAAGTAAAAACCGTTGCCGCAAATTTAACAACAACAACTGTTCAAGGTTCGTTTTTAGTTGGCAAGACATATAATTTTAAGATAAAAGCAAAATCAAAGGTTAATTTTTCGGGTTATTCCAATACGGTTAATTCGGCAATTCAATTTAATGCACCAACTAATTTGCAAATAACAAGTTATGGTGAAACTGCGGTTTTGTTAAGCTGGCAGGATAACAGCAGTTATGAAACAGGATACGAAATTGAAAGAAGTGAAAACGGATCGACTTATACTACTGTTAAAACGGTTGGAGCTAATATTAATACTGCGGCTGTTGAAGGGACATATTTAACAACTAACCAATATTTGTTTAGAGTAAGGGCTAAAACTAATATTAATTACTCTGCATATTCAAATGTAGCAATAGCCTCTAATTTGCCTTTTGCTGCTCCGTCATCTTTGGTTTTAATTAATTTTACTGAAACTAATGTGGGTTTTACGTGGGTTGATAATTCAAGTTTTGAGACAGGATTTGAAATTGAAAGAAATGAAAATGATGGTGTATACAGCCTAATTAAAACGGTTGGAGAAAATGTAACAAACGTAAATATTTCCGAAATACATACCGCCGGAGTAAATTACAAATATAGAGTTAGGGCAAAATCTAATTTTAATTATTCGCAATACTCAAATATTGCAACCGGCAATTTACAGTTTAATGCTCCTTCAAATTTTAAAGTCACAACATTTACAGATGTTTTGGCAAGTTTTCAATGGACAGATAATTCGGAAATTGAAACCGGTTTTGAGATATACAAAAGTGATGACGGCACAACTTATGCATTGTATAAAACAGTTGACGCAAATGTAACAAGTGTTGATATAACCGGTTCATATCCATACGGAAAAGTTTTTTATTTTAAGATAAGAGCAAAAAGCCAATATAATTATTCGGTTTTTACTACTCCAATTACAGCGGGATACGTATTCCCTGAATTTGTATTTGTTGATGGCGGGACTTTTCAGATGGGGGATAATTTTAATGAAGGTATAACCGATGAAAAGCCGGTACATGGTGTAACTGTTACAGGTTTTTATATGTGTAAAACAGAAGTTACGTTTGAACAGTATGATTATTTTTGCGACCAAACCGGCAGAACCAAACCGGTTGACCCCGGATGGGGAAGAGCAAAAAGGCCGGTTATTAATGTAAGCTGGGATGATGCTAAAGCTTATTGCGATTGGTTAAGTACTAAAACAGGCAAAACTGTTAAGCTTCCAACAGAGGCCGAATGGGAATATGCAGCACGCAGCAAAGGAACGGTAGTTAGATATTCCGGCACCGATGAAACTACTTTGCTTGGAAATTTTGCATGGTATAGTGTTAATGCCGGAAGTAAAACACGTGAAGTACAAACTAAAACAGGTAATTCTATAGGTCTGTTTGATATGTCGGGAAACGTTAGAGAGTGGTGTAACGATTATTATGCAGAAGATTATTATAGTTATAGTTCAGGGACTAATCCACAAGGTCCCACAAGCGGAGTTAATAGAGTAAGCAGGGGTGGTGCGTATAATTTAGAGGCTTATAATAACCGTGCTTCGGCAAGGTTTAGTGATATACAATCCGATAAATTTTTAAATTTAGGATTTAGATGCGTTTATAGATAAAATGAATTGTGAATTATGAATTATGAATTATGAATTATGAATTATGAATTATGAATTATGAATTATGAATTAAATTTATTATATAAATGTTTAGAGGCTGTCTTAAAAGTCAAGATATTGCATATAGGAACTCACCCCCTGACCCCCTCTCTTAAAAATAGAGGGGGAATGTAAAGCATAATTGTCTTGCTATATATTAGTATTCTAAATACACAAATATTTATGCTGGGGATGTAAAAATTAATAAATATTGGTTTAAAGCCCAGATTTACCACTTTTGAGACAGCCTCGACATGATTGTAGGATCAAATGATAAAATAAGTAAAAACCCAGAATGGGTGACATAATTGTTGTGAAATTATTGTGGGAATGATATGAAAAAAATAAGTTTTTTAATAGTTTTAATTTTGTTTGTTGGCCAGTTGGTGCTTAATGCTCAACAATTAAATAAACGTATGAAAGTTGAAACGTTACAAGAGTCTTCTAAAATTAATCCCGAATCGGATAAAGCATATCTTTTAATCCATTCGGAGGTTCCCAATTTACGATTTGATTCCAATAGAAGAATTGATAAAGTGAATCAAATAAATTCAGGCGAATGGGAAGTATGGCTTCCTGCCGGTACACACATTTTAAAAATTTATACCGACGGTTATATGGGGCTTGAATTACCCGCAACAAATTTTGGAAGAAAAAAAAGCTACGAGATGCTGATAAAAGCCGTTGGATTTGGAAGCAGTATTAATGCCGATGAAAATCTAATTGAGGTAGTATTTCAATGTAATGAAGATAGCGTTTATTCTTCGTATGGGGATTTTGCACCAACTCTTTCTGTCTCAAACATTATTTCGTATAAACTGCCGCAAGGAATTTATACTTTTACTTTTCAAAAAAAAGGATTTGATGACCTAAAAAAAGAGATTGATGTTAAGGAATCGCAAAGTGTACCTTTAGAATTTATACAAGGTTTTTCTTCACAAGCAAATTTTTCAATGCCGGGTATTATAGTAATTACTTCTAATCCAAGTGGTGCGGAAATAATTATAAACGGACAAAAAATTGCAAACACTCCTTATCAAGGCGATTTAGCAGCCGGTACACATCAAGTAGAAATTAGAAAAACATTATATTATCCTGAAATTGTAAATATCACGGTTGAACAAGGTAAAACACAATCTATTACGCAAGAATTAAGGGGACGGTTTGGATATTTGACAGTAAAAAGTACTGTCCCCAATTCATCAGTTTATTTGGATGATAAACCTATTGGAAATAGTCCCATAAATAGAATGGAAATTGAAAGTGCCCCGCACAAATTACGTGTTGACGCCGACCTTTATTATACTTATACCGAAGAATTTACAATAAATGACGGTGATGAGAAATCAGTTTCGGCACATCTTAAACCAAATTTTGGTTATTTGGTTGTAACTTCTTTACCCGAGGATAGCGCAATTGTATATTTGGATGGTAAACAAATGGGTTATACTCCTTATACAAACGATAAACTTACATCAGGAAAATATTTATTAAAAGTAACTAAAAATTTATTTAATGAAGTTGAAGAACAAATAATTATTCAAGATGAAAAGAAATTTGAAAAAAATGTTGTGTTAAATAAAAACTTTGGCGAACTTTTAATAATTGCAAAAAATGCAAAAATTTATATTAATGATAATTATATTGGAATGAATGAAAATTTTTCAAAATTAACGCCGGGAAGATATAAAATAAAATCTGAAATTGATGAAAAGTATTATTCCAAAGAAGAAGAAATTTATATTACTCGTGGTGAAAAAAAAGAAATAGATATTACTCCGGTACCTAAAATGGGAAGTGTGTCTGTTTTTGTTGAACCAAAAGAAGCTTATGATGCAATAATATTTGTGGATAGCGAATTAAAAGGAAATGCTCCTTTAGTACTGCCATTAATTATTGGCGAACATACATTTATTGCAAAAAAAGACGGATATTTGGATAATGCCAATATTGTAACAATTATAGAAAACGATGTGACATCATTAAAAATTGAAATGCTTACTTATGAGGGTTCCAGATTACAAATAGCAGATAAATGGGGTCAGGCTAAATGGATTAGTTTTGGTGCAACAGCATTAGCCGGAATGATCTCCGGTTATTGTTATTTGGCAGCAGAAAGCAACTATACTAAATACAAAGATGCTAATAATTCAAGCAGCGCAAAAGATTACAGAGAAAAAGTAGATACTTACAACTCAATAAAAAATACAGCCATGTATGTGGCAACTGCTGCCCTTACTTCTGCAATTTTTACTTGGATTATTCAATCAACTTTTTAAATTGTTTTAAATAAAATTATAAAAAAGTATTGATAATATATTTGATATTGTTTAAATTTAATATTTGATAGAGATATGTTATATATAATTTTATAATCAAATATCCACTTCATATTTTTTGGCAAAATACGAAGGGTGAAATTACGAGGTAAAATTTGAGAAAAAAAATACTTTTTTTAATTTCCTTTATATCTGTTTTCGTCCTTTCTACATGTAAAGATTACGATTTCCAAAATCCTATTGATCCTGATGCGGAATTTATAGCGCCGAGCAATTTAAATATTACGGAATTTACGGAAACATCCGCAAAATTAGAATGGATGGACAACAGCACCTTTGAACTAGGTTTTGAAATTGAAAAAAGTGAAGACGGTACAACATATGTTACTGTTAATACAGTTGATGCTAATATTAAAACTGCTGTTATAGATGGAACTTATTTAACAACAAAACAATATTATTTTAGGGTAAGGGCAAAATCAAATTATTATTATTCAAAATATTCAAATATTGTATCCCAATCCCTCCAGTTTAATGCACCTGCAAATCTGTTAGTAACAAGTTTTACAAAAACAATGGTTATTTTAACATGGACCGATAATAGTACTTTCGAGACAGGTTTTGAGATTGAAAAGAGTGAAGACGGGTCAACATATACTATTGTTAAAACTGTTGGTGCTAATATTAAAACTGCGACAATAGAAGGAAGTTATATAACTACAAAACAATATTCATTTAGAGTAAGGGCAAAATCTAATTTTAACTATTCTTCTTATTCTAGTGTCGAATATATTCCGTTTGCTTGTGGGACTGCTACTTTGGTTTATGCTGGGAGAACTTATAATACAGTATATATTGAAGGTCAATGCTGGTTAAAAGAAAACCTTGATGTAGGCTCAAAAATTATTGGTAGTTTGGATCAAACTAATAATAATATAATCGAAAAGTACTGTTATAACGATGATACGACTAATTGTAATACTTATGGAGGACTATACCGATGGGCCGAAGTAGTGCAATACAAAAATGGAGCATCAAATACAATATCCCCTTCTCCTGCATTTACAGGAAATTTGCAAGGAATTTGCCCAACGGGTTGGCATATACCAACATTAACAGAATTTGAAACTTTAAAAGCAGCAGTAAACAATGACGGCAATAAACTAAAAAGAGAAGATCAAGGAACAGGTTCAGGCGTAGGGACAAACACAAGTGGTTTTTCTGCGTTGCTTGCTGGTGCTCACGACACCAATGTTGACTTCCACAATTTAGGTTATGACGCTGTCTTTTGGAGTTGTACGGAGTACGATGCGGCAGGTGCCTATGGCCTAAACTTACTACTCTTTTATGATTATAATATCGAATTGTATGCTAGCCCTAAGAAGTATGGTTTTAGTGTTAGGTGCTTGAAGGATGATTATTGAAAGATAATTATGAATTATAAATTATGAATTATGAATTAAAGATTGTCTGAACTGTGATTTATATGATTAGGGTGATTAATATGATTAATAGAAGTTTTGCCCGTCTATTGCCGGGTAGTCTACGACTAAATTGTGAACTAAATACTTAGTGCCGGAAAAAACTGTAAATTATAAAAGATTTTTATTAACATTAACCCCCAAACGGGTGATATTTTTGTAGGAATAATATGAAACAATTAAATTTATTAATATTGTTATTTGTAATTGCAGGTAATATGATAATTACCGGGCAGCAATTAAACCGCGAAATGAAATTAGAAAATTTGCAGGAAAGTTCTAAAATTAATCCCGAATCGGAGAAGTCGTATATCTTGGTAAAATCGGAAGTGCCAAAATTACGATTTGATTCCAACCGGAGGATAGATAAAGTAAACCAGATAAACAGCGGGGAGTGGGAAGTTTGGCTTCCGGCGGGTACACACATATTAAAAATTTATGCGGATGGTTTTGTTGGAATTGAAATACCAGCTACAAATTATGGACGCAAAAAATGTTATGAAATGACTATAAAAGCTGTAGGTTTTGCCGGAAATTATAATGCCGATGAAAACTTAGTGGAGACAGTATTTGAATGCAGCGAGGATAGTATTTATTCTTCGTATGGTGATTTTGCACCGACACTTACAGTAAGCAATATAATTGCATATAAATTACCTGAGGGGAAATATAATTTTACTTTTAGTAAAAAAGGTTTTGAAGATATAAAAAAAGAAATTGAAGTTAAAGAAGCACAAACTATTAGTTTAACTTTTGTAAAGGGTTCTTCATCTCAACTTAAATTCACTTTGCCGGGAATTATTGCAGTTACTTCAAATCCAGCCGGTGCAGAGATAATAATAAACGGACAAAAAATAGGCAATACTCCTTTTCAGGGCGATTTTGCACCGGGCAAACATAAAGTTGAATTACGAAAACCATTATATTATACTGAAATAATAGATATAACAGTAGAGCAGGGGAAAATACAAACAATTTATAAAGAATTAAAATCAAAGTTTGGATATTTAACCGTTAGCAGCAGCATTCCAAAGTCCACAATATTGTTGGATGATAAACCAATAGGTGAAGCTCCAATTGATAAAAAAGTTGTTGAAAGCGGTAAACATAAAATTAAAATTGATGCAGATTTTTATAATTCATTTATTGAAGAGTTTGAATTGACAGATGGAGAAGAAAAATCAATAAAAGCATTACTAAAACCAAATTTTGGTTCATTATATATTAAATCTTTGCCTGAAGACAGCGCAATTGTTTATTTAGACGATAAACAAGTTGGGGTAACCCCTTATAAAAACGAAAAGCTTTTATCGGGCAAATATATGCTAAAAGTAACAAAAAAATTATTTAATGTTGTTGAAGAACAAATTATTATTGAAAACGAAAAAAAACTTGAAAAAAGCATTGTGTTAAACAGAAATTTTGGCGAAGTAGTTATAACTGCAAAAGATGCCAAAATATATTTGGATGGTAAATATGTAGGTAAAAATATTTACGTTGGTAAATTAACAGCAGGTAAATACAAAATTAAAACCGAAAGTGACGAAAGATATTATACAAAAGAAGAGGAAATTTTTGTTTCAAGAGGCGAGAAAAAAGAGATCGATTTAACACCCGAACCTAAAATGGGGAGTGTATCGGTTTATGTGGAACCAAATGAAGTGAGTGATGCTATAATTTATTTTGATGACCAGCTAAAAGGTCCGGCACCACTTTTATTTCCGGCTATGGTAGGGGAACATTTATTAGTTGCAAAAAAGGAAGGTTATTTAGATGATAAAAATTTTGTAAAAGTAATGGAAAACGAAACCGCCTTGTTACGAATTGAAATGAAAACATTTGAGGGTTCGCGCCAGCATACAGCCTCAAAGTGGGGTACGGTAAAATGGATAAGTTTAGGCGCAACAGCTTTGGCGGGAGGAGCTGCCGGATATTTTTATTTAGCTGCGGAAAGCAATTATACTAAATACAAAGAGGCCACAACACAAAGCAGCGTAAAGGACTATAGAGATAAAGTTAACAGCAATAATTCGCTAAAAAATACTGCCATATACGTTGCAACAGCTACTCTTTCGGCTGCGGTTATCAGCTGGCTAATTCAAATGATTTATTAACATTAGTGTTATAATATAAATTTTAGGTATAAAATATGAAAAGAATAATACTTTCTTTATTTGCTTTTTTGTCAATTTTAATTATTTATTCGTGCAAAGATTACGATTTCCAAAATCCGATTGACCCGAATATAACTCCTGCAAACCCAAATGGTTTACAGGTAATTTCTTTTGCAGAAAACAATTTAAAAGTAAGCTGGGTTGATAATGAACAGTTACCTGTTGGGACTGAAAAAGTTGTACAATTTGAATATGGTTTTAGTGGTACAGATTTTACAATTGCGGGATATGATACTGTAGAAAACAATGAAGCGGAAATAAGTACTTGGTTCCACTGTGATACAACTTACATCTTTAGAATTAGTTTATATTACGGCGGTAATAAAACAGGAAGTACCTCAACAATTCAAAGGAAGCTGATTCTAAGACCTACTGATTTGAACGTTGTTTTCAACTCAGATACAACTGCATCATTAACATGGAAGGACAATAGTACTTTTGAAAAGGAATATGAAATTGAAGTTCTGCAAAACCAAAATAGTGTTTTAATAACCACTGTTCCGGCTAATAGTACAACTGCGGTTATAAAATGGAATTATTTAATTGGGAAAACTTATACATTTAAGTTAAAGGGAAAATCTGAACTAAATAACTCAAGTTATTCAACATTTAACTCTTCCTTTGCGTTAAATGCACCTACAAATTTACAAATAACCAGTTTTACTGAAACACATGTCGTTTTAACATGGGTTGATAACAGCACTTTTGAAACTACTTTTGAAATAGAAAAAAGCGAAGACGGAGCAACATATTCAACAGTTAAGTCGGTTGGAGCTAATATGACTACTGCTACAATAGATGGAAGTTATATCATAACAAACCAGTATTCGTTTAGAGTGAGAATAAAAACAAGTATTACACATTCGGAGTATTCTAATATTGCAATGACACCATATCTTTGTGGACAAGCTGTTGTTAATTATGCCGGAAAAATCTATAACACTATACAAATAGGAAGTCAATGCTGGTTAAAAGAAAATCTAAATATAGGAACAAAAATAAACAGTAGCGAACAACAAGTAAATAATAGTATAATCGAAAAGTACTGTTATGGTGATGACGAAGCAAATTGTACTACTTTCGGCGGATTATACCAATGGGGTGAAGCTATTGAATACCAAAATGGTGCAACAAATAGTACTTCGCCTTCTCCTGCTTTTACTGGAAATGTGAAAGGAATTTGCCCGACAAGATGGCATATACCAGCATTAACAGAATTTGAAACATTAAAAGCATCGGCAAGTAATGATGGTAATGCATTAAAAGCTGAAGGACAAGGAACCGGAAGCGGCGCAGGCACAAACACGAGCGGTTTTTCAGCGTTGCTTGCCGGCTATCGTTACAGTAATGGTAACTTCCTCTATTTAGGTGGCCTTATTAGCTTGAGGAGCTCCACGGAGACCGATACTACCCACACGCGCAGCCTAAGTTTGGTAGATGGTGATAACCATATTGGCTTCAACGGTAATGGTAAGGATTTTGGCTATAGTGTTAGGTGCTTGAAGGATTAGGTGTGCCAAGAAACGAAAACATACTGTAGGTATGTTTAACGTGGTTTGTTTCAATTATCGTGGGCCGGAATAAACTGGAAAGTGGTGGACGTTTCTTTGGTATTGGTTAAATATTTTATAGCTATTTTTTAATCTAATGGTGAAATATTGATAGAAAATATAATTGAAAAAATACGCGATATCATTGATTTACCAGGTGTGAAAAATAAAATTATGTTAAATATTGGGGATTGGTATCGACTTTGTGCTTGCTTAGATGCTATTGAAGATGCTCAATTTGCCATCAAGCAATATAAAAATTTAAGTAATTTCGATGCTTTTAATGGGGGATATTTATATGTTTACGGCTTGTTGCAGGCTTTATTCTTGCAACAAGATGCAGTAAATGGCCTTTCGCAAGTTTTGTTAGATAAAAAAATTGACTACAAAGAGCAACAATATTCTAAACTTTATGAAATTAGAGAAATTCGCAATAATTCAATTGGACATCCCACGAGTCGAAGTAATAACTCATATTTTGGAATAGTAAGAATGTCACTTTTTAAAAAAGGTTTTTCTATCAGTAAACATTCTTATGAAAAAGAAACTGATTATTCACAATCTACTAAAAGTAAAAACATTGTTTTCGATGATATTGAAGTTGGCAAGATCATTCTAATTCAATCTAAACTTGTTAAAGATATTTTATTGAAAATAAAGAAAAAATTAATATTGAATGAACGTGAGAAAAATATTGGTTAAAGAGTTGATTAAGGGATATTAAGCAAAATTAATTGTGTGTTTTAAATAATCTTTAATGATGATCAATTAAGACAACTCTTCCTGAGTTTGACACATGGGAGCTGTAAGTTATTGTAAAATAAGAATAATTATAAAAATAGTTGCAGAAATTGCCACTACAATGGTACCTTCATCTATTTAGGTGGCACCACTCACGTTTGGAGTTCTACAGAGATCGATGCAACTTCCGTGTGCTACCTCTACTTGGGCAGTAGTGGTGATATCCACTTTTCCGATAACGATAAAGCAAATGGTTATAGTGTTAGGTGTTTAAAAGATTAGGTGTACCAAGAAACGAAAACATACAATAGGTATGTTTATCGTATGTTTTTTTTTTGATGGTGGCTGGTAAATAACAGCTAAAAAATATAACCGCATTTTTACTTGATTGTCTGATTAAGTCTAAAGCTTTTATGAGATATTTTGTACATTAGATATTATTAAGAACCCGTTCTAATTTTGACAGAGCTTCGGAATGTTTTTTATGCTCCATTTTCTTCAAATTCAACAATTTCCACTTAACGGCAGGCAAATTTTGAATATTGGGGAGTTCCAATAGTTCCCAGACCGGATTAATTGATTTAAAAGTCAATAGGAATTGTTTTTCGGAATCTGAAAGTGTTCCGTTTATTTCTTTTACGAGAGTTTCTCTTGTGCTGATCAATTCACTCAATTCAACATTCTCATTAACCATACCGATAAATTCCTGTTCATAGATTTTTGTGATATCCAAAAAATTGGGATTTAATAATTCGTTTATTGGACGGTTGTGACTGATAAGATAGACTATGAACGCCTTTCTTGTTTTATCGGTAATCCCTTCGTTCTCAAAAAGGAGTTTTATATCATAAATATCTCTGGGGTGTTGTCGGTCCAAAGCAGCACATATCTTTCCTGCATAAAGTTCTTCTTTTACTAAAGATCTTGTTTTAAGTGATAACTCAAAAAGGTCTTTACCTTTTTTGCATAAATCATATTCGGTTGGTGGATAAACGGTTCCCCGAATAGTTAAGTTTGGTTCAATCTTTACAGTTGCGTTTTGTGCGTGTATAATCAAACCTATGGTGTATATATCTAATAATTTCCTTTGACTTTGTGTACCATGAATTAATTTTAAAATATTCGCTTCAATATGCACCAATGATCTTGAAATATCCTGTAATGATGTAGTCCTATCACTAAGCGGCAGATAAACCAAATCAATATCAACTGATAAACGCGGTAAATCTCTTACAAAAAAGTTAATTGCGGTTCCACCTTTTAAAGCAAAGATGTTTTGGTTATTAACGATTTGAAGAATTTTTAATAACAAAACAGATTGGTTAAAGTATAAACTATTATTCATAATCTTTCGGGATAGTTATGTTATACCTTTTATTTAATCTCCCGTTTTTTACTATCTCTCTTTTTCCGCTGCCAAGATTAATTTTAGTATGATTTAATTCATTGAACCAGCCATGCCGGTGTTTTTCCGCAAGATATAAAAACAATCTTTTTGTTTTTATTGAATTACAGTTTTCCAAAAGAATTTGCAGAACATCGCCCCTTAACGTGGTTAGGGATTCCATTATTAAGCCGGCATTATCGAATGAATGAATTTTGGGAACTAAAAATAACATTTCCAGAATTGCTAATTCGGGAGAAGATATCTTTAGTGGTAGATTATTCACGGTTGCGGTTGAAAAAACAACAGGATTGTCATACCGGAAAACATTGGTACCGAAAAACTTTAAATCTTGCATCCATTGCTGTTTAGTATACCATTGAGGAAGCTTATCTGTTGCACTGCCAAATAATTCTATTTTATTTTGCTGTTGTGATATGAAATGCGAAAAACCTTTCAGTTCTAATGCAGTTATTGCTCCAACATGGATATAATTATCTGGTTGTTGTTGTAAACAATATAGTCCTCCCTGCCATCCGGTTATATCCCCTGATAGTTTATATGCTCCTCTGGCTAAAAGATTTATCCATCCCGAGTTTGCATAAACTTTTAATATCTGAGAACTATATCCCAATTCGTTAAGTTCACTGGTTGATTTAACAGTACCTTTTGGCCATTCCAATATGAGTTGGTTTATTTTTGTCATAATTCATATATAATATATTGATTAAAAGCAATTTATATAAACTAAAGGTTTATATAAATATGATTTTGTATATAAATATAAGCATTGATTATAAAAATAACAATACCATAAACAGCTTTAAATTAAGTAAAATTTATAAAATTATATAATTGGGTTATTAATAATTATTTGTAAAAGTTGTCTTAATAGTTATCAAACCATCATAATTTTTTTCCCTTCAACATTTACTCTGTTAGGTCCTTTAGATGAAAGAAATGATTCTATCTAATAGATGTGTATGAATTGACAGTGTACAATACAAATAAGTTGTTTTTAATTTTACTGAATATTTGTTTTGGATTTATCAGCTATCTTTTTAATATTTGTATTATGATTGTTGAATAATATTGGTGAAGTTTTGAAAAAAGTATTGGGTAAAGTTTTTTATTTTTTTGTTTTTATCTTTTTTGCGGCTAGTTTATTGTTAATTGCACAAATAAAACCAAAAGTAAATATTGTTGGCGGTGATAATAATCCGGCATTAAAGAAAAAAATACAAAATGTTTTAGAAGTTAGCTTATTAGAAATTAATAGAACACAAAAAGGCAAAGGGACTATTAGCGCACTTAAACCTTTTTTTACAGATGAAGCATTTAATGTTTTTAATGAGTTTGTTATCACAAACAAACCATATACCGCACGTAAAACTTACCAACCTCAAATGATTGAAAGAAATAACGGAAATGCTTTTGACATTAGAAGTATTTCATTAAAGGTAGATGTGGGGGATTCGGAAAATAGTGATACACAAAATTTGGTTTTTAGTTTTAATAAGTCCGGGGTAATAAACTCTGTACGGATTGTGCTGCCTAATTACGATTATCAATCAATAATTGCTCAAGGAACTTCTCAAGTTGATTCTGCTATGCGCGGGCAAATATTGGATTTTATAGAACAGTTCAGAATGGCTTATAATACTAAAGATATAAATTTCCTTAAAAAAGTATATTCCGATGATGCTTTAATAATTACCGGTACTATGATAACTGAAAAAAAAGAAACTAATGAAATGCTTCAAAAATCTTTTTTAAGTAAAAGCAAAATCAGACTGGTTCAACAAACGAAAGAAGAATATATTGATAAACTGGTAAATAAAATTTTTAAGTTTAACAAGTATCTTAACATTAGATTTGAAGAATTACAGATTATTCAACACGAAAAATATCCTTATATTTACGGTGTTTCGTGCTGGCAGCATTGGAATACTTCAACTTATTCCGATAAAGGTTATTTGTTTTTAATGATGGATTTTAAAAATATTAACGAACCTGTAATTCATGTACGTACATGGCAGCCAAAAGCATTTGAGGAAGACGAAAGTTATATAAGTTTGTACGATTTTGATGTTGTGGCTTATTAGTGATTAGAAACTAGTGATTAGAAAATAGAGACTAGAAATTAAAAATTAGAAACTAGTGATAAGTGTTAATGAAATAAATACTTATCACTAATTATTAGCTACAAATCACTAATCTTTAACTACTAATCACTATTCACTTGTCACTAGTCACTAGTCACTAATCACTAGTCACTAATTACTAGTTACTAAAAATTATTTGCCGTATTTATCAACATATCTTTTGAAAAACTCGGTAATGTTACGATACGATTTTTCCAAAGTTTTTTCATCCGGTAAAAATACAACTCTAAAATGTTGTGTGCCCGGTTTTTGACCAAATCCCGATCCCGGTACAACAACAACTCCTGTTTCTTTAATCAGTTCCGAAACAAAGTGGCTATCGGGATGTGATATATGCAAACGAGGGAAAGCGTAAAAAGCACCTTCGGGTTTAACACAGCTAATTCCTTCAAATGAATTTAACATTTCAAAAGTAATATTTCTGCGGCGTGTTAATTTTTCCATTGCTTCCGTTAAATGACTTTGATCACCTTCCAAAGCAATTTTGATACCGTATTGTTCAGGATGATTAGCAGAAAGACGTGAACGTAATAATCTGTTTATTGCTTCAATGTAATCACTTAATACCGATCTGTTGCCGCTGATTACACCCCAGCCGATTCTAAAACCGGGAACGATATAATTTTTAGATAATCCGCCAAAAGTGATAACGGGAACTTCACTATTTAAGGAAGCGATTGATACTAGTTTTTTATCATCAAAAAGTAATTTGTCATAAATTTCGTCTGCAAAAATTACTAAATTATGTTTAATAGCCAAATCAATAATCTGGCGAATAATTACTTCGCTGCAATTTGAACCTGTTGGATTATTAGGGTTAATTAAAATTATTGCTTTTGTTTTGTCATTAATTTTCTTTTTAATATCTTCTACATCCGGCTGCCATCCATTTTCCTCATCTAAATAATAGGGATTTTCCATCATCTGCAATTTGCTGGAAATAGCAGTGTATAAAGGATAACCGGGAGTAGGAGTTAATACGTTTTCGCCTTCGTTAACTAATGCAGTTAAACAAATATCAATAGCTTCGCTGGCACCGGTAGTAACAAAAACATCCTGAATGTTGCTTATTCCTTTTCTTTCAGCTTCGCGTGCAATTGCATCAACAGCTTCTTTAATTCCCGATGAAGGCGAATAACCGTTTAAATTTTTTAACATTGCCTGGTGTGTAGCTTCAATAATGTGTTTTGGGGTTTGGAAATCGTAAAGATTTGGATCTCCAATATTAAGATATAACATCTCTTTGCCTGTTTTTGCTACTTCGTTAGCTAATACAATAATATCTCTCACGGCATAACGGATATTATCCGTTCTAACAGCGGGTCTTATTACAAAATCACTCATTTTTAATCTCCAAAATGTATAAATTTATCTTATTAAAATTAATTATAATTGCTGTTAGAATCAATAGAATTTAAAATGATAGTTTGTGATAAATGGTTAGCATAATTATAATTAAAAAGCACGATATATTACGGTTGTTACTATCAAACAAAATCTTCAAATTTCTGATACCCATTCCTTTGGTTTTGTTAAAATGAACCCATTCTTTTTTACTACTTCATCGCTAAATTGACTATCGGCTAATTTTTTCCTTCCAATTGTCAAATATCCTCTTGATACTGCGGCAACTGATGAATTATGCCTTTTGCAGACTGTTTGAAAATTGGGGATAAATATTAAATTACGGCTATTTGGCATAAAAAATCATGTCACCCCGATGGGGTTTTTACCATTGTTTTTCTGTTTTTGCTATAATAATGTCATCCCTACGGGATTATCTTATGCCTTGTAACATATTTTAATACAAGGCTTTAACGTATATTAATTTCACATAAGCATTTCGGAGAAGTGCCCTGTTTGTAACCAAATGCGCCACCACAAATCCCCGGCATGACAGCACCGTGCAGCGTGTGTTTTATCAAATCCTGCTATTTTTTTAATTTTAACATGATGAAATGCAACAAAAACTCTTTTGTCCTTGACTAAGCCATTTTATTCGCCTATATTTAAGTCTTAAACATCATCAAAGATAGCATCTTTGATCTGACATCCCGCTTCTGCGGGATGTTTCTTTTTAAATATAATTCCCTTTATTAGTCCATTTTATACCAAATTTTGCTTAATAACCTTCAATTTATAATCAGACCAATACAAATTCGGCAAAAACATCAATAAATGATTCACAATAAAATAATTAATTTGACAGAATGCTCGCTTCAATTTTGTTCTAATTATTATTCAATCTATTCACAAAACAAAATTAATAAAATATTTTTACTTTAGTAAAATAAATAATTTCATAAGTCCAAATCGGAATACATTTCTTGCTTAGAATATAAGGTTTATCTATATTTAAAGTTTAAAATTATATAATATGAGATATGAAGTGTTTAATTATAAAATAACTGAACTTGAAAGCGGAATTAAAATAATAACTGAAAATGTTCCTTATGTTAAATCTTTTGCGCTTGGTTTTTGGTTTGATGCGGGCAGCAGAGATGAAAATGCGGAAAATAATGGAATTTGCCATTTTTTAGAACATATGTTGTTTAAAGGTACAAAAAAACGTTCCTCAAAAAGGATATCGGAAGAAATTGAATCACTTGGCGGTTATTTAAATGCATTTACTTCAAAAGAACACACTTGTTTTTACGGAAGAGGGCTGGGACAATATTTTGGATATACTTTTGATGTTTTGGCGGACATGGTTCAAAATTCTTCATTTAAAGACAGCGAGATAAAAAAGGAAGCAAATGTAATTGTTGATGAATTAAATGATGTTGAAGACTCACCGGAAGAATTGATATTTGAAAAATTTGAAGAAGAAGTGTATAAAGAAAATTCGCTGCGTTTTCAGATTTTAGGAACTGAAAAAAATATACTTAAATTTAGGCATGATGATTTTGTTGAACATAGTAAAAAAATGTATAATCCTGCAAATATGTATATTATATCTGCCGGAGCTGTTGAACATGAAAAAGTTGTTGCACTTACCGAAAAATATTTAAAGAATATGACAAGCGAAAAACAGCAAAAAAGAGAAGAAGTAAAAACCAAAAAAGCAGGCAATATTCAAGTTGTAAAAGATATTCAGCAAGTACATTTGTTAATGGGAAAACCTACATATGGTTATACAAATCCCTTACGTATGAAAGTAAATGTTCTGTCACATATACTTGGTGAAACAAGCAGTTCGAGACTATTTCAAAGATTACGCGAAAAAAACGGTATTGCATATCAAATTAATTCATTTTTAAATTCATTTTCCGATTTATCAACATTTGGAGTTTATCTTTCTACTAACGAAAAATCTATTGAAAAAGCAAATGCGTTAATTAAGGACGAACTAAAAAAAATGCGTGAAAAATTAGTTAGCGAGACTGAATTAAAGCGGGCAAAAGAATATATAAAAGGAAGTATGATAATGGGTTTGGAGAGTATGAATAATAGAATTTCCAGAATGGCAAACTCTATTATTTATTATGGAAGAATTAAGAGCATGGAGGAAACTATTCAGGCTATAGATTGTGTTACTAAAGAAGAGATTATTGAAGCTGCACAAACAGAGCTTGATGAAAACAATATGATAAAAGTAGTTATCAGCTCCAAAGATCTTCTTAAAAAATTTGAAAATTGAAAATACGACGAGGATAAATAAATTTAATGGGAAAGCTGAAAATTAATGATAAGGAAATAGAGTTTAAACCTAATCAAACGATTATTGAAGTTGCAGCAGAAAACGGAATAGACATACCTCATTTTTGTTGGCACCCAAGTTTAAGTGTGTCCGGTAACTGCCGGATGTGTTTAGTGGAAGTTGAAAAAATGCCCAAATTAGTTATTGCCTGTTCAACTTTTGCTGCTGACGGTATGGTGGTAAATACGGATTCACCTAAATCTATTCAAGCAAGAAAATCAGTTATGGAGTTTATTTTAATAAATCATCCGTTAGACTGTCCTATTTGCGATGAAGCGGGTGAATGTAAATTGCAAGATTATTCGTATCAACATAGTATTGGTGAAAGCAGATTTGTTGAAGAAAAACAACACAAAGAAAAAAGAGTATCGTTAGGGCCGACAATTATGTTTGATGGCGAAAGGTGTATTTCTTGCTCAAGATGTATTCGTTTTTCCGATGAAGTTGCAAAAAAAAATCAGCTTACTTTTGTTAAAAGGGGTGATAGAGTTACAATTACTACATTCCCGGGTGAAGAATTTGATAATGATTATACATTAAACACAATAGATATTTGTCCGGTTGGTGCTTTAACCGGTAAAGATTTTAGATTTAAATCCCGCGTTTGGGAAATGTCATCAACAGAATCAATTTGTACAGGCTGTTCAACAGGCTGTAACACAGAAATTTGGGTAAGAAATAATGAAATTTTGCGTCTTACCCCGCGGCATAACGAAAATGTAAATAAATTTTGGATGTGCGATAAAGGAAGATTAAACACTTTTAAATTTGTTAATGATAAAACACGTCTTGACGGTTGTTTATTACGCAAAAACAATATACTTGAAAAAGCCGAATGGAATGATTCGATTAATGAAGTTTATAACCAGTTAAAAAAATACAAAAACGATGAAATAGCATTTATTGGAAGTTCGTTTGTTACTTTGGAAGATAGTTATGCAATGCAAAAATTTGCAAAAATATTAGGTGTAGATAATATTGTTGTTCCCGAACATGTAATACAGGGCGATTGTGATGATATTTTAATTAAAGAAGATAAAACACCCAATAAACTTGGCACAGAGCTTTTAGGATTAAAAAATGGTAGCAAAAATATAGGTTTT
Organism: bacterium; assembly: GCA_043805435.1. Taxonomy (GTDB): domain Bacteria; phylum Bacteroidota; class Ignavibacteria; order Ignavibacteriales; family Melioribacteraceae; genus JAEXOD01. The sequence continues at coordinate 135,239 of JAZDHY010000044.1, forward strand.
GATGATATTGTAAAATTGATTGATGAAGAAAAAATTAAAGCTGTTGTTATAACGGATGAATATATTGATGTTAAATTAGCCGAAAATATATTTCCAAAATTAAAATCTTTAATTGTAATTGCAAGCAGCAGCTCGCCATTTACAAAAATAGCAACTGTGGTTTTATCTGCTTCAACATATGCTGAAAAAAATGGCACATTTGTTAATTTTAACGGAATGGTTCAAAGATTAAATCCTGCCGTTACTACTATTGAAGGTGATAGAGCACTTGATAACTTAAATATGAGCAGATGGGATAAATTTGGCACCAAATATGATAAATGGTTACAAGGGAAAAAATTTGATGCAAAACCAATTTGGCAAATATTTGTTAAACTTTCAAATTTGACAAATAATAAATTTAAATATAATTTAGCCGAAGAAGTATTTGCCGATATTGCAAAAAATGTTAAAGCCTTTGAAGGAATGGATTATGATAAAATTGGAAACAAAGGTGCAAAAATTAAAAATATTGAAAAATTACTAATCAAATCAGTATAGAGGTTCCGGTAAAATGATTTTAGAAACGGTAATTATTGCATTAATAAAGATAATAATTGTAGTATCAATTTTATTATTAACAGTATCATATGCGGTATATTTTGAAAGAAAAATTAGTGCATGGGTGCAAAATAGAATAGGCCCAAATAGAGTTGGCTGGTTTGGTTTATTACAACCGTTTGCAGATGTATTTAAGCTTATATTAAAAGAAGATATAATACCTGAAAAAGCTAATAAATTTATTCATACATTGGCTCCTATAATTGCAGTTGTGGTAGCATTTTCTACATATGCTGTAATTCCTTTTGGGCCCGAAGTTGAAATATTTGGGTATAAAATAAATCTTGTTGTTGCAAATGTAAATATTGGAGTATTATATATTTTAGCTTTAACTTCTCTTGGAGTTTATGGTATTACATTTGCGGGTTGGTCATCCGGCAGTAAATATTCGCTGCTTGGCGGAATTCGTTCATCGGCACAAATGATATCGTACGAAGTATCGATGGGTTTTTCCGTTGCAGGAGTTATAATGCTTGCAAGTTCGCTGGAACCGTTACAAATTGTTGCAGCACAAAAAGGGTTAATGTGGAATGCCTTTGTGCAGCCAATTGGATTTATTACTTTTTTAGTGGCTTCTTTTGCCGAAACAAACCGCCTTCCTTTTGATTTACCGGAGGCAGAGCCTGAACTTGTAGGTGGATATCATACAGAATACAGCAGTACAAAATTTGCAAGTTTCTTTTTGGCAGAATATGCAAATATGATTATTGCCTGCGGACTTATTGTAACATTATATCTTGGCGGCTGGCAAGTACCTTTTATTGAAAAATTAGGATTAAACTCAACCTTAGTTCCAATAATACAAGTGGCTGCGTTTGTAATTAAAGTAATTGGTATGTTATTTTTTATGATTTGGATAAGATGGACTATCCCACGTTTTAGATATGACCAGCTTATGAATTTGGGATGGAAAGTTATGTTTCCGTTAGCATTATTAAATATTATTTGGGTAGCCGTTTTAATAATGGTATTTAATTTATAAGGAAAATTTATGGCTGAGAAAAATAGATTAAAAGATTTAAGCTTGTGGCAAAAAATGTACATCCCTGAAATTATAAAGGGGTTAATATTAACATTTAAAAATATGCTGCGCCCTGCTGTTACAATGGAGTATCCTGAGGTTAAATTTGAACCGCCTGCGTCTTACAGAGGAAGACCTGTATTAGTTCAGGAGGAAAATGGAGTTGAACGTTGTGTGGCCTGCGGGTTATGTGCTAGGGTATGCCCTGCGTTAGCTATTGAAGTGCAAGCTGCTGAAACTGAACTTGAAAAAGAAAGATATCCTATAAATTTTGAAATTAATATGTTAAGATGTATATTTTGTGGCTTCTGTGAAGAAGTTTGTCCCGAAGAAGCTATTGTAATGAGTAAAGATTACGAATTGGTTTTTTCAAACAGAAAAGATGCTATTTATGGAAAAGATAAATTGCTTGTTCCTGTTGGTAAATTAAAAGACAGATTGGAATTTTTGCGAAAATTTAAATAACCTTATACAGTTGATGAAAAAGAGAACACTTTTTATTATTTGTTGTTTTTTGATGGCCTCAAATTTTTATGCTCAAAAATTAACAGGTGTACTATACCCTTCATATATTGTAAAAAATAATACATTTGAAGTTTCGTTTATTGGTACAACCGGAAGTAATGATTATGAATCAATACTCTTATACTTACTTGTTGATGAAGAGGTTACACTTAATAAAGCTGTTTTTACAACAGGCAATAATTATATTGACTTGGAAATAAAAAAAGATAACTATAAAGATTTTGAAAATAAAACATATTGTATAAGTCTTGATAAAAGTGTTTATGAAGTTCCTCTTAATTCACCATACCAAATACTTGTTTCGTTACAAGCAAACGGAATTTCCGCCACACAAATATTATACGCTCTTGAGTGCCATAAGGGGAATAAAACATTCCTTGTCGGTTCATCTTTTACCGATAACAGTTCATTAAAGGTTCCTTCAAAATTGAATTTATCCTTTTATAATAAAGATGATAATGCCGGCAAGTGTATTCAGATAAAAAATAAAGGGAGTTTTTCATTTTCTGTTCCTGAGGAAGTTTATAATTTTAATACCATGGTTGAGTTTTGGGCAAAAATAAATATTAAAGATGGCAATTGGTTTGAAATAAAGAATGAAGAAAACAATTCCACTATTTTTTCTATGGGCAGTAATAGTTTTCAAATGCTTAATATTTCTATGCCCAATGATAATTTGTTTTATGATGATTATTTTATTAGCAAAAATGCATGGTACCATTTTAATGTTTTTATAAACGACAAAACAAAAAAAGCAAAAATATACATAGATGATAAATTGTTTTATACATTCCCAATTAATCTTTATACAACATTAAGTAGTTTAACTTTTACATTTACCAACAGTGCCGATAAAAGGAATGTGCTTATTGATGCGTTAAAGGTTTGGGATTTTAACAATACTCCTTCTGTTTCATTTTTTAACAAACATTACGAAAGATATTCCGCAGATAGTTCAATTTTGTTTTTTGAATTATTGTTTGATGAAACAAATATTTTTCAAAAATATATTTCCTCAAGCAAATTTGATTTTACAACAAAAAATACTGAATTGATTGAATCGGATGCACCAATATTTAGTACCGCTCCGGTGTTAAACATTAACGTTTTTGGCGGGTATAATTCAGTTGAATGGGTTACCTTTGATAATAATTCTGAAATATTTGTGCTGGAAAAATCGGAAAATGGTTCTTTTTTTGAAGAAATTTATAGAACCGATAGTGAAAATGATTTAACTAAAACTTATTATTTTACGGATTCCAAAAATGTTGGAAGCCAAATAATTTATTATCGTGTAAAACAAATTAATGCGGATGAAAGCATTGTATATTCAAATCAAATAAAGGTTGGAGTGTCTGAAAAAAAGACTTTTGACATAGTGCAAAATTATCCCAACCCATTTAACCCCAAAACCAGTATTACAATAGAAATTTATGAAAGTACTTATATAGAGCTTGCTGTTTATAATATTGTTGGTAAAGAAATTAGTACACTGCACAAAGGAACTCTTCCTGTTGGCGAGTATAGTTTTGAGTTTAACGCCATCGGGTTACCATCAGGGATTTATTTTTGTAAAGTGACAAATGGTGACTATGTTAAAGTACAAAAAATGATATTGACCAAATAATTTGGGGTTTTATGTTTTCAAAAGTGTTTTCAGCGGCAACATACGGCATAGAAGCTTTTGTTGTTGAAGTTGAAACCCATTATGATAAAAAACTCCCTTCTTTTACAATTGTCGGTTTGCCTGATAACGCAGTAAAAGAAAGCAGGGAAAGGGTTTCTGCAGCAATTATTAATAGCGGTTTTGAGTTTCCAATCACAAAAATTACAGTAAATTTAGCTCCCGCAGATATTAAAAAAGAAGGAAGTTCCTTTGATTTGCCTATTGCGGTAGGTTTGCTTGCAACCAGCGAAGTAGTTAAAGATACTTATTTAACAGATACAATAATACTTGGTGAATTAGCCTTAGATGGAATTTTACGCAACGTACACGGTGCTTTACCAATAGCAGTGGAAGCAAAAAAATATGGATTTAAAAGAGTAATATTGCCCATTGGGTCAACAAAAGAAGCAAGTATTGTTGACGGTATTGATGTGTACGGAATGAATAATTTAGCTGAAGTTGTTGCCTTTTTGAATGGCGACAGCAGCCAGCAGCCTATTGTAACAAGCAGAGATGAAATATTTGGGCAGGTAAATAGCTACCATTTGGATTTTTGCGATGTAAAAGGGCAGGAAAATGTTAAACGTACTTTGGAAATTGCTGCTGCAGGCGGACATAATGTATTAATGATTGGCCCTCCGGGAAGCGGTAAAACAATGCTTGCAAAAAGATTTCCGTCAATACTTCCTCCGCTATCGTTTGAAGAAGCTCTTGAAACCACTAAAATACATTCCGTTGCCGGTATTTTACCTAGCGATAAAGCATTAATTACAGAAAGACCATTCCGCAGTCCGCATCACACCGTATCGGATGCGGCACTCATAGGCGGAGGTTCTATTCCGCGGCCGGGTGAGGTAAGTTACGCGCACCACGGTGTTTTGTTTTTGGATGAACTGCCTGAGTTTAAGAAAAATGTTTTAGAGGTTTTACGGCAGCCTATGGAGGATTATAAAGTGACTATAAGCAGGTCTAAGCTGTCGTTGGAGTTTCCGGCTAACTTTATGCTGGTTGCCGCTATGAATCCTTGTCCTTGCGGCTATTACACCGATCCTTCCAAAGAATGTAAATGCGGTTCGGTGGTAATTCAAAAATATATGGCAAAAATATCGGGACCTTTACTGGATAGAATAGATATTCATATTGAGGTGCCTGCCGTAAAATATAAAGAACTTGCTTCAACCGTAAAAGGGGAAACTTCGGCCGAAATACGTAAACGGGTTGTTAATGCAAGACAGATACAGATTGATAGATTTGCCAAATACAAACATATTTTTAATAATGCCGATATGGGCACAAAAGAAGTACGTAAATATTGTGCGCTTGATGACGAATCTTCCGAGATATTTAAAAATTACATGAATAAACTTGGATTTTCCGCCCGCGCTTACGATAGAATATTAAAAGTAAGCCGCACTATTGCCGATTTGGAAGGCGCGGAAAACATTACCCCCGCTCATTTAAGCGAAGCAATACAATACCGCAATTTGGATAGGGAGTTGTGGAATAAGTAGTTTAAAATAATGAATAGGAAAAGAATTAAAAAAGTAATTTTTACAAATGATAATAATCGTATAATCATTTAATTTAAAATTTGAAATAATTATGGAATTAACACTTTATATTGCTAACAATTATAAGATTAATAGTTAATTAATATATTAAAATTATTGAAGTTTATAATCATCTAAAATTGCTAATATACTATAATTGGCGTTTATGCCATACTTATGAATAAATGTATAATTGTGCTTCAAAAAACAATACACAATAAAATTATGCAATCATAAAATAAATATTTGCGTTATAACAAAATATGTCATATTATATTTAATAATTAGGATTTATGTTATATATTGTTTACTTATTGAATGAATTTTTTTTAGGAAATTACGAATATTAGATGTTTGAAGATCAAATGGCCGAATAACTAATGTGTTTTATATATTATTCAAATTGATAATCACTATTGATTGAAAAGTGGAGAGAAATATGGAAATAAATCAAAAACATTGGCCAGTCACAACGACTTATGGTATTCGTAGTAGAATAGATACTAATCCTGATTATCAAAGACCATCCGTTTGGAGTACATCTCAGAAACAACTTTTAATGGACTCAATATTGCGTGGATATGATATCCCCAAATTTTATCTAAGAAAAATTAGTTCTAATCCTGATAAATATGAAGTTGTTGATGGTCAGCAACGACTTCGCGCTATTTGGGGTTATATTAATGGCGAATATAGGCTTAGTAAAGAAATTGATGAGATTAATGGATTTGTTATTGAAGGGAAATATTATACAGAACTTCCAGACGAGATACGAAGTGATTTTGATGTTTACGCAATAGACATTATCATTATTTCTAATTCTGATGAAGAAGAAGTAAGGGAAATGTTTTTACGTTTGCAAAATGGGACAACTTTAAAAGCACAAGAAAAAAGAAATGCTATGCCGGGTCAAATGAGGAATTTTGTTAAGAGTCTTGTTCAACATAATTTCTTTTATAAAACCGTAAATTTTGCAAATCGTAGATTTACACATGATCATGTTGCTGCTCAGATGTGTTTGATTGAATTAAATGGTCAAATATGTAATATAAAAGATAAAGACTTAAATAAGATGTATGAAGAAAATGTTGTGTTTGATGATAAATCTAGCAAAGCTAGAAAAATAAAAAAAGTACTTGACTATTTGTCGCTTGTTTTCCCTGATAAAACCCCGGAACTAGAAAGATACAATGTGATTTCTCTTTACATAATGATTTCTGCTTTATTGGAAAAATATGTAATATATAATAGAGAAAACGAAATTCGGGATTGGTTTATTCTATTTGAACAATATAGGCGAGATCAAGCCAGATTACCTGAGGAAGACGTAGAACCTGAACTGGTTTCATATCATGAAAAAATAAGTCACAGCACTGATGCCAGTGATTCATTAGAAGCAAGGGATACATACCTAAAAAGGAAACTTTTTGAAAAAATACCAAATATTGAACAAAAAGATGATCAAAGAATATTTGATCATCAACAAAGACTTGCAATTTATAGACGTGATCAAGGCTTATGTCACCTAAAAATTAAATGTGATGGGAAAAAATGCGAGTGGGATAATTGGCATGCTGATCATATAGTATCTTGGTCACACGGGGGGAAAACCACAGTAGAAAATGGACAAGTCGCCTGTGTAGAATGTAACATAGCAAAAGGAAATAGAGAAAACTGATTTCCATTTGTTTTAAAAATACCAGCAAAATTATGTTTTAATTTTTTTATATTATAATGCTTGCCAATATAGTAAATCTGCTAACGTGATGAGAATACTGTGAACAAATAATATTAAGCTTTTTTCCCATAAATAAAATATACCGATATAACAAATTACTATATATTGTTTTGTTTATACATTACTGCAATTATCGTTAATAATATTTTCTATTATCTTAAATATTGGTTTAAAATGTTCAAATGTAAATTCATCAAAAGGAGGAATACTTTTGATAATATTGCAAGCAAAGTCATCTTTTGGTAAAGCAATATTTACTCCTTTTTCACTAAAAACATTTGAATCAATAATAAAGTCACGTTTTTTTTGAAGTTTATTTAATTCCTTGTAATTTAAAGGTTCGCTTAAATGCTTTCCAGTTGTCTTATCAAATTCCTTACTTATATACAATCTACGCTTATTCGAATCATAGGTCATGATTTCCTGATCAGTATATAAAAATTCAATTGATATTTGATTAAAGACTCGGTGGCTTGGTTTAGGTAAGATAAATGAAAAAAAATTATTCCCCCAAGATAAATATTTTTGGTCTAAATGCAATTCATTAATTTTCTTTTCGTCACTATCAAAAAAACAAATACATGGATGATCAATTTTATAAAAATTTTTTGCATTTCTGCAGAATTTCAATAGCGTATCATTATTTGGTTTTGAATGTTTTTCATAATTATAAAAATAAAGGTTTAGATTTGGAAATTCATGATTACTTTTGAAATACTTAAAAGCTGCTTCCAAATGTTTTACGTCAGATTTCCCTTCACCCATTATTATGGGAACCTTATCACCAAGTGTATTTTTAAAAATAACAGGTAATTTTACATGTGGGGATATTTGGAGTAATCGCGAACGCAGCCGCTGATAAATTGGATCATCTTTCCCACGGACCATCCCAACAAATCCAATTTTACCTGCAAGCATCCGCACAAACATTTTATTCTTATCTATATTGTATAGTAATCTATCCTTAAAATGAAAATTTGCTGCTTCAGCTAACTTATACTTCTCACATGAATGAAGCAAAGCACGAATATATTTTATGTATTTTCTTTCAACATTAGGAAATTTGTTGACTATCAGTCCCGTAACCTCTTGGCGATTATTTTTTCTTGCATAACGTGTTTTTAAAGTATTAATTTCAAAGTTATTTTTTGTGATTATATTTATTATATTGTTATTTAATTGAAATTTTTCTGTGCTTATAATACCAATATTTTCAGGTACTGGTAAAATACTAGTTGAAAAAGTAATGTCATCAGCGTAACGTGTATAAGTGGCTTTATTAATCTTCGCATAATTTAAAAGTTCGTTATCTAATTTCCTACAAATAAAATTTGAAATAATTGGAGATGATGGGGCCCCTTGTGGAAGTGTTTTTTTATAACAACAAATTTGTGCTAAAGTTGTTGCGACCTCGTCATTGAAATTAAACGGGTGAGATTTAAACATACCACGTACTCTTCCAAAATGTATTGAAGGGAAAAAATCTTGAAGGTCGAGATTAATTAATACTCTTTTTTTTATATGTGGCTTTGCATTTGATAATATTCCACGATTCTTTATATAACTATGAACACAAGGTTTTACTTTGTAAATTTCTAATAAATAATTGCTTATTCTTTTTTGGAGTGTTTTTATTCCTGAAATAGGGGAGCAAATTAGTCTTTCTTTTCCATTTCTTTTTGGGATTAAGAATTCTTTATATCTTTGATCTTCTGGTAGTTTAAACAAGTTATAGATTAAGTCTTTATATTTAAAGCCCAAAGAGTGAGCCAATTCTCGTCGTGTTGTACATCTTAAAAAATCTTGCAATTCTTTTGAAAGCATTTAATTTTGCGATTAAAAATAAATGAACATCTGTATTAATTCACTTTAAGTGTATAAACATAAATAATAAATATTAAAACGGTATGATGCATATTTAAAAATAATGGAATAATATGAATATGAATTAACAAAGGTATACATTTCCATCCTTGTCGCAAGTTCGCAACAAAATAATTCAATTTTAACAGATGTTCATTTATAAAAAGTTCTCTAAAATAATTTAAATAACTTAAAAATATAAATAGTTTAAAAATTAAAAGCAATTAAATTTTAGAATTACATTGATTAAACCCAGATTTTGCAATAGTAAAACAAACAAAATCAGATTTGTCAAAAAGAATCCCCTAAAATATTTCGGATTGAGGTAGCTAAGTAATTAGTTATTTGTCTATTCGGATAAAACATAATAAGTATTTTTACTACCACCTTTTTTAATAATTAAATTACTGCAAACCATTTTTTTTAATATTTGTTTTGCTCTTGTAGGTTTGATGCTTAAATGTGCTTGAACATCGCTAGATACTATCTTACTCTTTAATTTTAATAATTTAATAATTTGGTTCTCTTGTTCCGAGATCTCCTCTGATGATTTCGATACTTTTGCAGCCGAATACGATCCTCTTAGATTTGGTTCGGCAACTCTAAAGTTCCAATCCGATACATTTGTGACCGAATCCGATACATTTGTGACCGAATCCGATACTTTTGTGACCGAATCCGATACTTTTTGCTTAGAACTGATTGGGATTGAAGTAATTAAAGAAATATCTCGAAATATTTCAACATCAACAAAATCACCTGATTCTTTAATAATTGGTTCCTTTAGACTATTAAAAATACATGAGGATTTAATTTATATTATGTCTTGTGATTGCAACGCAGAATGAAATATAAGGATATAATATTGGGTAATTATAATGTCACCCCTTCAGGGTTTTAATTGTGTTTTTTTGTTTTTCTATAATCATTTCATCCCGTCGGGATTAAAACAAAAAGATTGAGAACAATGAAATATTACAAATATAAATTATTCATAAATCCTGAAAGGATGAAATTATTATAGCAATCATTAAACCCACAAATACCAAAACCCTGAAAGGGTGACATTGGGGTTGGATATTGTGGTGGGGAATTAATAATATTATATTTTTATTTGAAGTAAAAAAAATAGTTAGTTGTTAAAATATATGTTTATTAGCAAAATAAATATTTTGAAATTGCTTGACTTATTAAATAAATTCTTTTAAACTATATACAACTAATATTTAATAATATCATGGCAAAACGTAAATTAAAACCAAAAGAAAAATCAGCAACAAAAGTTGTTATAGATGTTAGTCTTAACAAAGATGAAATAAATCCAATTGAATTGCCAATTAGATTAGCAGCATTAAAGCGGTTTTGTTCAAAGACATCTAACTTAAGTACGGTTGAGATAAATTAAATATTGAAGACAGATTATTATCTATGATGTAAATTTAGTTTAACATAATAATTATTGGACTATATTAATAACAAAAGGTGTTTTTGTGAAAAATGGATATTATAAATGGTTCGTTTTAATTGGTCTTTTCATCTTTGTAAATGATGTTTTTTCAGATGGACATTCAACTAAAACGAAAATAGAATATACGGTTAGTAAGGTTCGCTCAGTTGATTTAAGAAATTTTTCGGTTGAGGTTAAGGGCTGGGATATAAATATAACGTGGGAAACTTATAGTGAAACAAACAATAGTGGATTTATGATTGAATTTTCAAAAGATGGTCATAATTTTAGTAGTATTGCCTTTATTAATGGTAATGGAAGTACTTCTAATGTTAATTCATATAAATATGTAGATCATCAAACAAAAACCGGTACCTATTCATATCGTCTTAAACAAGTGGATTTTGATGGGACTTGTAATTTCTCACAATTATTAACAGTTGCTTTTATAGCTCCTATTCAAATACAGAATTTCGCTTGTTTTTATAAATCGCATGAAATCATTCTTAATTGGCAAACATTATCAGAAAACAATTGTAAAGGTTTTGAAATCGAAAGATGTACTAGAATATGGTTATGGGAAAAAATTGGATTTGTTGAAAATTCAGAAAAAATTGACACGATAAAGAATTATTCTTATAATGATGTTTATTTGTCAAACTTTGGGAATTATTACTATCGTATTAAAATTATTGCTGATGATAATACATTTGTTTATTCCGAACAACTTGAAGTCTCAATTGAAAATCCGTTAGTTTATGAATTGCTTCAAAATTATCCCAATCCTTTTAATAATTCAACAACTATTTGTTACACTGTGCCTACCGAATCTAATATTAAAATAAATGTTTATAATTTATTAGGGCAAAAAGTAGCAATTTTGGAACAGGGGATAAAAAGTCCTGGTTTTAATACAGCTATTTTTAATGCAGCGGAATTATCAAGCAGTATTTATTTTTACCGAATTGAATCTGACCCAGCACAATTAACAAAAAAAATGATTTTATGTAAATAAATATTAATGGTATAAATATGTTGTATTGTGAACAATAATTCAAATATTTTATTGGGTAAATATTATGTCACCCTTTCAGGGTTTTAATGGTGTTTTTTTTGTTTTTCTATAATCATTTCATCCCTCCGGGATTAAAAACAAAAAGATTGAGAACAATGAAATATTGCAAATATAAATTATTAATAAATCCTGAAAGGATGAAATTATTATAGCTATTATAAAACCTACAAATACCAAAACCCTGAAAGGGTGAAATTGGGGTTAGATATTGTGGTGGGGAAATAATAATTTTATATTTTTATTAAATAAAAAAATTGGTACTAAAATATATATTTATATTTCGCCCTATAAATATTTTGAAATTGCTTGACTTATTAAATAAATTCCTTTAAACTATATACAACATATTTTATAGTATAAACATGGCAAAGCGTAAATTAAAACTAAAAGAAAAATCTGCAGCAACAGTTGCTAAAGATGTTAGTATTAACAAAGACGAGCTTAATCCAATTGAATTGCAAATTAGATTAGCGGCATTAAAAAGGTTTTGTTCAAATCCATCAAATCTGAGTACGGTTGAGATAAAAGAAATACTTGACGAGGATTATTTTGAATGAAAACGCTTGCAGATATTTCGGATGAACAGCTTATATAAAAAAATCAAGGTGAAATCAAATAGCAGGAAAATCAATTATATAAAATAAATAATTCTAAGGGTGTAATTATATCACACCCTTTTAAGTTTAAATATTGCGAATTTTTGTGTAAAGAGTAAAATTAAAAATTTAACTATTTACAATGTTTTGCAAGTAATTCGTCTGCATCGGTATCGCCCAAATTGCTGGCGGCTACCCAATCGGCTTTGGCACCGTGTAAATCATTAATAGATAATTTTGCTTCACCTCTGTTGCAGTAAGCTGCACCAAACTCGGGATAAATTTCAAGTGCTTTAGAAAAATCTTCAATTGCGCCTGTAATATCGCCCATTTCAAATTTAATAACTCCTCTATCGTTATATGCATCCATAAACTCGGGATCCAATTCAATAGATTTGGTTAAATCGGCTAAAGCTTCATTTAAGTTGCCCAATTCGCGTTGTGCATTACCGCGGTTATAATAAGCATCTTCAAATTCGGGAAATAACTCAATAGCTTTAGCATAATCTTCTTTTGCTCCTGCATAATCGGCAATAGCATATTTGGCACTGCCTCTGTTTGCAAATGCATATTCGTTCATCGGGTCTAATTCTATTGCTTTTGTATAATCAATTATTGAACCTGCAAAGTCCTCAATTCCAAATTTTGCATCGCCGCGATTATGATAATAATCCGAATCATCCGGATTCATTTCAATTGCTTTGTCAAAGTCAACCAAAGCCCCTGCATAATCTTCAGATAAAAGTTTATCTAATCCTTTGTTAAAATGTGTTTCTGCCATTTTGTTTATTCCTTAATTTACTAAACTTTAAATTTAAATAAAAATTTGTTTGTTATCAGCAGCAGTTAACAGGGTTATAATAAAATACTATTTAACCGGTCAAACTGCATATTGTTGAAATATTGAAATATTTAAAAACATAATAAAATCATTTAATACTCTCTAACTCAAAAATAACTGTTTTAGGGTTAATTTGGTTAAGACTTGTATCTTTTAAAACAAACCCGAATTTTTGTAATATTTTAATTGATTTAATATTTGCCGGAGCAACCTCGGCAAACAAATAAGTCATATTAAGCGTATTAAATGCAAAATTAATTACGGCCTCAATGGCTTGCTGCATATAAGCTTTACCATGATACTGCGGTAAAAGTTCGTACCCAATTTCGGCAGAAGTTTTTGTTTGGTTAAAACGCCAAAGGCATATTGTACCAATTATAGAATTAAAATCTTTTAATGTTAAACCCCAATAATACAATTCGTTATTGTTTATACTATTATTTATTTTATCAATAAACTGGTTTGCCTCGTCAATCGACTTGCATAATGGTCTATCAAGGTGTTCCGATATTATTGAACTAGAACGAATCGTAAAAACCTCTATAGCATCTTTATCGGTAATACGACGTAATAATAAAGATTCTGTTTTTATTTCAGGATAAGGATTTAATTGCAAATTATTCACCATGTATAAATTATAACTTTACTAAAAATTAACGTTATAATTTTTGTTTTAAGTTCTTTTTTGTTAATTGAAACAAATTCAATATGAAGTAATTAGTTTCTCTTCATTTGAAATTAATTAAATTTCTATCGGCCGGGCTTAATAATATTTTATTATAGGAAACAATAGAATGAATAAAACACCAGCCGACAGTTCTACTTGCAATAAAAGGTTCGTTATCCAAAAAATAAACCAATATTTGTTTGAACCAAACGATATTATTTTTTATAACTCTTATACCTTATGATCTCGTTTCTAGACCCCAAGTACCGTACTACAACCCAACAATTGAATAATAAATGGATTATAAGAGCCTAAGTACTATCACAAGATATAAAAATAACATTAATTAACAATAATACAAAACTTTTTTAGCGTTAAAATATCATAAAATAAATGTCAAAAAATAATTTAACCATTAAAATATTAAATAATAGACTAAATGTAAATAATTAGATACATTTAAACAATAAAATAAATAAAACATTATGATACTAAAAATTTTACTAAGTTGGTTTTGTATAATGGCAATTGCAATTATTAATGGTGCTTTGCGTGATTTATTATACAAAAATAAATTGGGCAAAAAAAGAGCTGACCAAATTTCAACTTTCAGTCTTCTTCTATTAATAAGCATTTTTACTTTTTTTTTCCAAAGGTTATTCCCATTAAGCTCATTAAATGAATCAATTATAATTGGTGTTTATTGGTTTGTGTTTACGGAAATTTTTGAATTTTTGGCCGGACACTACATATTTAAAAAAACGTGGCATGAATTGATAATAAGTTATGATTTATTCAATGGTCAGTTGTGGATTTTAATTCCTATTTGGATGGCAGTAATAAATTTAGTAATTTACAAAGCTATAAATTAAAATTATGGTAAAAAAAGCCTGTTATATGTAAAACAAATAAAAAAATAAATAATAACAGGCAAATAAACAAAAAAAGGAAAATAAATAAAAATAAATTTAAAAAGTGTTGCATTTATTTGTGAAAGACTTTATATTTGTAGCTCGTTTAAATTGAAATGTTGAGAAATGTTTGGGCGGACGCCGGAGTTGGAGAGCCGGGGCGGACTGTAAATCCGTTGGCAAACGCCTTTGGGGGTTCGAATCCCTCGCCGCCCACAAATATTGATGACGCATAAGCGAATGCGGGAGTAACTCAGTTGGCTAGAGTCACAGCCTTCCAAGCTGTTGGTCGCGGGTTCGAGTCCCGTCTCCCGCTCATACTGAATTACATAGGCTGACGTAGCTCAGTTGGTAGAGCACATCCTTGGTAAGGATGAGGTCGTCGGTTCAATCCCGATCGTCAGCTCGAAGAATGGCTCGATGCCTTTTTTTTTGTCATTTTTAAAATAACGTAAGTTTGCCTTTTTTTGGAGTTAATATGGCTAAAAGTAAAAATCTAAGACAGACCATAATATTAGAAAGTACTGCAGGTACAGGTTTCCGCTACACAACAAAAAAGAATAAAAGAAATCACCCTGCAAGAGTAGAATTTAAGAAATATGATCCGGTAGTAAGAAAACACGTACCATTTAAAGAAACTAAATAAAAATACGTCAGTGGCTCAATTGGTAGAGCAGCGGTCTCCAAAACCGCAGGTTGGGGGTTCGAGTCCCTCCTGACGTGCAAACACTAAACTGACATATGATATGAAAGAGAAAATAGTTAATTTTTTTGAAGACGTAGTAAAAGAAATGAAAAAGGTAACTTGGCCGACAGTAGAAGAGTTAAAAGAATCTACGGGTATAGTTATAGTATTATGTTTAATTCTTTCATTATTTACATACGGTATTGATATTGCCATTACTAAAATATTCCAGGGGATTTTTTAATAGTGGAAAATGCTAACGCAAAATGGTACGTAGTAAGGACATTTTCCGGTCACGAAAACAAGGTTAAATCTTTAATTGATCTTGAGTTGAGTGACAATGAATATCTTAGAGAAAGAATTGTTGAAGTTTTAGTTCCTACCGAAAAAGTGTTTGAGGTAAAAGACGGAAAGAAAAAAACTAGAATTAAAAATTTTTTCCCGGGGTACGTTTTATTGCAGGCAGAATTAGATATCAAGGTAAAGGATTTTATAGTTAATACACCATCTGTAATGGGATTTTTAGGAACAAAAACACAACCCAATCCTTTACAACCCGATGAAGTAAAAAGAATAGTTGGACGTATTGCTAAAAATGATGATAGCGAAAGAACAGAAACTATTTACCGAGCAGGCGATTATGTAAAAATAGTTAATGGCCCGTTTAATAATTTCTCGGGGTTTGTTGAAGAAGTAAATGAAGAAAAACTGAAAATCAAAGTAATGGTTTCAATATTTGGCAGGAAAACTCCTGTTGAAATAGATTTTGCACACGCAGAATTGGAAAAATAAATAAATTAAAATAAAGATTAGGTTAAGCTATGGCTAAGAAGATAACAGGTTATATCAAGTTACAAATACCAGGCGGTCAGGCAAATCCTTCACCACCAGTAGGACCAGCATTAGGTCAAAAAGGTGTTAATATAATGGAGTTTTGCAAGCAGTATAACGCAAGAACTTCAGATAAAGTAGGACTTATCATTCCGGTAGTAATAACAGTATACCAAGATAAGTCGTTTACCTTTATAACAAAAACACCCCCTGCAGCAGTATTATTAAAAAAAGCAGCACAAGTGGCAAAAGGATCGGCAGAACCAAACAAAACAAAAGTAGGCAAAATTACTTCAGCACAAGTAAAAGAAATTGCATCTTTAAAATTGCCTGATTTAAATGCAAATGATTTAGAACATGCAATGAGCATGGTTGCCGGAACGGCACGCAGCATGGGTTTAGTTGTAGAAGGTTAATTAAAAATTAAAGTTTGGTAGAGAAATGAAAGTATCTAAGAGAATAAAAAATTTAAGAAAGTCAGTTGATATCAAAAAAGAATATTCTATTGATAATGCAATTGCTACATTACAAAGCTCCACAAATGCAAAATTTGTTGAATCTTTAGACTGTGCTATCAAATTAGGAATTGATCCTAAAAAAGCAGAACAAATGATAAGAAGCACGGTAATTTTACCACACGGAATAGGCAAAACAGTACGTGTATTGGTTATGACTCCTACAAAAGCACAAGAAGCCTTAGATGCCGGTGCAGATTATGCCGGTTATACCGATTATATAGAAAAGATAAAAGGTGGCTGGGCAGATATAGATGTAGTTATTGCTACACCAGATGCTATGGCAGAAGTTGGAAAATTAGGAAAAATATTAGGACCGCGTGGTTTGATGCCAAACCCAAAAAGTGGTACTGTTACTCCTGATGTTGCAAAAGCTGTAAGAGAATCAAAAGCCGGTAAAATTGAATTTAGAAATGAAAAAGCCGGTATAGTTCATGTTGGATTAGGTAAAATTAATTTTACAAGTGAACAATTAAAAGATAACGCTTTAGCATTTTTACACACAATAGCACGAATGAAACCAGCCGCTGTTAAAGGACAATATATAAAAAGCTGTTATTTGTCAACAACAATGGGTGTTGGTTTAAAAATATCAAGTGATGAATTAGCAGTTCTTTCAAAATAGTTTACGCGCTCAATATAAATAAATGCTTCTAAAATGAGTGAAAAAGATGTAGAGGTGAGATGAATAAATCAGAAAAAGAATTAATGATTTCGCAGATAAAAGAGAAATTAGTAGGCTCAATAGCTGTATTAGTTATCGATTATCGTGGAATTAAAGTTGAAGATGTAACAAAACTTCGCAGAGCTTTTAAAGCGGAAGGTGTAGATTATAAAGTATATAAAAACACTTTAGTTAGTAAAGCTTTAGAAAGTCTAAATGTGTATCCTGAATTTCAAGACCTTTTAGTAGGTATGACCGGAATTGTTTTTGCCCCAGAAAACTTTGTTGGTGCAGCAAAAATAATTAAAAAATTAAGCGATGATAAAGGGAAAATAACCTTTAAAGGCTGTTATATTGACGGTGAATTTTACGGTGCAGATAGTTTGGCAACAATAGCTTCAATGCCAACCAAATCAGAAATTATTTCTGGTATTATTGGCAGTATAGCTGCTCCTGCTTCAGGAATTGTTGGAGTAATAAACGCGGTAATAAGAGATCTTGTAAATGTTGTTGATCAAATCAGCAAAAAAGAAGCCGCTTAAAATTAAAAAGTAAATAAAAATAATAGGAGAATAAAATGTCTGAGAAAATTGCAGAAATAGTAGAAAAAATTAAAAGTTTAACTTTAATTGAAGCATCTGAATTGAAAAAAGCTTTAGAAGATACTTTTGGTGTTAGTGCTGCAGCTCCTGTAGTAGTATCCGGTGCACCTGCACAAGAAGCTGAAAAAGAAGAAGAAAAAACAGAATTTGATGTTATCTTAATGGTAGCAGGCGAAAAGAAAATTAACGTAATTAAAGTTGTACGTGCTCATACAGGCTTAGGCTTAAAAGAAGCAAAAGACTTAGTTGATGGCGCTCCAAAACCAGTAAAAGAAGCAGTAACAAAAGACGAAGCTGAAAAAGTTAGAAAAGAATTAGAAGAAGCAGGCGCTACAGTAGTTATAAAATAATTGAAAACGATTATTTTTGATTATAATTTTACAAGTGGTAAGGTGGTGAGAACCGCCTTGCCACTTTTATATATATTTTTAGATGAAAAATTTATCAATTTTTATGGAGGTAAAGATTGGAGGAAAGGAAAGTAAATCCAATAACAGGTAGAATTTCCTTTGCGTCCATCCAGCCAGCAATTGAAATTCCTGACTTATTAAATATTCAAGTTGAATCGTTTGAAGATTTTCTTCAAGCGAATGTTCCTCCAGCAAAAAGGAAAGATGTTGGCCTGCAAGCAGTGTTTGCAACCAATTTCCCTATTTTGGATAATAAAGAATTTTATCGATTAGATTTTCTTGAATATTACATAGAAAGGCCTAGGTTTTCAATTTGGGAATGTGAAGAACGCGGGTTAACATTTGCTGCACCTTTAAAGGCAAAACTTCGTCTATCTACAAAAGATGAAGAAACGGGAGAGTATATAAATTCGGTTGAACAAGAAGTATATCTTGGTAATTTGCCGTTTATGACTGAGCGAGGCACATTTATGATAAATGGAGCCGAAAGAGTAATTGTAAGTCAATTACACAGATCGCCCGGAGTTGCTTTTTCTCAATCTGTACATCCTAACGGTACTCCAATTCACTCGGCACGAATTATACCATTTCGTGGATCGTGGGTTGAATTTGCTACTGACATAAATCATGTTCTTTATATTTATGTTGACAGAAGGAAAAAATTCCCTTCAACAACATTGTTACGAGCATTAGGATATGTAACTGATGAAGAAATTTTAGATTTATTTAACCTGGTTGAAATTGTTCAGGTTGCCGATATTGATGATACATTTGTTGGCAGAGTAGCTGCCGGAGATGTAATTGATTCTAGTACGGGTGAAATATTTGTTGCCAAAGATGGCAAATTGAATGAAGAAATAATAATTAATATAAAGATATCGGGTATTAAAAGTGTTAAGCTTATTAGCTCAACTACTTCTCCTGATAGTGATTTAATTATAAATACTTTACAAAAAGACAGTGCAAAAACTCAAGAAGATGCACTTTTTGCAATTTATCGTCAATTACGTTCAGGTGAAGCACCTGATGTAGAAACCGCTGCCGGTTTATTAGATAAATTGTTTTTTAATGACAAACGATATGATTTAGGTGAAGTTGGTCGTTTTAGAATGAACGATAAATTGCATCTTGATATACCGCTTGAAAAGAAAGTATTAACTATTGAAGATATAGTTGCAATAATGAAAAATATTATCAATTTGAAAAACGGTTCAGTACCGGTTGATGATATAGATCATTTAGGAAATAGAAGAGTTAGAACTGTTGGCGAACAATTAATGCAGCAGTATAATGTCGGTTTGGCTCGTATGGCTCGTACAATTCGAGAAAGAATGAATATGCGCGATACAGAAAATATGCAGCCACAGGATTTAGTTAATGCTAGGACTATAAGCAGCGTTATTAACGGATTTTTTGGTACTAACCAACTATCGCAGTTTATGGATCAAACAAATCCACTTTCCGAATTAACACACAAACGCAGAATATCGGCATTAGGACCAGGCGGTTTAACACGAGAAAGAGCAGGTTTTGAAGTTCGTGACGTTCACCATTCCCATTATGGAAGGTTATGTCCAATTGAAACACCTGAAGGACCAAACATCGGTCTTATTTCTTCGTTAACTATTTTTGCGCGTGTTAATAGTTATGGGTTTTTAGAAACTCCATATAGAAAAGTTAATAATGGTATTGTATCTAAAGAAGTAAAATATTTAAGTGCAGATCAAGAAGATGCATTTGTTATAGGTCAAGCTAATGCACCAATAACCGATGAAGGCCACTTTGTACGCGATAGAGTAAAATGCAGATTAAAAGGTGAATTTCCTGTTGTTCCTCCTGTAGAAGTTCATTATATGGATGTTGCACCTTCGCAAATAGTTAGTGCGGCTGCTTCATTAATACCATTTTTAGAGCATGATGATGCGAACAGAGCTTTAATGGGTTCTAACATGCAACGTCAAGCTGTACCGTTATTAGTTACAGAAGCTCCATTAGTAGGAACAGGAATGGAATCTAAAATTGCACGCGATTCCAGATCTGTAAGTATAGCTTTGGGCAATGGTACTGTTCAATTTTCAGATGCCAGCAGAGTTGTAGTTAAATATGATATTGACCCTGCAAGTTTTGAAGCTTTGACTACTTTTGACGATTTACGACTTGTTGATTACAGAATGCAAAAGTATTTGGGTACTAACCAAGAAACGTGTTTTAACCAAAAACCACGTGTTCAAACCGGTCAACGTGTTAAAAAAGGTGATATCCTAATTGATGGCCCCGCTATTGATAACGGTGAATTAGCTTTAGGTAAAAATATAAATGTTGCATTTATGCCATGGCGTGGATACAATTTTGAAGATGCTATTATTATTAGTGAAAAATTAGTTGCTAATGATGTATTTACATCTATACATATAGAAGAATTTGAATTGCAAGTTAGGGAAACTAAACGTGGAGAAGAAGAATTAACACGCGACATTCCTAACGTTAGTGAAGAAACCACCAGAAATCTTGATGAAGATGGTATTATTCGCGAAGGAGCAGAAGTTAGAGAAGGTGATATTTTAATTGGAAAAATTACGCCTAAAGGTGAATCTGATCCTACTCCTGAAGAAAAATTATTGAAAGCTATTTTTGGAGATAAAGCAGGTGATGTTAAAGACGCATCTATGAAAGCACCTCCGGGATTAAAAGGTACAGTAATTAAAACCAGATTATTCAGCAGAAAGAAAAAAGATGCTGAAGAGAAAAAAATTGAAAAGAAACAGATGGAAGATATTGAACATTCTTTTAAATTAAAAAAAGAAGCTCATTATTTAAAACTAGTTGAAAAATTAGAAAAAATTTGTTTTGATAAAACGACAAAAGGAATCCGTGATTTAGATGGTACATTTGTACTAAAAAACGGTATAGTTATTAAAGAATCTGTTTTTTCTTCGTTAGAAGATGTTACAAAGTTAGATTATACAAGTGATTGGTTTGAAAATAAAGAGACTAATAAAATGATAAAGACTCTTTACCAAAACTACTTCAAAATATGTTCTACTTATGATGAAGATATGAAACGGGAAAAATTAAAAGTTCAAACCGGAGACGAATTAGCACCGGGCATAGTTCAGTTAGCAAAAGTATATATTGCCAAAAAACGCAAACTTTCAGTTGGCGATAAAATGGCAGGACGACATGGAAACAAAGGTGTAGTTGCAAAAATTGTACCTATTGAAGAAATGCCATACCATGCAGACGGAACCCCTGTTGATATAGTATTAAATCCGCTTGGTGTACCATCACGTATGAACGTAGGTCAGTTATATGAAACAGCTTTAGGCTGGGTAGGAAAACAACTTGGTGTACGTTTTGAAACTCCAATATTTGACGGTGCTTCAATTAAAGATGTAGAAAATTGGTTAACGGAAGCAAATTTACCAAATACCAGTAAAACTGATCTTTATGATGGTAGAACCGGAGATAAATTTCACCAAAAAGTTACAACCGGCTATATTTATATGCTTAAATTAGGTCATATGGTTGATGACAAAATACATGCTCGTTCGATTGGACCATACTCCTTAATTACACAACAACCTTTGGGTGGAAAAGCTCAATTTGGCGGTCAAAGATTTGGAGAAATGGAAGTTTGGGCACTTGAAGGTTATGGAGCTGCTCATGTACTGCAAGAAATATTAACAGTAAAAAGCGATGATGTGACAGGTAGAGCTAAAACTTACGAAAACATAGTTAAAGGTGAAAATTTAACTGAACCGAATATTCCTGAAGCGTTTAACGTATTAATTAAAGAATTACAAGGTTTAGGTTTAGATATCACTATTAATTAGTAACACTAATTATTTATGTGAACTAAGGAGAAACTTTTTATGAAGTTGAAAAGTCAAGAAATAAAAGTTAAAGCAATAGAAAAATTAACGATAAGTTTGGCAAGTCCTGATGATATTTTGTCACGGTCTCATGGTGAAGTAACAAAACCTGAAACTATTAATTACAGGTCTTTTAGACCCGAAAAAGATGGTTTGTTTTGTGAAAAGATATTTGGACCGGTAAAAGATTGGGAATGTGCCTGCGGAAAATATAAAGGTATAAGATACAAAGGTATTGTATGCGATAGATGCGGCGTTGAAGTAACATTAAAAAGTGTTAGACGTGAACGCATGGGTCATATCGGCTTGGCAGTACCTGTTGTACACATTTGGTTCTTTAAAGCATTACCATCTAAAATTGGTAATATTATTGGTATGACTACTAAAGAATTGGAAAAGATCATTTATTATGAATCTTACGTAGTCATTAATCCGGGTCCAACCGGATTAAAGGTAAAAGATTTAATTTCAGAAGATCAATATTTTGAAATATTAAATTCTTTACCTAATGATAACGATAATCTTGATGATACAGACCCCAAAAAGTTTATTGCACGTATTGGTGGTGAAGCTATTAAAGAGATTTTAAAAAGTACACCAATTGAAAGCACTTTTTACGATTTAAAGGCTCAGTTGTTTGATGAAACATCACAACAAAAAAGAAACGATATTCTTAAACGTTTAAGAGTATTGGAAGCTTTTAAGGAACGTGAAGGTAAAAAAATCAATAAACCTGAATGGATGGTATTAAGTGTTATTCCTGTTATTCCACCGGAATTAAGACCTTTGGTACCGTTAGAAGGCGGCAGATTTGCTACAAGTGATTTAAATGATTTATATCGTAGAGTAATTATACGTAATAACAGATTGCGTAGATTAATAGATATTAAAGCTCCTGAAGTTATTTTAAGAAACGAAAAAAGAATGCTTCAGGAAGCAGTAGATGCATTGTTTGATAACTCGCGTCGTGCAAGTGCAGTAAGAAGTGATGGAAATAGACCTTTAAAATCATTAAGTGATGTATTAAAAGGTAAACAAGGTCGTTTTCGTCAAAACTTATTAGGAAAAAGAGTTGATTATTCAGGTCGTTCTGTAATTGTAGTTGGTCCGGAATTGAAATTACATCAATGCGGATTACCTAAAGATATGGCAGTTGAATTATTCAAACCTTTTATTATTCGTAAGTTAATTGAACGCGGTGTATATAAAACAGTAAAAAGTGCCCGAAAAGCAGTTGACAGAAAAGATCCTGTTATTTGGGATATTTTAGAAAAACTGATTGTTGGTCATCCTGTAATGTTAAACAGAGCTCCAACATTGCATCGTTTAGGTATTCAAGCATTTCAACCTATATTAATAGATGGAAAAGCAATTCAGCTGCATCCTATGGTTTGTACAGCGTTTAATGCGGATTTTGACGGTGATCAGATGGCTGTACACATTCCGTTATCGTATGAAGCTCAGCTTGAAGCCTCAATGCTTATGTTATCAAGTCATAACATTTTGTCGCCTCAAAACGGTAACCCAATTGTTATTCCTACACAAGATATTATTCTTGGCTGCTATTATCTAACAAAAGTTAGAGCTGGTGCCAAAGGAGAAGGAATGATTTTTGGCGATTCGCAAGAAGTTATTATTGCTTATGATACAAAAGTAGTTGATTTACATGCTAAAATTAAAGTTAGGATTAATGGAGAGTTTATAACAACAACTGTTGGGCGTGTTATTTTTAACAAAATAATTCCACCTGAAATGGGTTATTATAACGAAATATTAGTTAAAAAAATATTTAGTGGTTTTATTTACAAAATGTTTATAAAACTTGGCAATAAAGTAACAGCACGTTTCCTTGATGACTTAAAAGATTTAGGATTCCGTTATGCTACCGCAGCCGGTGTATCTATTAGTTTTAGTGATATGATTATTCCGGAAGAAAAAGAACTGATTGTAAAAGAATCGAATACAAAAGTTGCCGGTGTTTTATCGGAACATGAAAATGGTTTAATAACAGATACTGAAAGATATAATAAAATTATAGATATTTGGACTGATACTACATATAAAGTGAGCTCGAAACTTTTAGCAAGGTTAAAAGTTGACCAAGCCGGCTTTAATTCGTTGTTTATGATGGTTGATTCCGGTGCTAGAGGTTCGCAAGAACAGGTACGCCAGTTAGCCGGTATGCGTGGTTTAATGCAAAAACCTCAAAAAAGTTTATCCGGTCAATCGGGTGAAATTATTGAAAATCCGATTATAGCAAACTTTAAAGAAGGTTTATCGGTGTTAGAGTATTTTATTTCTACACACGGTGCCCGTAAAGGTTTGGCAGATACAGCTTTAAAAACAGCAGATGCAGGTTATTTAACCAGAAGACTTTGCGACGTTGCACAAGATGTAATTATTTCGGAAATTGATTGCGGTACTATTCGTGGTGTTTATGTTTCTGCTATTAAAGAAGCTGAACAAGAAAGAGAACCACTTGCAGAAAGAATTAACGGTCGTGTTGTGCAGGAAGATATTTACGATCCTCGTACGGACGAGTTAATTGCACAAGCTGGCGAATTGATTAATGAAGAAATTGCTGATTTAATTGATGAAGCTAACATTGATGAAGTTTATATTCGTACAGTATTAACTTGCGAATCTAAACATGGTGTTTGCGCAAAATGTTACGGTAGAGATTTAACACGTGGCCATTTGGTTGAAGTTGGCGAAGCAGTTGGAATTATTGCTGCTCAGTCAATCGGTGAGCCCGGTACACAGTTAACTCTTAGAACTTTCCACTTAGGCGGTACCTCTTCGCGTGTAGCAAGTCAAAGTGCAATTACTGTAAGTGTTCCCGGTACTATAAAATATGAAAAAATTAATTATGTAAGTAAAAAAGACACTTTTGGAAATAATATAAATGTAGTTATCGGAAGACGTGGTACTATTAGTATTTATGACCAAGATAACAGACAGATAAAAAAATATACAATTCCTTATGGTGCGGAATTAACCGTAACAGACAATCAAGAAGTATTAAAAGGCGAAGAATTATATCGTCACGATCCATATAACGCACTTATCTTAACAGATATAGGCGGTCGTGTATCGTATGTTGATTTGATTGATAATGTTACCGTTCAACAAGTTCCCGATGAACAGACAGGACACGTTCAAAAAGTAGTAATTGAATCGAAAGATAAAACGTTAACTCCGGGTGTTCAAATTATTGATGTTACAGGTGAAACAAAGGTTTATACAATTCCTAACAGAGCTTATTTATCCGTTGATGAAGGCGATTTAGTTAAACCGGGTACAATATTAGCCAAAATATCACGTGCAGCATCAAAGACACGGGATATTACGGGTGGTTTACCACGAGTAACAGAGTTGTTTGAAGCACGCAGCCCACACGATCCTGCTGTTATATCCGATATTGAAGGTATAGTTAAGTTTGGAGCTCGTAAAAAAGGTTCGCGTGAAATTATAATTGAATCTTTAGATGGATCCATAACTAAATCTTACAATATTCCTTACGGTAAACATATTCTTGTAAATGAAGGAGATGAGATACCTGCAGGTGAAAAAATTACCGACGGTCCAATTGACGCACATGATATTTTGCGTATCAAAGGAACCAATGCGGTTCAAGAATATCTTGTTAATGAAATTCAAGAAGTTTATCGTGTTCAAGGTGTAAAAATAAATGATAAACATATTGAAATTATAGTACGTCAAATGTTACAAAAATTAAGAATTATTTCTTCGGGTGATTCTCCGTTTATTGAAGAGGATTTAGTTGACAGACTTAAAGTAGCGGATGCTAATACTAAACTTTCTAACTTAGTATCGGTTGTTGAACCGGGTCAGTCCAAATTCCACTCAGGTGAATTGATTGCAAAATCTAAATTGCGTGAAGTAAATATCGATTTGGTAAGACGCGGTAGAATTGAAATTAAAGCTCAAGACGCCGAGTCTGCAACATTTGATAACATATTGTTGGGTATTACTTCTGCAGCATTATCAACAGAAAGCTTTATCTCGGCAGCGTCATTCCAGGAAACAACTAAGGTGTTAACTAATGCCGCTACTGAAGCACGAGCAGATAATTTGCTGGGCTTAAAAGAAAACGTTGTTATGGGACATTTAATTCCAGCCGGAACGGGACTTAAAAAATACCGTAGTATAATGCTTGAAAATGAAGTTATAGAAGTTGAAAAACCCGTAATAATTACTGAAGAAGTACCAAAAGTAGAACCGGTTAATAATTAATTAATTATAATAAAAAACGAAAAAATAATAGAATCAATACTTGACAAAATAAAAAAATAAGGCTATATTACAAGTCTGTTTTTTAGTTAAGTTACTTAGGAGAAATTTGTGCCAACAATTAATCAATTAGTAAGAAAAGGACGTGTTAAAGTAACATCGAAAAACAAAGCACCAGCTTTGGCAGCTTGTCCGCAGAAACGCGGAGTATGTACAAGAGTATATACAACAACACCAAAGAAACCTAATTCTGCCTTAAGAAAAGTAGCAAGAGTTAGATTGACAAATGGAATAGAAGTTACTGCTTACATACCGGGAGAAGGTCATAACCTTCAAGAACACTCAATCGTATTGATTAGAGGTGGAAGAGTGAAAGATTTACCAGGTGTAAGATACCACATAATTCGTGGTACATTAGATACAAGTGGC
The DNA here is from genome assembly GCA_043805435.1 of bacterium. Classification (GTDB taxonomy): domain Bacteria; phylum Bacteroidota; class Ignavibacteria; order Ignavibacteriales; family Melioribacteraceae; genus JAEXOD01. Next base: position 162,001 of record JAZDHY010000044.1, read on the forward strand.
GTTGAAGATAGAAAAAAATCAAGATCTAAATACGGTACTAAAAAACCAAAAGCAAAATAGATAAGAGACTATGAGAAAGAAAAGAGCTGAAAAAAGGTATATAAAACCAGATCCAAAGTTTAACGACTTATTGGTTGCAAAATTTATCAATTATATGATGTGGAGCGGCAAAAAGACAGTTGCTCGTCAAATGATATATGATAGTTTTGAAGTAATTGAAAAAAGAACCAACAAACCGGCTATGGAAGTTTTCCAACGTGCTATCAACAATGTTCAGCCATTGGTTGAAGTTAGAAGTAGAAGAGTTGGTGGAGCTACATATCAAGTGCCTATGGAAGTTAGACCCGAAAGAAGAGTGGCTTTAGCTTTTAGATGGATAAGAACTTATTCAAGAGCCAAAAAAGAAAAAACAATGGCAGTAAAATTAGCCTCTGAAATCATTTCCGCTTTTAATGGTGAAGGTTCATCGGTTAAGAAAAAAGAAGATACACACAGAATGGCAGAAGCAAATAAAGCATTTGCTCACTTTAAATGGTAATCACAAATAAGAAAAAGTTGTAATGGCAGATAAAAGAGTAGACATAGAAAAAGTTAGAAACATTGGAATTATGGCGCATATTGATGCCGGTAAGACCACTACTACAGAAAGAATTCTGTACTATACTGGTAAGACGCATCGTATGGGTGAAGTTCATGATGGTGCTGCTACTATGGACTGGATGGAACAAGAAAAAGAACGTGGTATTACTATTACAAGTGCTGCTACAACATGTTTTTGGAGAGATCATCAAATTAATATTATTGATACTCCCGGACACGTAGATTTTACAGTTGAAGTTGAAAGATCTTTAAGAGTATTAGATGGTGCAGTTGCTTTGTTTTGTGCTGTTGGCGGTGTTGAACCACAGTCGGAAACAGTATGGAGACAAGCAAATAAATATGGCGTACCAAGAGTAGCTTTTGTAAATAAGATGGATAGAACCGGTGCGGATTTTTATAATGCATTGGATATGATTAGAACACGTTTAGGTGCTAACCCTATTCCAATTTCGTTGCCAATAGGAAGCGGAGACTTGTTTACCGGAGTTATTGATTTAATTAGCATGAACGCAAGAATGTATACAGATGATCCTACGGGAACTCTGTTTGAAGATAAACCTATTCCTGCGGATTTAATGGGAGTTACTAATAAATATAGAACTCTTATGTTAGAAGCTGTTTCTGATGCAGATGATACTTTACTTGAAAAGTATTTAGAAGGAAAAGAGATTACTGAAGCAGAAATAAAAATTGCTCTAAAAAAATCAACATGTTCATTAAATATTGTGCCTGTATTATGCGGTTCATCTTTTAAGAATAAAGGCGTACAAAAATTATTAGATGGTGTTATAGACTTTTTACCTTCTCCGTTAGAAGTAGGTGAAATTGAAGCACATCACGTTGATAAAAAAGACAAAATATTTAGAAAAGTTAGTGAAACAGAAAAGTTTGCAGCTTTAGCTTTTAAAATTATGACTGATCCTTTTGTTGGAAAGTTAACATTTATAAGAGTTTATTCGGGTAAACTTGATGCCGGCTCATATATTTATAATAGTGTTTCGGATAAAAAGGAACGTGTTGGCAGAATATTACAAATGCATGCCAATCACAGAACAGATATTGAAACTGCAAGAACAGGTGATATAGTTGGTATAGTTGGATTAAAATATACCAGAACCGGCGATACATTATGTACGGAAAATGATGCTATTGTTTTAGAAAAAATGATTTTTCCAGAACCTGTAATAAAAATTGCTATTGAACCTAAAACAAAAGCAGATCAAGATAAATTATCGGAAGCTTTAGCAAAATTATCGGATGAAGATCCAACATTTAAAGTTATTGTTGATACAGAAACAGGTCAAACAGTAATTGGCGGTATGGGAGAACTTCACTTAGAGATTTTAGTTGATAGAATGAAACGTGAATTTAAAGTTGAAGCAAATGTAGGCAACCCACAAGTTGCTTATCGCGAAACAATCACAAAATCTGTTGAAGCAAATGGTAAATTTGTTAAGCAAAGTGGTGGACGTGGTAAATTTGGTGATGTATGGATTGAATTATCGCCAAATGCACCTGGTAAAGGTTATGAATTTGAAAACGCAATTGTTGGTGGTGCTATACCAAAAGAGTATATTCAACCAGTATCTAACGGTATAATTGAAGCAATGCGTAATGGAGTTATAGCCGGTTACCCAGTAGTTGATGTTAAAGTTAGGTTGTTTGATGGTTCTTTTCATGATGTTGATTCTGATGAAATATCATTCAAAGTTGCAGGTTCTATGGCTTTTAAGGAAGCGGCAAAAAAAGCAGGTGCTGTTTTATTAGAACCATTAATGCAGGTAGAAGTTATTTCACCTGAAGAATATTTAGGCGATATAATGGGTGATATAAATTCAAGAAGAGGAAAGATTGAAGGATTTCAGTCAAGAAAAGATGCTCAAATTATTAAAGCCAGAGTGCCTTTATCGGAAATGTTTGGTTATGCCACAATATTAAGATCTATGACACAAGGACGAGCAATTTACTCGATGCAATTTTCACACTATACCGAAGTTCCAAAATCTATAGTTGAAACTATTGCCGAGAAGTCAGGTAAAAGTTCAATCAAAAATTAATAATTAACTAATGAATAAACAAATTAAGAAAATAATAAATTAGGAGTTCACGATGGCAAAAGCTAAATTTGATAGAAGTAAGCCACACGTTAACATTGGTACAATTGGTCACGTAGATCATGGTAAGACAACACTTACTGCAGCCATAACAATGACTTTAAGTAAATTAGGCTTGTCTGAAAAAAGAACATTTGATAGTATTGATAATGCCCCTGAAGAAAGAGAAAGAGGTATTACAATTGCAACAGCACACGTTGAATATTCAACAAAAAATCGTCACTACGCTCACGTAGATTGCCCTGGTCACGCCGATTATGTAAAAAACATGATCACAGGTGCTGCTCAAATGGACGGTGCTATATTAGTGGTTGCTGCTTCCGATGGTCCTATGCCACAAACTCGTGAACACATTTTATTGGCTCGCCAAGTAGGTGTTCCAAGAATGGTAGTATTTCTAAACAAAGTTGATATGATGGATGATCCGGAATTAATTGAACTTGTTGAAATGGAATTAAGAGAATTATTAAGTTATTATGAATTTCCGGGTGACGATATTCCTATTGTTAAAGGTTCTGCATTACATGCTTTAGAAGCATCTTCGGATGATTCTGTTAAAACAGATGACCCAAGACTGGATTGTATTCTTGAATTAATGAAAGCATGTGACGAATATATTCCTGTTCCTGAAAGAGCTGCAGACAAACCATTTTTAATGCCTGTTGAAGACGTTTTTTCTATTACAGGTCGTGGTACAGTTGCTACCGGTAGAGTTGAAAGAGGATCGGTAAGAATTGGTGAAGAAGTTGAATTAATTGGTTTAGGTTTACACAAAAAAACAGTTGTTACCGGCGTTGAAATGTTCAGAAAAGAATTAGACAGTGCTATGGCTGGTGATAATGCAGGTATTTTATTACGTGGTGTTGACAAAAAAGAAATTGAAAGAGGAATGGTTTTAGCTAAAACCGGTTCTATTACACCTCACAAAATATTTGAAGGTGAAGTTTATATCTTGTCAAAAGAAGAAGGTGGACGTCATACTCCGTTTTTCCAAGGCTACAGACCACAATTTTACTTCAGAACAACAGATGTTACAGGTGTTGTAACATTACCTGAAGGAACAGAAATGGTTATGCCGGGTGATAAACTTAAATTAAAAGTTACACTTATTAGTGAAATAGCAATGGAAGACGGATTACGTTTTGCTATTCGTGAAGGCGGAAGAACAGTAGGTGCAGGCGTAGTTACAAAGATTATTGAATAAAATATAAATAGTGGGGAACGTAAGTTCCCCCTTATAAAGTTTTTATAGAGGAGAAACAAAAGTGCCCGGTCAAATGATTAGAATAAAATTAAAATCGTACGATCATATATTGATAGATAAATCAACTGAAAAGATCATTAAAACAGTTAAAAGTACTGGAGCTGTAGTATCTGGTCCTATACCATTGCCTACAAAGAGATCTGTATATACTGTATTAAGATCCCCGCACGTAGATAAAAAATCGCGTGAGCAATTTGAAATTAGGGCGCATAAAAGAATTATTGATATTCATAATTCTAACAACAAAACCGTCGATTCTCTTAGCAAGTTAGAAATTCCGGCGGGAGTAGATATAGAGATTAAGTTATAGGAATAGTAAAAATGCCAGGATTGTTAGGAAAAAAATTAGGAATGACAAGTTACTATACCAAAGAAGGTATTGTAGTACCGGTAACTGTAATTGAAGTTGGCCCTTGCAAAATACTAGAAATAAAAAATAAAGCAAAGCACGGATATGAAGCTTTAAAATTAGGATTTGGAGTACGCAAAGCCAAAAGTATAAATAAAGCACAAATAGCAGAATATACAAGACTTAACATTGAACCTCCTCGTGTAGTTAAAGAATTCAGAAATTTTGATATTTCAGGATTTAACATTGGACAAGATTTAACTGTAGAACTTTTTAAAGAAGGTGAAAAAGTTAAAGTTACCGCTAAAAGTAAAGGTAAAGGGTTTCAAGGTGTAGTTAAACGCCACGGTTTTAGTGGAGTTGGTGGAAGAACTCACGGACAAAGTGATAGAGAAAGAGCACCGGGATCAATTGGTTCAAGTTCATACCCATCAAGAGTATTTAAAGGTATGAAAATGGCCGGAAGAATGGGCTATGAGCAAGTAACTGTTAGAAATTTAAAAGTTGTTAAAGTTGTTCCTGAAAAGAATGTTATATTAGTTAAAGGTGCCATTCCGGGAGCTATAAATTCTTTTGTTGAAATCAATAAGTAATTTGGTTGTGTGAGATGAAGTTAGAAGTTTATAAAATAGATGGTACAAAAACAGGCGAGTCAATAGAACTTGCGGATTCAATATTTGGTATAGAACCAAATGATCATATTATATATCTTTCTGTAAAAGCTACATTAGCTAACAAAAGACAAGGAACTTCCAAAGCAAAAGAAAGATGGGAAGTTGCAGGTGGTGGAAAAAAACCATGGAAGCAAAAAGGTCGTGGTGGAGCTCGTGCAGGTACGTCACGTTCACCTTTATGGGTTGGTGGTGGAACAATATTTGGTCCTAAACCAAGAAACTATCGTCAAAAAGTTAATAAAAAAGCAAGTATATTAGCACGTAAAAGTGCATTATCGTATAAAGCAAAAGCAGAACAGATTATTGTTGTTGAAGATTTTAATTTTGAGACACCAAAAACTAAAGAATTAGTTAATATTTTTAGCGCACTTAAAATTTATGGAAAGAAAACATTATTGTTAACTGATGGTGTATTGGTAAATGTTTTCAAATCCGGTAGAAATATTGAAAGAGTAAATATATTAGAATCTTATAAAGCATCAACCTACGATATTTTGAATAATCAAGTATTGTTAGTTCAGAAAGGTGCAATTGAATCTTTAGTTAATTCGTTAAATTAATGTTGGTAAAATGATGCAAAATATATTAATTAAACCCTTTATAACAGAAAAAATGACTGCTGTTACAGAAGCAATGCCAAATAGATATGGATTTTTTGTGGCTGTAAATGCAAACAAAATAGAAATTGCAAAAGCAATAGCTAAAAAGTTTAATGTAGAAGTAGTTGCTGTTAACACAGTAAGATATAAAGGTAAAGTTAAAACTCAATTTACCAAAAAAGGTAAATTTGAAGGTAGAAAACCAAAATTCAAGAAAGCGTTTATTACTTTGAAAAAAGATCAAGTAATAGATTTATTCGGACAAGTTTAGAGTAGGATTGGAGTTATTATAAATGGCTATTAGAAAATTAAAACCAGTAACACCGGGAACAAGATTTGCTTCGTATTCATCTTTTAAGGAAATCACTAAAACTGGTCCTGAAAAATCGTTAACTGCCCCTATTAAAAAGTCGGGTGGTAGAAACAATTTAGGTCGAATCACCTTAAGATTTAGAGGTGGTGGACATAAAAGAACCTATAGAATTATAGATTTCAAAAGAGAAAAATATGGTATTGAAGCAAAAGTTGCAACAATAGAATATGATCCTAACCGTACTTCACGAATTGCTTTATTGCATTATGTTGACGGAGAAAAAAGATATATTATTGCTCCTGAAGGCTTAAAAGTTGGTGATAAAGTAATGAGCGGACCAAATAGTGAAATTAAAGTTGGAAACGCATTAAAATTAAAAGATTTACCACTTGGAAGTTTTATACATAATGTTGAATTGAAACCGGGTAAAGGTGGTCAATTAGGCAGATCGGCCGGAACAGCAATTCAGTTGATGGCTAAAGAAGGCGATAATGCACAACTTAAGATGCCTAGCGGTGAAATTAGAAAAGTAAACCTTGAATGTATGGCTACTTATGGTGTTGTTGGAAATCATGATCATGAAAATATAAGTTTAGGAAAGGCCGGAAGAAAACGTTGGTTAGGTAAACGCCCAACTGTACGTGGAGTTGCAATGAATCCGGTAGATCACCCAATGGGTGGCGGTGAAGGTAAGACATCAGGTGGTGGACATCCTGTATCACCTTGGGGTCAAAAAGCTAAAGGCTTAAAGACCAGAAAAAGAAAGAATCCATCTAATAAATATATTGTAAAACGAAGATAAGTTAGAGAATAAAAATGCCAAGATCAGTAAAGAAAGGTCCTTATATTGCTGTCAAATTATTAGAAAAAGTACGTAAAATGAACCAGGCAGGTCTAAAAAAAATTATTAAAACTTGGTCACGTTCAAGTACAATTTCTCCTGAATTTGTTGGACATACAATTGCAATCCATAATGGAAACAAAATGATTCCTGTTTATGTTTCGGAAAACATGGTAGGACATAAATTTGGTGAGTTTTCTCCAACAAGAATATTTCGTGGACATCCCGGAACAAAAGCTGAAAAAGCTTCAAAAGTAAAGTAAAGATAATTAGAGGAATATTGATGGAAGCAAAAGCCACAAACAGGTATATTGGAACTTCGCCTCGTAAGATGAGATTAGTTATTGATTTGATTCGGGGAAAAGCTGTTGATCAAGCAATTGAAATATTACATTTTAATACAAAACATGCTGCAAAAGATGCCGAAATGGTATTAAGATCAGCAGTAGCTAATATGATGAATAAAGAAGATAATAATAAATTAGAAACATCCGATTTATTTGTTAAAGAAGTATTTGTAAATCAAGGACCTTCGGTAAAGCGTATTTTGCCTGCCCCTATGGGAAGAGCATATCGTATGCAGAAGCGTTCAAATCACTTAACAATAATTATTGCAACTAAAGGATAATTTTAGGAGTACTTTTTTGGGTCAGAAAACACATCCAATAGGTTTTAGAGTCGGCGTAATAAGAGGCTGGGAATCAAACTGGTATGAAAACCATAGTTATGCCAGCAAATTGTTAGAGGACAGAAGACTAAGAATTTATTTAAGAAATCGTCTTAAAAAAGCCGGTCTTTCAAGAATAGTAATTGATAGGACATCAAAAAACATAACAGTAACACTTTACACTTCACGTCCGGGAGTAGTTATCGGTAAAAGCGGGAAAGAAATTTCTCAGATTGAACAAGAATTAAAAAAGTATACCGATAAAGAAGTGAAAATTCAAATTTCTGAAATTAAACGTCCGGAAATAGATGCTAATTTAGTAGCTGAAAATATTGCTACTCAAATTGAAGGCAGAATTTCATTCAGAAGAGCGATGAAACAAACAATTTCATCTGCTATGAGAATGGGAGCAGAAGGAATAAGAATAATGTGTTCAGGCCGGTTGGGTGGAGCAGAAATGGCTCGTACCGAACAGTATAAAGAAGGTAAAATACCTTTACATACAATTCGTGCCGATATAGATTATGCTACTGCAACTGCAAGAACTATTTATGGAGCTATTGGCATAAAAGTTTGGATTTCAAACGGCGAGAAGCTAGGTAAACGTGTATCAGAATAAGAGCTTAGAGGTAAATTAATGTTACAGCCAAAACGAGTTAAATATAGAAAATCACAGCGTGGCCGACGTAAAGGTATGGCTACAAGAGGTAATAGAGTAGATTTTGGTGATTTTGGATTAAAAGCTTTAGAACCTGCATGGATAACCAGCAGACAAATTGAAGCATGCAGAATAGCGATTACCAGAAAAATGAAACGCGATGGTAAAGTTTGGATTAGAATATTTCCTGACAAACCTGTATCTAAAAAACCATTAGAAACACGTATGGGAAAAGGAAAAGGTGCTCCGGAATTTTGGGTTGCAGTTGTAAAACCCGGTAGAATTATGTTTGAAATATCCGGTGTTTCACGTGAGTTAGCAAATGAAGCTTTATCAATTGCTATACATAAGTTACCTATTAAATCTAAAATTGTTTGTAGACCAGATTACGAATAAAGGGAACTAAAATGAAAATATATCAAATACGTGAAATGAGTAGTGATGAACTACAAAAAAGAATTCTAGAAGAACAAAGCAATCTTATAGATTTAAGGTTTCAAAATGAGCTGAAAAGTCTTACTAATACTGCAAAATTAAATACAGTAAAAAAAGATATTTCTAAAATGAAAACAGTTCTAAAAGAAAGAGAACTATTAGCCGTTAAAAGCTCGAATGTAACAAAAGATGGAGATAAGTAGTAATTATGGAAAATAGAAATCTCAGAAAAACAAAAGTTGGTGAAGTAATTTCTAATAAAATGGAAAAAAGTATTGTTATAGCCATTGAAAGACAGGTTGCTCATCCGATTTACAAAAAATACTTCAAAAAAACAACTAAACTGATGGCTCATGATGAAAAGAATGAGTGTAAAATTGGAGATGTTGTAAAAATCGAAGAAACCAGACCTTTAAGTAAAAGGAAAAACTGGCGTTTAGTTGAAATAGTAAAAAAAGCTAAGTAATTGGTATATCGATAAGGAGTTTATTCAATGGTACAGCAAGAAACAAATTTAGTAGTAGCTGATAATTCAGGAGCAAAACGGGTACGTTGTATTAAAGTACTTGGCGGAACACGAAGAAGATATGCAAGTGTTGGAGACGTAATTGTTGTTTCTGTAAAAGCTGCTATACCTGGTGGCGGTGTTAAAAAAGGTGAAGTTTCTAAAGCCGTAATAGTACGCACCAAAAAAGAAATTCGTAGAAATGATGGTTCATATATTAGATTTGACGAAAATGCTGCAGTTTTATTAAACAGCCAAGGCGAACCAAGAGGTACACGTATTTTTGGACCGGTAGCAAGAGAGTTACGCGATAAAAAATATATGAAAATAATTTCTTTAGCACCCGAAGTATTATAATAGAGGTTATAAGATGAAGATACATAAAAATGATACAGTAATAGTTGTTGCCGGAAACAATAAAGGATCAAAAGGAAAAGTACTTAAAGTATTTCCTAAAGAAAACAGAGTAATTATAGAAAGTGTAAATTTTCATAAAAAACATACTAAACCTAGTCAGAAAAATCCTCAGGGTGGTATAGTTGAAAAAGAAGCTCCAATTAATGTTTCTAACGTAATGGTTATAGATCCTAAAAACAATTTACCTACCAGAATTGGTAAAAAAATTGTAATTGATGATAAAACTGGAAAAAAAATTAGAGTACGCGTTAGTAAATTAAGCGGCGAAATGTTGGATAAATAATTATTCGAGGAATAAGTTTAAAAATGGCTAAACAAGACAAACAACAAAATAAGCAAGTACAATCTAATAAAAAGGAAAAAGCTGTAAAACCGGCTGAAACCGTAAAAGTAGTTGAAAATTTTATTGAAGATAAAGTACCTGCTAGATTATTTGAGAGATATAAAAGCGAAATAGTTCCAAAATTAATTGCTGAATTCTCATATAAAAATGTAATGGAAGTACCCAAGTTAGTTAAAATAGTTATTAACATGGGTGTTGGTGAAGCAGCCGTTGACGGAAAGTTATTAGATGAAGCAATAAAAGATTTAGAAACTATTGCCGGTCAAAAATCTTCGGTAAGAGTATCTAAAAAATCAATATCTAACTTCAAATTGCGTGAAGGTATGAAAATTGGCGCAATGGTTACATTACGTCAAAATAAAATGTACGAATTTTTAGATAGATTTATTACATTAGCATTACCACGTGTTCGTGACTTTAAAGGTATTTCTGATAAATCGTTTGACGGAAGAGGAAATTACTCTTTAGGTCTTAAAGAACAAATTATTTTTCCTGAAATAAATGTTGATAAAATAAGCAGAGTAAGAGGAATGGATGTAACATTTGTTACTACTGCAAAGACAGATAAAGAAGCATATGCATTATTAGCTGCTTTTGGTGTACCTTTTAGAAAGAAAGAAATTAATTAAGGGATATATATGGCAAGAAAATGCTTAATTGCACGCGAAGAAAAAAGAAGAAGGACAGTTGAAAAATATGCTGCGCTTCGCAAAGAGTTAAAAGAAAAAGGTGATTACGAAGCATTACAGGCTTTACCAAAAAATGCTTCTCCTATACGCTTACATAATAGATGTTTAATTACCGGTCGTCCACGCGGCTACTATAGAAAGTTTGGTGTTTCCAGATTAGTATTTAGAGAGATGGCTTTACGTGGAGAAATTCCCGGTGTAAAAAAAGCAAGTTGGTAATATTTTGGAGGAAGATAAATGCCAGTAACAGACCCGATAGCTGATTATTTGACTAGAGTAAGAAATGCTGTAAAAGCTAAAAAGAAATATGTTGATATTCCAGCTTCGAAAATGAAAATAAGTATTAGTGAAATTCTAAAAAGTAACAATTTTATAAAAGATTTTGTTATATTAGAAGACAATAAACAAAATGTTATCCGTGTTCAGTTAAAGTATAGCCAATATGGTCCGGCTTTAACAGGATTGAAACGAGTAAGTACACCGGGTTTACGTTCTTATGTACCCACTGAAAGTGTACCACGTGTATTAAATGGATTAGGATTATCCATCATATCTACATCAAAAGGATTGCTCACAGGTAGTGATGCTAGAAAAGCAAATGTGGGCGGCGAAGTAATTTGCTATATTTGGTAATTTTAACGAGGTTTAGCTGTGTCGAGAATTGGTAAAAAGCCTATTGATATAAAAGGTGTAACGGTAACTAAAGAAAATGATATCGTTAAAGTAAAAGGAGCACTTGGTGAGTTAGCAACTAAAGTGCATCAAAATGTTACAGTTGATATTCAGAGCGAAGAAATAATTGTAACAAGAAAGGATGATCAAAAGGAAAATAGATCATTACATGGATTAACACGTGCTTTAATACAAAATATGGTTACCGGTGTTACTACCGGATTTACTAAAACACTTGATATAGTTGGTGTTGGGTATCGTGCAGAAGCCAAAGGTAATTGTGTTCTTTTTAATTTAGGTTATTCGCACCCAATATTATTTGAACCACCGGTTGGAATAAAGATTGAAGTTCCTACAAATACTCAAATTAAAGTGTTTGGTAGTGATAAAGCTTTAGTTGGTTTAGTAGCTGCAAAAATTCGTTCCTTAAAAGAACCTGAACCATATAAAGGTAAAGGAATTAAGTATAGTAATGAAGTTATTATTAGAAAAGCTGGTAAAGCTGCTGGTAAGTAATAACCTTTTGGAGAAATGATTAAAAATGATAAAAAAAGACTATAATCGTAGAGCAAGAAAACAGGTAAGAGTAAGAAAAAAAATATTTGGTACACCAGAACGTCCAAGATTATCTGTTTTTAGAAGTTTAAATCAAATATATTTACAAATAATTGATGATGTAAATAGAGTAACATTAGCTAGTGCTTCAAGCGTTTCTAAAGAAATTGTTGAAGAAATAAAAATTACAAAAACTAAAATTGCCAAAAGTAAATTGGTTGGTAAATTAGTTGGTAAAATAGCCTTAGAAAAAGGAATTACAACTGTAGTTTTTGATAGAAGTGGTTACGAATACCATGGTCGCATACAAAGTGTTGCTGATGGAGCAAGAGAAGCAGGATTAAAGTTTTAAAAGTTTATGATTGCCGAGTCGTCTAATGGTAGGACAACGCCCTTTGGAGGCGTCTGTAGAGGTTCGAATCCTCTCCCGGCAGCAAAAATTTTTTTAAGTTAATATTTGAAACAACGGAGTTAAAATTGAAGCCAAAAAAAGTATCGGGAATTGAAAACTTAAAAGAAAAGGTTGTACATATAAATCGCGTAGCCAAAGTAGTAAAAGGCGGTAGACGATTTAGCTTTAACGCTATAGTTGTAGTAGGTGACGGTAAAGGTCACGTTGGCGTAGGCTTAGGCAAAGCTAATGAAGTTACTGATGCTATTACTAAAGGCATGGAAGATGCTAAGAAAAACGTTTATAGAGTACCAATCGTAAAAGGAACAATTCCACACGTAATTATTGGTAAATTTGGCGCTGGTAAAGTTTTATTAAAACCGGCAACCCCCGGAACCGGATTAATTGCCGGCGGTGGAGTTAGAGCAGTGTTAGAATCTGCTGGTATTCAGGACATCTTAACCAAGTCGTTAGGTTCCAGTAATCCTCATAACCAAGTTAAAGCAACCTTAAATGGTTTAGTTAATTTAGTTGATGCCTTTTCGATGGCAAGGAAACGTGGTATGACCATTAACGAGTTATTTAATTCGTAACAGAGGCAATAATGAGCAAAAAATTAAAAATAACACAAGTACGAAGCATTATCGATAGGCCTTTTACACAAAAAAGAACTATTGAAGCTCTCGGATTAGGAAGACCTAATTATGTAAAATTTCATAATGATACTCCTCAAATTCGTGGCATGATTAACAAAGTAAATCATCTTGTAAAAGTAGAAGAAATTGAAGAACAGGGTTAAAAAATTATGGATATATTAAGCAATTTAAAATACGCCGAAGGTTCACACCATGTTAAAAAAAGAGTTGGACGTGGTGAAGGTTCCGGACATGGTGGACAGGCTACAAGAGGTATGAACGGTCAAAGATCACGTGCAGGTGCTAAATTTCGTGCATGGTTTGAAGGTGGTCAAATGCCTCTTCAAAGAAGAGTACCAAAAAGAGGTTTTACAAATATATTTAAAATTTATTATCAAGCAATAAATGTTGAAAGAATACAATTATTAATTGATGAAAAAAAGGTAACTGATGGTATTATTAACGCTGCTGTTTTATATAAACATGGTGTTTTATCAAAAGCTGCCGAACCTTATAAAATTTTAGGTGAAGGTGAATTAACAGCAACATTGAATATCGAAGCTCATAAATTTAGTGCTTCGGCTAAACAAAAAATTGAAGCAGTTGGCGGAACAATTAACGAGATAAAACTTTAATGAGTAGGCTACAAGATACCTTTAGAAACATATTCAAAATTAGTGAACTAAGGCAAAAGATAGTTTTTACTTTAGCCTTGTTACTTATTGTGAGAGTTGGCTCCCACATAACTTTACCGGGAATCGATTCATTTTTGTTGTCAGAAGCCATGAGTGGCAAAACATCTGATAACTTATTTGGTCTTTATGACCTGTTTGTTGGTGGTGCTTTTTCTAACGCTGCAATATTTGCATTAGGAATTATGCCCTATATTAGTGCATCTATTATTATTCAGTTGATGGGAGCTGTTGTTCCTTATTTCCAAAAACTTCAACGTGAAGGCGAAGATGGAAAGAAAAAAATAAGTCAACTTACAAGATATGGTACAGTACTAATTTCTGCCTTTCAGGCATGGGGTGTAACAGTACATTTAAATAGTCTTAATTATAATGGTGCTTCAATTATTGCAGCACCTGGATTTACTTTTACAGTTACAGCAGTTTTGTTTTTAGTTGCCGGTACCATGTTTATGATGTGGCTTGGTGAACAAATTACAGATCATGGCATTGGTAATGGTATTTCACTTATAATATTTATTGGTATTGTTAATCGTCTTCCTTTTGCATTATTAGATGAATACAGACTTATTGCTGCAGGTCAACGTAATTTAATTATTGAAATTGTAATAATTGCTTTTATGGTTTTGATTATTGCAGGTATTGTTTTAGTTACACAAGGTACTCGTCGAATTCCTGTTCAATATGCAAAACGTGTTGTTGGAAGAAAAGTTTATGGTGGTGTTACACAGTATATACCATTACGAGTTAATACAGCAGGTGTAATGCCTATTATATTTGCTCAATCAATTATGTTTATTCCTAACACTGTTTTATCTTTTTTCCCTGATAGTGAAACAATGCAGACTTTATCGGGTTATTTTGCGTATACATCTTTTACATATTCATTTATTTATGCAGTTATTATTGTTTTCTTTACATATTTTTATACTGCAATTGCCTTTAACCCTCAAGATGTAGCAGAAAATATGAAAAAACAGGGTGGATTTGTTCCTGGTATTAGGCCGGGTAAACCTACTGCTGAATTTATTGATAATATCTTAACTAAAATAACTTTACCGGGTAGTATATTTTTAGCAATCATAGCTATTTTACCGGCTTTTGTTTCAAGATTTGGAGTGTCAGGTAGTTTTGCTTCATTTTTTGGCGGCACAAGTTTGCTAATTATGGTTGGTGTTGCTTTAGATACATTACAACAAATAGAATCTCATCTTTTAATGCGTCATTATGATGGTTTTATGAAATCAGGTAAAATTAGAGGTAGAAGATAATAGAATATTTTGGTATATTGTGATTCTAATTAAAAATAATAAAGAAATTGATTTAATTAAAGAAAGTGCTAAAATAGTTGCTGAAACTTTACAACTTATTAAAAGTTATGTTAAAGCAGGCATAACTACTTTAGAACTTGATAAGATAGCAGAAGATTATATAAGAAGTAACAATGCTATACCGGCATTTAAAGGATATGGCAGAATGAATGATATACCGTTTCCCGGTTCAATTTGTGCTTCAATTGATGAAGAAGTTGTACATGGAATTCCTAGTACACGTGAATTGAAAGACGGTGAAATAATTTCGATAGATATTGGTGTTCTTAAAAATAATTATTATGGCGATGCTGCTTTATCGGTTGCGGTTGGTGAAATATCCCTTGAAAAGAAGAAACTTATGAAAATTACTGAAGAATCTTTATACAAAGGAATTGAAGCCGCAATTGCAGGAAACAGAATTGGAGATATTTCGTATGCAGTTCAAATGCATGTTGAATCTAATGGTTTTAGTATTGTTAAAGATTTGACAGGTCATGGAGTTGGTAGAAAATTGCATGAAGACCCTCCAATTCCTAATTACGGAAAAAAAGGAAGTGGAGCTTTAATTAAAAATGGAATGACATTGGCAATTGAACCAATGGTAAATGAAGGTACATTTAAGGTTAAGTTTGATCATTCCGATGGTTGGACGGTTACAACTGCCGATAATAAACCTTCTGCTCATTTTGAACATACAATAGCAATTATAAATGGAAAACCAGAAATATTAAGCGTTTGTTAAATTATGGCTAAACAAGGACAGATTAAAGTTGACGGTATAGTAACCGAAACATTACCAAATGCATATTTCAATGTAAAACTTGAAAATGGTCATGAAATATTGGCACATATTTCTGGTAAAATGAGAATGCATTTTATAAAAATATTAGTTGGTGATAAGGTGGCAATAGAATTATCACCTTATGACTTGAATAAAGGTCGAATTACATATAGATATAAATAGGAATTATCGATGAAAGTACGTGTATCCATTAAAAAAATGTGTGATAATTGCAAAATAGTTAAAAGGAAAGGCGTTGTACGGGTTATTTGCAAAAACCCAAAACATAAACAACGTCAAGGATAAATAATTAATTAGGAGGTTAACGATTTGGCTCGTATAGCTGGAATTGACTTACCAAAACAAAAGAAAGCATTTATAGGTTTAACTTATATTTACGGAATTGGCCAGTATAGTGCAAAAAAAATATTGGCGCAAGCAAATGTAAACCCTGATAAAAAAGTTAGTGAATTGAACGAAGAAGAGATAGCTTTAATTCGCTCGATTATGACTACCGAGTATAAGGTAGAAGGAAATCTAAGAAGCGAAATCCAACAAAACATTAAACGTTTGATGGATATAGGAAGTTATCGTGGAATTAGGCATAGAAGAGGTCTACCGGTTAGGGGTCAGCGTACTAGAACAAACTCTAGAACGAGAAAAGGAAAAAGAAGAACAGTAGCCGGAAAGAAAAAAGTAGCTGCTAAGAAATAAAAAAAGTAAATAATAGGAGTTAAATTTGGCTAAAGCTGTTAAAAAGACAAAGAAAAAAGTTCATGTAGACGCAATTGGTGTTGCTCATGTTAAAGCTTCATTTAATAATGTAATCGTTACGGTTACAGATATATATGGAAATACAATTTCTTGGTCATCGGCCGGTAAAAATGGATTTAAGGGTTCAAGGAAAAACACTCCTTTTGCAGCACAGGTTACCGCTGAAGCTGCAGGTAAGGAAGCTTATGAATTAGGTTTAAGAAGAATTGATGTATTTGTTAAAGGACCGGGATCAGGCCGTGAAGCTGCTGTCCGTGCATTAAATACAGCAGGGCTTTCAATAATGTCTATTAAAGATATTACGCCTATACCTCATAATGGTTGCAGACCACCAAAACGTAGAAGAGTTTAAATTAGGAGAAATATTAGATGGCTAGACATACCGGACCAGTTTGTAAACTTTGTAGAAGAGAGAAACAAAAATTATTTTTAAAAGGCTCGAAATGTACTTCTGAAAAATGTCCATTAGAAAAGAAAAATTATCCTCCGGGACAACATGGACTTTCAAGACGTGCTAAGTTTTCAGAATATGGTGTTCAGTTACGTGAAAAACAAAAAGTAAAAAGAGTATATGGAGTTTTAGAAACTCAATTTACTAATTTATTTGAAAAAGCAAATCGTACTAAAGGTGTTACCGGTGAAAACTTGGTAAAATTATTAGAAAGACGTTTAGACAATGTTGTTTATCGTTTAGGATTTGCTCCATCACGTAATGCTGCAAGACAATTAATTTTGCATCGTCACTTTTCTGTAAATAACATTGTAGTTGATATTGCATCTTATTTAGTTGGTGTAGGTGATGTTATTGCAGTTAGAGAAAAGAGTAAAAAATTAGAAGTAATTCATAGTTCATTGCGTAAATCTAAAGATGATACATATAATTGGTTATCAGTAGATAAAGCTGCATTAAAAGGTACTTTTTTACAAATTCCTAACAGGGAAGATGTACCGTTAATAGCAAATGAACAATTGATTGTTGAGTTATATTCTAAGTAAAATTGAAATTAATTAAGAGGACTATAAATGAGCTACCCGTTTATTAAGATGCCGGACAAAGTTATTTTGGACGACCAATCAGCTACACCACAATTTGGTAGATTTACCGTCCAACCTTTAGAGAGAGGATATGGAGTAACTTTAGGTAACTCGTTAAGAAGAGTACTTTTATCATCTTTAACCGGTGCTGCTTTCACTGCAATTAGGATAGATGGTGTGTTACACGAATTTACTACTATTCCTGGCGTTTTAGAAGATGTTACTGATATAATTCTTAACTTAAAAAAAGTTAGACTTAAATTGGTTAATAAAAAAGCTATTAAATTAGAAATATCTGTAGATGGACCCTGCGAATTAACAGCAGGCGATATTTGTAAGTTTTCACCAGACATAGAAATATTAAATCCTGACCAACATATAGCAAATATTAATTCGGAAGGTAAGTTTGTAATGGAATTAAGATTTGGCATTGGTAAAGGATATGTACCAAGTACTGAACAGGTTATTGTTGATCAAATGATTGGATTAATTCCAATGGATTCTATCTTTACACCTATTGTTAATGTACGTTATGATATAGAAAATGTTAGAATTGGTGAAAAAAATGATTTTGAAAAATTAACGATAGAAATCACAACCGATGGTTCTATTACCCCTGAAGAAGCATTATCAAGTTCAGCCAAAGTTTTACAAGATCATGTTAAATTATTCATTCATTTTGAAAGTGAGCCGGAAGAAACCAAAGTTGAAAACGAAAAAGACCTTGAATTTGAAAGAATTAAAAGAATTTTAAATACAAGTGTTGATGACCTTGAATTAAGCGTTCGTTCTCATAATTGTTTAAAAGCTGCTAACATTAAATCATTAGGTGATTTAGTTAGACGTGATGAGAATGAAATGTTAAAATTTAGAAATTTTGGTAGAAAATCCTTAGCTGAATTAGTTGAAATTGTTGAAAATTACAACTTGGAATTTGGAATGGATGTTGATAAATATGTTAATGAAAAAAAAGAGAATAATTAAACTGAAATTTAAGGTAAAATAATGAGACACAGAGTTAAAGGTAATCACTTAGGAAGAACATACAGCCATCGTTTAGCATTATTGAAATCATTAACTACGGCGTTACTTCTTCATAAAAAAATAAAAACAACTGTTGCTAAAGCTAAAGAAGCTAGAACATTTATTGAACCTTTAATTACAAAGGCAAAAGTAGATTCAGTAGCAAATAGAAGATTTATTGCACGTTTTGTAAATGATAAAGAAGCTGTTAAAGAATTGTTTGGCGACATTCGTGAAAAAATATTAGACCGTAAAGGTGGATATTTAAGAATTATTAAATTAGGTTTTAGACGAGGTGATGCCGCTGAAGTTGCTATTCTTGAATTTGTTGATTATAATACCGGTACTGCTGCTAAAGAACCAAAAAAAGAAGCAGTTGATACAAAAAAATCTACTGTAAAAGTAGATAATGCTAAGGTTCAAGATGCTACTGTAATTGAAGAAACTGTTAATAAACCTGTTGTTGAAAAAGTTGAAACTATTGAAGATACTAAGGAAAACAACTAATATATTTTATTGATTTATTAAAAAGAGTAATCGTATTACGATTGCTCTTTTTTTTTTGTATTATGAGCGAAGTTCAATTTGTAAAATCCGTATTTCATTTACCAGATTTACCAAAAGAAAACATAAGTGAAGTTGTTTTATGTGGTAGGTCTAATGTTGGTAAATCGACTTTTATAAATTCTTTTTTTAACAAAAAGAATTTAGCAAAGGTAAGCTCTACTCCGGGGAAGACGCGTTCTATTAACTATTATTTAGTTGAAAACAAATATTATGTTGTCGATTTACCCGGTTTTGGTTATGCAAAAATAGCTAAAACCGAACGAGAGAGTTGGGAAAAGTTAATAAGTGGTTATCTTAAAGGACATAGAAATATTTCTTTTGTTTTTCATTTTATTGACTCAAGAATTGAACCTACAAAATTAGATCATTTGTTATATGATTTTATTAAATCACAAAATTTAAATTATATTGCAGTTCTAAGTAAAGTAGATAAATTAAAACAATCTGAACTTGCTGAAGCTAAAAGAAATATTTCTAAAGCATTTAGCGATTTAGTGCTTGGTGAAAATTTATTTTTGCATTCGGGAGTAAAAGGTACCGGAAAAAATGAAATAAATAAGCTTTTAGTTAATTATTATTATCCAAAGAATTGAATAATTTTAATTATTTAATTAAATTTAAAGATTATATAATTTATAAGATAAATTTTTAATGGAACTAAATAACAGATTAAAGAAAAGACTTGCTATTTTTTTATTTTTCCCATTTTTATCCATATTAACATTGGTTACTGATGATATTACTATTCGTGTAATATCATCTTGTATTATTGTTGTTTGGGCAGGAATATTTATTTTTGTTCGTGATGCTTCTAAATTAGATGAAGTTATTGACGAAAAAGATATCAACAGTAATGAACCAAAAACAACCTCAATAGTAACCAAAAAGGGAGATTTAATACCTGATTTTGGTGAAGGCGTAAAAATAGTCAAAAAAGATGAATCATCGTCTGATAATGCTGAAATTAGTATTGATGCATTTCTCAATTCTGAAGACAAACCTTTTCAAAAACCCCGCGATTTTAAAAAGAAATATGAAGAAATAGCTCAAAAAGACATGTTACGCAGTGTTGGGAACGAAGAGCAATTTAATTTTGTTTTAGAAATTATTTTGGAAATTATTAAAGAAATATTTGGTGCAAATACTGCCTTATTTTATTGGTATAATAAATCTAAAAAACGGTTAACACTTGAAAAATATGTATCCGAAAGCGGTGCTATTAGCGAGCAAAAGCTTATTTTAGAAGATGATATTTTAAGTAAAATCGCTCAGTCTGAAGAACCGGAAGTTTTGTCTAACATTCCTTCAAATTCCGAAGTAGATAACATTAGATATTATACTTCACCACAGTCAATTAAAAGTTTTGCCGGTGTTCCATTGTTTTTTGAAAAAAAGATAACCGGAATCTTGGCTGTCGATTCAACGTCAAGTTGTGCTTATGGGATTGAACATATCTATTCACTTGGACGTTTTGTGAGGATTATTTCAATTATCATTGCTTTATTTGAAGAAAAAAGCAGCGACACACAAGCAGAAAAAAGACTCGAATCATTATTAGGAGTTATTAATTCGGATTTGCAATTTAATACCGAAAATGAACTAGCCGATTTGGTTGAACATTCCGCACGAAATATTGTTGATTGGGATGCATTAAGTTTTATTTATTTTTATCCTAACGAAAAGAAATTTAAGGCAATTAAAGTAATAAATAAAACTACACTGCAATATATTGAGCAGGGAACCATAATAGAATTAGATAATACTTTGGTAGGAAAAGTTATTAAAAACAGAACTCCCATTAAGATTGATGATAGTTCTACAAACACGGTTCCTAGATATAACAAAAGCGAATATATTCAATTTGAAGGTTCCTTTTTAGCTATTCCTTTGGCTTATGAAGACGAGACATATGGTGTTGTTTGTTTTGAAAATCTTAAAAAACAGTATTTTACTAATAATGACATGAAAATATTAAAACATGCAGTAAAATTGTATGCCTTTGTTGTTTTTTCATATTCATCACAGGCTGTTTTAAAAGATTTATTAACGGTAGATACTGAAACTAAAGTTTTAAATAAATCGGAATTTGTGGATAGAGTAAAACTACAATTGCAATTTGTTAAAGAGTTTAATGTTAATTGTGCTTTGGTTCTATTAAATATTGATGAATTTGTTGATGAAAACACATTGTTTGACGGTAATGTTTACCCAAAAGTTATGAAGGCAATTGTTGACTTAGTTAAAGCAGAAACTTCACACAATAATATATTTGGAAGACTTTCGAGTAGAGTGTTTGGAATATTTATTACAAACAGCAGTACAAATGATGCATTTGCATGGGCAGAAAAAATTAGATTAAAAATTGCACGTAAACCATTAAATGTTATAAGTAATCAATCTATGTACACTATATCGTTAGGCGTTGCCGGTGCAAATTCCGATAAATCATTAGAGTCTATTTTAGATGATGCCGAACTTGCTTTAAAAAAGGCAATTGAAAAAGGCGGAAATAATACAAAAGTTGCATAAAAGGAATATAATTTGAACAATGTAATTGCAATTATTTTAGACGGAGTTGGCATTGGTGAACTTCCTGATGCTGGATATTATGGCGATAAAGGTAGTAATACCATTGTAAATATAGCTAATATGGTAGGTGAATTAACATTACCTAATTTAGAAAACTTTGGTTTAGGAAATATTGCGGAAATTAAAGGAGTAAATAAAACAGAAAACCCTTTAGCTTCTTATGGAAAAATGAACGAAATTTCTATTGGTAAAGATTCAACAACAGGACATTGGGAATTGGGTGGTTTTGCCGTAACAAAAGAATTTCCGCTATTCCCTCAAGGGTTTCCAAAAGAAATTGTTGATAAGTTTTTAACGTTAACCGGCTATAGTGCAATTTTAGGAAATAAACCGGCTAGCGGAACTGAAATACTTATAGAGTTGGGAGACGAGCACGTTAAAACCGGAAATCCGATTGTATATACTTCGGGTGATTCTGTTTTTCAAATTGCAGCGCACGAAGATATTATTCCGCTTGCAAGATTGTATGAAATTTGTGATATTGCACGTACCAAAGTTATGGTTGGACCAAATGCCGTTGGCAGAATAATTGCAAGACCTTTTATTGGAGTGAGCGGTAGTTATAATAGAACAACAAACAGAAAAGATTTTTCTTTAGATCCTTTTGAGGATACAATTTTGGACGTACTTTATAAATCAAATATTCCTACAATTGCAATTGGTAAAATAAATGATTTATATAATTACAGAGGTATAACCAATCAAGTTAAAAGTAAGTCTAATAACCAAGGTATTGATTTAATTATTAAATATTCAAAAGAGAGCAAAAATAGTTTAATTTATGCCAATTTAGTAGATTTTGATGTATATTACGGACATAGAAATGACCCTGTTGGATTTGCAAAAGCGTTGATTGAATTTGATAATAGGTTACCGGAAATATTAGAGAATATGGATAGTACCGATTTATTACTTATTTCAGCAGATCATGGAAATGATCCGACATCAATTAGTACAGATCATAGTAGAGAATATGTTCCGATATTTATGTATCAAAAAGAACTTGACGGTAGAAATTTAGGAATAAGGGATACTTTTTCGGACTTTGCGCAGACTATTGCGCATTTTTTTAAGATAAATAATTCTCTTTTAGGGAAATCGATGTTAAATTGATTTTTAAAAGATATAGAGGTTAATTTGATATTAGGAAAAGTTATTGGTACAGTATGGTCAACCCGAAAAGATGAAAAATTAGTAGGTTCTAAGTTTTTAATTGTAAAACAAATAGAACTTGACTATACAATGACAAAAAATTTTGTTGTTGCAGTCGATTCGGTTGGAGCGGGTGTTGGAGAAATTGTTCTTGTTGCGCAAGGTAGTAGTGCGCGGCAGACAACTATTACGCATAATAAACCTGTTGATGCTGTAATTATGGCAATTGTTGATAAATTAGATGTTGTTGAAAAGAAAAAATAGAGACTATGGTATTAGGAAGAGTAATTGGAACAATTTGGGCAACTAAAAAGTATGAATCTTTAGTTGGATTCAAAATGCAATTAGTACAGCCTTT
Source organism: bacterium (assembly GCA_043805435.1). Lineage (GTDB taxonomy): Bacteria > Bacteroidota > Ignavibacteria > Ignavibacteriales > Melioribacteraceae > JAEXOD01. The sequence continues at coordinate 185,006 of JAZDHY010000044.1, forward strand.
AAATGCAGAAAAAACTAGTATTGGAGAACCCATTATTGCAGTTGATACAATAGGGGCAGGACCCGGAGAAATTATTTTTTATGCTACGGCAAGCGAAGCAGTTATTCCAATGCATGTAGATATGGCTCCGGTAGATGCTTCAATTGTTGGAATAGTGGATACAATAAATTCAGAAATTAGATTGGAGGAAATATAATTGAAAATAACTAAACAGTACACCAATCGTGAAAGTCAGTCACTTGATAAGTATCTTCAGGAGATAGGTAAGGTAGATTTATTATCGCCTGAACAAGAAATTGAATTAGCTATACAAATTAAAAAAGGGAACCAGGTTGCCTTAGAACAATTAGTAAAAGCAAATTTAAGATTTGTTGTTAGTGTTGCTAAACAATATCAAAATCAAGGTTTGTCCTTGGGTGATTTAATAAACGAAGGAAACCTTGGCTTAATAAAAGCGGCTAAACGATTTGATGAAACGAGAGGATTTAAGTTTATTTCGTATGCTGTATGGTGGATAAGACAATCAATCTTACAGGCATTGGCTGAACAATCCAGAATAGTTAGATTACCGTTGAACAGAGTTGGAGCTTTAAATAAAATTAGTAAAGCTTATAGCAATCTGGAACAGGAATATGAACGCGAACCTAGTGCTACTGAGTTAGCAAAAGAGTTAGATATGGATTTTAACGAAGTTGCTGATACATTAAAAATATCAGGTCGTCATGTATCCATGGATGCTCCTTTTGCCACAGGTGAAGATAATAGGCTGTTGGATGTTTTATCTAACGATTCACAACCTTCTCCGGATCATAATTTGATGAGCGATTCGTTGAAAAATGAAATAGAAAGAGCTCTTTCTACATTAACAGAACGTGAAGCTGAAGTTATAAAGTTGTATTTTGGATTAAATAAAGAACATTCTTTAACTTTAGAAGAAATTGGTGAAAAATTTAATTTAACTCGTGAAAGAGTAAGACAAATTAAGGAAAAAGCAATACGCAGGCTGCGTCATGCTTCTAGAAGTAAAAACTTACGTGCGTATTTAGGTTAATTTTAATTTTTACAAATGGAAAAATTAACTATTAAAATATTGTTTTTAGGATTAATATCCCTGTTAATTAATTTAACAGGGTGTTCTTCCTCCTCATTAACTCCACGTTATGGACAAAAAACAAAAGATAAGTCAATTACAAAACATAAATTTCAGGATACTGTTAATATTAATAGTTTTAGGGATTCGATGATGGTATCCGAAGAAATTTCCGATTCGTTATACGATTTAATTGATATAGACGATGACCCGTATATTTCGGTAAAAATAAATAAAGATTCTGTTATTGCAATGCTAAACCGAACGGGTAATACCACAAATATTACCGAACGTGATAAAGTGCTTTTTGAAGTAATTAAATATTTAGATACTCCATATCATTATGGTGGAAACACAAAAAACGGGTTAGATTGTTCGGCCTTTACGGGAAGTGTATATAAAAATTCGTTACAAATGGACTTGCCTCGTTCTTCTTCCGATCAGTATTCGGTAGGGAATAAAATCAGCAATCAAGATAATTTAAAATTTGGTGATTTGGTGTTTTTTAAAACACGTAGAAGAAGGTCAGTTAGTCATGTAGGAATTTATTTAGGCGAAAGATTATTTGCTCATGCAAGTTCATCTTCAGGTGTTATAATTTCTTCTTTGGATGAAACTTATTATAAAAAAAGATATGTTGGTGCCCGTCGAATAGTTGAAAATATTACAATTAAATAAAATATCCCCCTCAATGATATTACGTTAAATATTAAAATATTTAATTTTATTCAAAATCTTTCTAAATTTCAAAAAAAAAATCTAATTTAATGTAAAAATAAATTGCATAAATTTAACTATTAAGTTAAATTTGTTAAAATTACAAAAGGAGAAATATGGAATATAGAATCGAGTCGGATACAATGGGCGAAATTGAAGTGCCTGTAAACATGTATTATGGTGCACAGACAGCAAGGAGTTTGGAAAATTTTAAAATCGGCGGCGAAAGATTTCCAAGAGAATTAATAAGAGCTTTGGGAATATTAAAAAAAGCTGCTGCAATTATTAATAATCAGCTTGGGACAATTAGTTTGGAAAAAACCGAACTAATTGTAAAAGCTTCGGATGAAGTTATTGAAGGCAAATTGGATGACCATTTTCCTTTAGTGGTTTGGCAGACAGGCAGCGGTACACAAACAAATATGAATGCTAATGAAGTAATTTCGAACCGGGCAATTGAAATTGCAGGTGGTATTGTTGGTAGTAAAAAACCAATTCATCCCAATGACGATGTAAATAAAGCTCAATCCTCAAATGACACATTTCCTACTGCAATGCATATTGCAGCAGTTGAACAAATTTATAACAAGCTAATTCCAATGGTGACAGAATTAAGGGATTCTTTGGCAAAAAAAGAGGAAGAATTTAAAGACATTATTAAAATTGGAAGAACTCATTTAATGGATGCAGTACCTCTTACTTTAGGGCAGGAATTTAGCGGTTACGTTCAGATGCTTAATAATAATTTAGATAGAATTGCCGGGTGTTTGCCACGTTTGTGCCAGCTTGCCTTAGGCGGTACTGCAGTTGGAACGGGATTAAACACTCATCCTAAATTTGCAGAATTATCGGCGCAAAAAATTGCCGAATTAACGGGAAAACCATTTACCAGCGCACCAAACAAATTTGAAGCATTAGCCGCACACGATGCTTTGGTTGAAACAAGCGGAGTATTAAAAACACTTGCTGTTTCATTAATGAAAATAGCAAACGATATTAGATGGCTGGGAAGCGGTCCGCGCTGCGGAATTGGGGAGCTTATTTTGCCTGCAAATGAACCGGGCAGTTCAATAATGCCGGGTAAAGTTAATCCTACTCAATCGGAAGCAATGACAATGGTTTGTGCTCAAGTGATGGGTAATGATGTTGCTGTTACTTTTGGTGGTGCAAGCGGTAATTTTGAATTAAATGTGTTTAAGCCGGTGATAATTTATAATGTGTTACAGTCAATTAGACTGCTTGCCGATGCATGTGAAAGTTTTAAAGAACATTGTGTTGACGGAATAGAAGCAAATAATGCTGTTATAGAAAATCATCTAAAAAATTCTTTAATGCTGGTTACTGCTTTAAATCCGCATATAGGTTACGATAATGCTGCAAAAGTTGCAAAAAAAGCTTACAATGAAAATAAAACATTAGAAGACGCAGCCTTTGAACTTGGATTATTAACAAGAGAGAAATTTAAAGAAGTGGTAAAACCGGAAACTATGTTAGGTCCAAAATAAATAATGTTAATAAAACTTATTGTTTAATCAAAATGTTTTATATTAATACATAAATTAAAATAAGAGGTTTTTATGAGTACTCCGGTAATTGCAGATAATAAACCATCGGTTAAATTAGAAAAAGCAGGTATTTATTATTGGTGTGCGTGCGGTAAATCGAAAAAACAACCTTTTTGCGACGGTTCGCATAAAGGATCGGAGTTTTCTCCCTTAAAAGTTGAATTAAAGGAAGACAAACAGACAGCGTGGTGTATGTGCAAAAATTCTGCTAATAAGCCGTTTTGTGACGGTGCACATAAAAAGTTATAAAAACTTTAAACTATTATTAAATTATCAGGTCTTGTATTTTAAAAAGGCCTGATTTTTTTTATTTTAATGTTATTATATTATATTAAAAATAGGTAAAATTTGGAATAGTGTTTGGGTTTATTAAAAATAACTTGTAAATTTATATTTTTATTAAAAAAATGGTTGAATAATTGAAAGAAAAAATTGTAAATATATATTTAGTAATTAATAATAATTTTATTAAAGAATTTAGGGCCTCACAATATTTATTAAACGGAACCGATGAAGAAAAAGTTAATTATTTGATGGAAAAAGCCGCAGCAGATTTTGAAACAGCTGTTGTTTTTGAAGCTCCGGTGGATAAAAAAGGAAATTATATGAAATATAAAAGCTTCTCAAAACTTGCAAAACGTGGAATGGAACATCAGTTGTTTGAGGATATTTTTGAAGATTTCGGATTACCGGAAAAACCTTTAATTTGTGTAACGCCTGTTGTTGACGGAAAAATAATAAGTAAATAAATTTATAGTATGTGGAGAAAATAATGCCGGATTTAAAAAACAAAATTCATAAAACATGCATTAATACAATAAGAATTTTATCAGCAGAAGCCATTCAAAAAGCAAATTCAGGGCATCCGGGATTGCCTATGGGATGTGCACCGATAGCGCATTTGTTATATTCAAGAATTATGACACATAATCCTGCAAACAGTACATGGATTAACAGAGATAGATTTGTGTTATCGGCCGGTCATGGTAGTACAATGCTTTATAGTGTGTTGCACCTTTCCGGTTACGGAATCAGTTTGGAAGATATTAAAAACTTTAGACAGTGGGGAAGTATTACTCCCGGCCACCCGGAATATGGTTTAACACCCGGTGTTGAAGCCACTACCGGTCCATTAGGACAAGGTTTTGCAAATGCTGTTGGTATGGCTTTAGTTCAGTCGCGCTTTGCTAAAATGTTTAACCGCCCAAATTATGATATTATTGATCATTATATATATGTTTTAGCCGGTGACGGTGACATGATGGAAGGGATAACACACGAAGCAGCTTCGTTTGCAGGGCACAACAAACTTAATAATTTGATTGTGTTTTATGATAACAACAAAATTACAATTGACGGAAGCACTAAGTTAAGCATGAGCGAAGATGTTGGTAAAAGATATGAGGCTTATGGCTGGAATGTGTTTTATGTTAGTGATGTAAACGATTTAGAACAATTGGAAAATGCCGTATTTGCCGCCCAAAAAGAAAAAAATGCCCCATCAATGATTATTGTAAATACAATTATCGGGTATGGAAGTCCAAACAAACAGGGTAAATCGTCTGTACACGGTTCTCCACTGGGAGCTGAGGAATTAAAACTTACAAAACAAACATTAGGCTGGAATTATGAGGAGCCTTTTTTTATTCCTGATGAAGTAAAAAGTTTTTACGAAAAAGTAAATATTAAAGGAATGCATAAAAATGGGGAATGGGATGAGTTGTTTGAAAAATACTCAAAAGCTTATCCAAAAGAAGCCGAAAGTTTAGCCGCAGCAATAAACTGCGAATATGAAGAAAATTGGGAATTAAAACTTCCAGAATTTACAGATTACACTAAAACCATTGCAACAAGAAGTGCATCCGGAAAAGTATTGGATATATTAACAGAAGTTATTCCTAATCTGATTGGCGGGTCCGCCGATTTAACTCCGTCTAATAATACCCGACCCGGCAATGTGCTTGATTATTCTCCTGAATCAACTGAGGGACGTTATATACATTTTGGCATACGCGAACACGCAATGGGTGCAATACTTAACGGTATGACACTTTACGGCGGTGTAATAGCATACGGCGGCACATTCCTGGTTTTTTCCGATTATATGCGCCCGGTTATTAGAATTGCTGCTTTATCAAAAATAAATCCAATATTTGTGTTTACTCATGATAGTATAGGTTTAGGAGAAGACGGCCCTACTCATCAACCTATTGAACAATTGGCCTCGTTAAGGGCAATTCCAAATTCGTTTGTTTTTAGGCCGGCTGATGCAAATGAAGTTCGTTATGTATGGGAATTTGCAATTAATAACAAAAAAGCTCCTGTTTCAATTATTCTTTCACGACAAAATTTACCGATATTTGACAGAAAAAAATATACCCCTGCATGCGAAACTTTAAAAGGCGGGTATATATTAAAAAAGACTACCAAACCGGATATTATATTAATCGGTACCGGTTCGGAAGTTAGCATTTGTTTGGACGCCGCAAACAGATTGGAATTAGAGGGAATTAAAGCTAATGTTGTAAGCATTCCTTGTATGGAATTATTTGAACAACAGGATAAAAGATATATTAACAGCGTTTTGCCAAAGGCCGTTAAATTACGAATTGCTATGGAAGCAGGTGTTAAACAAGGCTGGGATAAATATGTTGGCGACGAAGGTGAAATTATCAGCATCGAAACATTTGGTGCTTCTGCTCCTTACGAAACAATATATGAAAAATATGGTCTTACTGCCGAAAATATTATATCTAAAGCTAAAAAGATGATTAAGGGAAAAACTAACTGAGATACAAAAAATATTTGTGATATTGCCTAATTGTAGCGCGAACTTTAGTTCGCCTGCTGAAAAAATTGGGGAATGATTGTAATAAAATGGAACTCATCCCCCAACCCCTTCTCTTAAAAATAGAAGGGGAGTGATTGTAAAAATATAAAAAAGTAACTTGCCGTTATAGATTTCCCCTTTTTCACGAAGAGGAGAGCTTGTCCCGCAAAGCGGGAGGACTAAGGGGTGAGTTCGGTTTTTTTATTCTAACACGGTCTCTTTAGTTCGCCGGCTG
>JAZDHY010000045.1:0-18604 GCA_043805435.1 bacterium
TAACAGTATCAATTTCAACAGTTCCGTTTATTAATCCCGAATTTGTACCAATAATTTTGAATAGATTATCCTCAATAAATTGCAAAGAATCAATTTTTTTATTTATACGTACGCTAATATTGCAATTGGTAAAGGCACCTATTATATCTTGACTTGGTGAAACAGTCAGAATTTTAATATTTTGTGCATTAATAATAATATTAAATAAAAACACTAAAGCTAATAGTTTGGTTTTCAATTAATTACCTATAATTAGTAATAAATTTTATAAATATTGGGATAAATTGGAAGTATAAAAATAATAAGCAATAGAATAAAAAATAACCTTTTCCCTTTCCTCAAAAGCAAACACCACATAATATACCCAACTTTTCAAATATTTTTTATAAATAAATCTTGTTTTAAAATAAAAGAAATTATTATAAAAGCATAATGTTTTTTTTAAGAAATTTCAGAATAAAAACGATATGCTGTAATTAGGGTTCTTCGGTATTTTTATTGGAAACCTGAATTAAAACCATCAAAATATTTCATTTTATAAAACCCACATCGCTTAAGAACTTAAGCGGAATAAATAGGAATTAATTCTTTGTACTACAATATGTTATAAGGTATCAAATAATCCCGAAGGGATGACATAATTATAGCATTTTTATAATTTAATTAAATAAATATAACCAACAAATATCAGCACCAAAACCAATAATATAAATATTATAACATTTGATGTTTTTAAACGCTTATTGCCATTATAATATAACTTTTTCGTAGAACTATCGATACTTTGTACTTTTTTTTCCGTTTCAGCTGAAACAATTATCTTTTGTGGTTCAATACTAACAACTTTACCGCTTGAATATTTTTTTTCAGCCTTTAAATTTCCTTCTCTGTCAAATGATTTATAAATCCCATCTCTAATCCCCTCTTTAAAATTTATCTCTTCTTTAATTTTACCGTCATTATAATAAATTTGAGTAATCCCGTCATCTTTGCCATGAAAAAAATTTTTAACCCCAAGTATATTTCCATCCGGATAAAAGAATTTTGAAGTACCGTGCGGTTTTCCGTTTTTATAGTTCCATACACCTTTAACACTGCCTGTCTTTTGATAATAGGTAGTAGTTAAACCGTCACGTTTGCCATTTTTTATAGTTTCATCACTTTTTAATTTACCTGTTTTAAAATAAGCTCGGGCAAAACCATCTTTACGCCCTTCTTTAAAACTCATTTCTAATTTTATTTCACCATTTTCGTAATAATATTTTGTTAAGCCATCCTGTAAATCATTTAAAAAATCCATCTCAATTTTTAAATTTGTATTTGGATAATAAACTTTTGCCACACCATTTTTTTTATTATCCACATATCTAATATTTTGTAAAACGTTACCATTTTCAGCAAATACTTTAGATTCGCCTTGAATTTTGCCGGATATATATACTTTCAAACTTCTTACTTTCCCGCTTTGATAATAAGTTTTATATATTCCGTTTTTTTTACCGTCTTTGATTTCAAGCATAAAATACTATATTTGTAATTAAGATTAAAATAATTTTGTCAAAATATATTATTACTATTAATAAATAATATCATTATTAAAAGATTTATTATTTTTACATTTAAATATAATTTAAAAAGGTTAAAATATGCTAAAAATGAAATATAAAATTCTGTTTTTGTTCATTATTTTATTAAGTTTGTCTAATTTGGTCAAAGGCCAATCCCAAAACGAAAACTGGGTAAAAGTTGATAGTTGTTTGGAATCCGAAACTATATATGTTAATATACAAGGACTAAATCATTTTAGTGAAGATGATATTTATTTTTGGACTTTAGAAGAGAATGATCCTCCTATTGTTATTGAATCGATAAGTAGTAAAATCCATAAAACCAAAACTTATTTTTTGGCCAATAAAAAATTAAATAAATATAGTATTATGGAAGTTATATATTTTGATAATAAAAATAACGTTGCTGCCAACTACTCGTATAAGCGAAACATGGAAAACGAAAAATTCAAATATAATTATCCTATTATTCCCGGTTCTTCGATGGAAAAAGTGTTAAATCTAGTACTTAAATATGCCGGTAAATAAGGTAGATGGATAACAACTTACATTTATATGACTTTATTAAAGTAAAAAATTCGCAAATTCAGGGGAATGGTTTATTTTCATCAATTAATATCAAAAAAGATTCAAAAATTTTGGTTATTGAAGGTGATGTGATAGATGAAACTGAATGCCTGCGAAGGGAAAAAGAAGAATTTAATGTTTATATTTTTTGGAATGACAACAATTACATTGATACAGCCAAATCAGAAAAGTTAAAATATTTAAATCATAGCTGTTCCCCAAATTGTTATGTGGCCGATAGAGACGAAAATAGCTTATTCCTTGCCGCCATTAGAGATATTAATTTTGATGAAGAATTAACTATTGATTACGGATTTGAAGAAATTTATAATTTGTGTAAGTGCAAAAACTGTTCTGCTTAAATAATTTACATAAATTTTTCTAAATAAGCTTTCCCGCCAATGTAATTCATTTGTGTTTGTATTTGACTTTGACGCCTTAATATGTACTTTGACGGTCTATTTGCTTTAAATCTTTTAGGATTTGGAATTACCGCGGCAAGTATTGCCGCTTGAGCACTGTTTAATTTTATAGCATCTTTTTTAAAGAACTTTGTTGAAGCTGCTTGTACTCCATATACATTTTCACCAAGTTCGGCAATATTTAAATACGTTTCGATAATTCTTTCTTTGCTCCACAACAATTCTATTAAAATAGTATAATAGGCTTCTAATCCTTTTCTAATATAGTTTTTATCATTCCATAAAAAAAGATTTTTAGCCACTTGTTGACTAATTGTACTTGCCCCTCTAACTCTTCGGCCCCTCTCTTTTTCTTTTATAGCCTTTTGAATCTGCTCCAAATCAAAACCCCAATGTTCGGCAAATCTTTGATCTTCGGACGCAATTACAGCTAAGGCCATATTACCGGAAATTTTATCCATCGAAACCCACTCGTATTCAATTTCGGAAGGCAAAACAAATGATTCTATATTTTCATTTTTTTGGTTATCAATAAATGCCGTTGTTGGCGGCGGAAAAAATTTTAGATATAGGATAACAATAACTGAAAATAAAAAAAACACACATCCGGTAAAAAACATAGTTTTTATAAAATAGTATAGGTACATAAAAGGTAATAAAAATGTATTCATAATTTTATATCCAATATCTTAAGTTTGCAAATTAATTATTATTTTCTATTCCATTAACTTTTTGTTCAATTTTTTTTGCAATATCAGGAAATTTTAACAAAGTATAATCGAACTGTTTTTTCTTTAAAGTATATAAATCGCAATACTTTATAGCTTTAACTGTTGCTGTACGCGGAATATTTTTAAATAAGGCAATTTCCCCAAAATAATCACCTTCGCGTAAATTGGCAATAATCTGTTTTTCTTCTTTATCAAGTATCATAAGTTCACCACTTAAAACAAAATACATTTCATGACCTTCTTCATCGGTTTTAAAAACATAATCGCCAGGCATCACAACAACAGGAAAAATATGTTGAGCAATTTCTTTAATAAATTCATCAGGGGCTTCATTAAACAAAGGAATTTTTTCCAATACATCTTTCTTTAGATTAAAAGATAAATCGGTCTTTAAACTTGCAGGAAGACCTTCCAAAATTAAAGTTTCATTATAACCCAAACGTTGTTTCCATACATAGGTATAATACTCTCTCATCTTATTTTGTAAAACAGGCGGTATTTTTCTATATTTTATTAATGTACTCAGTTTATCCATGTTTTTAAGATAATTAACTTTTGCAGGATCTTTTTTTGAAACAATAATTGCTATACTGCCAATTAAATAACCAAAGACACCCGCCCCTAACAATTGAACAAACATAGTAAATATCATTTGTGCATTATTTGTTGGGGTTATATCTCCATATCCAATGGTTGTAAGAGTTGTTATACACCAATAAATAGAACGTATGTAGTTTGTTGTAACATCGTAATTGTAATTAAAACCTTTTAAAGCAAGCCAAAAACAACTTATCCAATGAGCAAAATTTGCAATCCAATAAATAAAAAACACTAAAGTTAATTCGTTTGTAAATTTTACCTCTCTTTCCTTCAAGTGATGCATATAATCAATTACTTTTATTAATTTTAGCAGACCAAGTAATTCCAAATGAAAGATTGAAACGTGAAAAACTAAAACCAAAAGGGTAATAAAATCTAAAACAAACCATGTTTTTATATAATTAACAACCAAATATTGTTGCTCAAAATCAAATTCTCTTTTAAAATACTTATATTTAATAATATTATATATAATATCGCATGCAAAAATAATTTTTATATAAAAAACATATTCATCATAAAAGTTAGCAAAACTGCTCTCCAGAACAATTTTTAACGGCAAAATAACTGCTAAGAAAGTTGCAGCTACAGTAATTATTAAATTCCAAAAGTAGTTTATATATATTTGCTTTTTCATATTAAAAACTAATACACCTTTAAAACCGGATAAATATTAAATTTTTTATCGTAATATTCCGATTTCTCATAAAAAAAGTTTAAACGCGCTTCGATGCTGTTTTTAAATTTTTCGTCACTATTAATTTTATTATTAAACTCTTCTCGTAATTGACTATTTTCATCATACATTTTTTGTGCTATCGGTTCCATGGAGTATATTTCAAAATATTCTTTTTGTTCAAATATTATATTAAAAAATCCCCACTTTAAAAACGAGTCGTTTGTATTTGGTTCAAGCAAATAAATAAGAATACCAATTAACGGCTGATTTGTATAAAAGACATAATCTCCTTTATTTACGGGAATAGTTTTTATTGTAGTTTCATAATCAAAGGTTGGTTGAAACCTGCCTTCATAAGGAAGTTCGGCAAATATTACATTCTTAAATTTATATTGTTCAGCCGATACCGTTGTATCATTTTTTATCTTCTCAAAATTAAGACCGTGCAATTTAAGAATATCTATCACAGTTTCCCACTCCTGTGGAATAACATAATATTTGGGAACCTTTGCAAATTTGCTTGGATTTAAAACCGGGAAAAATTGAATTTGTTTTTCGTATTTTTCTCCGTTATATTTTAATACTTTTCCACCGGCAACAATACTTTCCTTTAATTCTGCATTAATTCCCTTCCAAGTAAAAGAAACCGAATCTTTAGTTAATTTAAATCCAACAGGATATAATTCGGCTAAACTGCCATATTTTTGTTTTACCAGCTCATCAGCCAACTTTGAATTTTGTTTGATTTTCGTATTTGAACTGTTAGCTAAATTTAATGTGCCTTCAATAAATGCTAATGTAGAAAATACTCTCTCTTTATAAGGTTTTAGACTATGAGTTTCAATTAAAACGCCAACTCTGTTTCTAATTGCCATATATCCGGCCGATAATTTTGGGCTGGATACCCAGTTATTCATTCCTTTGGAAGGATTGCCATTATCAGTTAAATTTACAAAAGGTGCAATAATAAAACCTTTATTTGTAACAAATTTTTCAATAAAGGGATTGTATGTATCCTGAATCCAAGTTGATAAAACGGGGGGTACGGTTCCCTGCCCCTCCACCGCAAATGTAATTACGGGCTGCATATCTAAACCATCGGTAGTATGTGTATCGATAAAAATATCGGGATTAACATTATTGACTAATTTTATAAAAGCCTTAATTTCCGGTGCATCTGCTTTTAGATAATCTCTATTAAGGTTAAGATTTTGCGCTGTAGTACGCCAGCCCATATACAAAGGGCCGTCTTGGTTTATTCTATTATATTTGCTTATTCTTTCATGACCATCGGCATTAATAACCGGAATAATAATAATAACAACTTTATCTAGAAGATCTTCTTTATCTTTTGTAATTAAAATATCTCTTAATAACAACATGCAGGCATCTTTTCCTTCAATTTCGCCGGCATGTATTCCGTTTTGTATTAAAACAATACTCTTTTTAGATGCTTTAATTTTTCCCAAATCGAATTCTTTATCTTTATTAACCACAAAATAAAATAAGTCTCTTCCCTGTGGAGTTACTCCTAATTTAAATAATTTTGCATAATTACTGTTTTTTTCAATTTTTTTGAAATATTGAATTGATTCGTCATAATTACTTGTTTCTTTAAAATTGCTATTTTCAAATTTTGTTTTCCACTCAAAACTTTGCGCACTTATATAACCTGCCAATAAACATAAAATCAATACATTTTTAAACATTTCCGCTCCATAAAAACAAATTGTAATAGATAACTTATTTTGTCAAGTTTATAAGTTCTAAAGAATTTAATATTTCTTTTGCAATGCCCAATCTTAATGGTAAGTCTTCTCTTTTTTTAATTTCAAGGTTTATTGCAATAAAGTAAACATTATTGTCTCTTTCAACATAACCAACCCACCAACCGTAATCGTCCTTATCTAAACCGGGCCATCCCGTTTTTCCGCTTAAAGTATATTTTTCATTTTTTTCCAAAACAATAATTTGCTTAACTTTATCAACATTTTTTTTATCAAAAGACAGTTTATATAAATAAAAATTTCTTAAAAAATCTATCTGTTCAAAAGCGGTAATTCTAATATTTCCATCCAGCCAAAAAGTATCAATATTTTCTGTAATATCTTTATTTCCGTAATTTGCTTTATTAACATAATTTTGCATTCTTTCAGTACCAATTCTACGTGCCAATTCCTGATAAAACCATAAACACGAAACCTTAATTGCCGAGGCTAAATTTTGGTCTTTATTCCAGTCAGGATAACTTCTTTCTACTCCATCCCATTTAATAATTTCATTTTCATCTTTAATTGCTCCAGATTCAAGCGCAAATAACGAGTTTGGTATTTTGAATGTTGATGCAGGTAAAAATCCGGTTTCACACCTTTTTTTATTATAATAGGAATAAGTATCTTTATTTAAATCATATAAAAGGAAACACCCATCCAAATCATGCGAATCGAAAAATTTTTTCCATTCTTTTTTTTCAATTTCTTCGGCATTAACACCTACAGAAAACAATAAAACAAAAATTAATAATTTTTTAATATTCATCCAATCACCTCATTATTTAGTATATTTTTTTTCAAATTATTTTTAATGTAAATATATAGCAATAAGTAAAAAGTTGCCATTTAAATATAATTTTTTCTAAAAATTTTAAGTAATAATATTGTCTAAACTTTTATTTGTAAGATTTTGTTGATTTAGTTATAATAAATTTTAAATGATAAGATTAAACTTTTATAGCAGTTTTATATCATTGGCCCAATACAACACAATTAAACCAATCACCAACATCAAACATTTAACTAATTTTGAATTACATTTTCAAATTCATTATATTAGGGCATTGTTTTAACAAAAAAAAGAAAAATATGATAAATTCTAACCCAAAAGATTATTTTGCACCTATGCATAGTGCAGAACATATATTAAACCAAACAATGGTACGTTTTTTTAATTGCGAACGTTCGTTTTCAAATCATATTGAAAAGAAAAAATCTAAATGTGATTACCATTTTAATAGAAATTTGACTGAAGAGGAAATAAAAAAAATTGAAATTCAAGTAAACTCGGAAATTAAAAAAAATCATTCGGTATCGGATGAAATTATATCTATTGATGAAGGGATGGAAAAATACAATCTAAAAAAGCTACCGGATGATTTTGGTACTTCAATACGCATTGTTCATATTGGCAACTACGATTCCTGCCCCTGCTCGGGTATTCATGTAGCCAACACAAGTGAAATTGATGAATTTAAAATTATTTCAACCGGATTTGAAAACCAAATATTAAGAATAAGATTTAAGCTTATTGCAAAAAATTAAAACAATGTTAGCAAAAAAGGATTTGGAGTAAACGAAACGATTAAAATAAGATAGCTGAAATAACCAAGTATTTTTCTTTTTAAATCAAGTTCTTCAAAATGCCTGACTTCAGGATGTTTTAATTTTATTATAAAAAACAGAATTAATGCCCAAAACAACCAGCCGCTCCAGCCAATATTAAAACTTATTGGAATAAACGATTGAATTATACCCAAAATACCTAAAACGATTAACAAACTTAAAGTAATACCAGCGGCCATTTCATGTTTTTTTGTATTAAACATCGAATATACAATATGCCCACCGTCAAGCTGACCTACGGGCACCATATTCATTGCTGTAACAAACAAACCAAACCATCCTGTGCATAAATAAGGATAATGATATATTTCACTCATTGGCGGCATAAACTGAGTATTATTTGTTAATGTTTCTTTAAGGAATAAAAACAACAAATTATTTCCAAATTCCAAATGAATACCGCTTGAATCATAGGATGGCGAAAAATAATTGGGATGTATTGTCAACAGATATTCAACACTGGGTAAATGTGTAAACCCGTAAATTAAGATGCCAACAGAAGCAATAAATCCCGCAATTGGCCCGGCAATACCAATATCAAACATCTGTTTATTGTTATGTATTACCGATTTAGTTTTTATGACTGCACCCATTGTGCCAAAGTTTAACATACCTGCAAAAGGAGGAATAGGTATAAAAAACGGCAATGTGGATTTAATTTTATGAAATTTTGCAGCAAAATAATGACCAAACTCATGCACGCCTAAAATAAATAATATGCAACATGCATAAGGTAGTCCGTATTTTAATACCCCAAATTCGTATGGGCCGGCTAATCCTGTAGTCCATTCAACTCCGGCTATTAACGTAGTAATAAAAGTTACAACAAACAAAAGAATATGTAAAATATAATCTTTAAATATTTTTGACATTACAAATCCACATTAAAACCGATTGAACTAATTTTTTCATCCATATAATAATATTCACCATGAATACTTTTACCCGCATAATAGTTATAATAAATACTCAATCCCCTGCCGTTTGGTTTGCCAATTTTAATACCGGCACTAACAGAAGTATTTCCCTTATAATAATCGATTTTTTGCAATTTAAAATCACATCCGGCAAAAGGTGTAATATCGGAACAAATTAAATCTTTTGCAAACCAATCGACCCCAATTTGATATATTTCTTTT
Source organism: bacterium (assembly GCA_043805435.1). Lineage (GTDB taxonomy): Bacteria > Bacteroidota > Ignavibacteria > Ignavibacteriales > Melioribacteraceae > JAEXOD01. Next base: position 9,105 of record JAZDHY010000045.1, read on the forward strand.
CCGATTGTGGTTGGAGTAACATGAAATAAATATGTAAATCCTGTATAAATTCTAAAATTATTAAATTTATAAAAAGGAATCAGTTCAATAAACTCCCTGCTATAAACAACCGGATTAATATTATCTTTCCATATTTGATTAATATTATCCCTGTGTCCGTCAACAAAATGCGCACTTATATGACTAATACGCATTCTAATGCCGTATTCGTTATCAGCCGATTTATTTTTGTAACCAAAATTGACACCAAAAAGATAATCGACTGCATCAACAGGAAAATGGAAATCATTTTCACTGTACAAATATGTATAAGTAAAAAAATCAATTCCTACAGAAAAATTTTCAGTATTACTCAAGTTAAAATTTACAGCGTCAGTCGAGTTACCAATATCCAAACGTATTTTTTTACCCGACTGTTGAAAAAGGAAACCCATCTTGGGCTCTAAATTATTAGCAGTAAACGGTTGTATATTCAAATTTGAAGGAAATAATTCATATTGTTTTTGTGCATTTATTGAAACCATTGTTAAAAAGAGAAACAATACTAAAAAAAATCTTTTCATATAACTTAAACTCCAAACTTTCTGATTCTTTTAATTAATTTTTGTTTAATTAACTTATTAAAACTGTATTTAAATTTTGAACTTAAACTCATAATAGAGTAATAATTTGTTGGGAATGCAAAAGAAGGTTCAAAATAACAATTTACAGTACACCCATTGCAAAAATCGAACCTGCCTTCGTTTTTCAGATAATATTTGTACTCTTCCGTATTTTGAATTTCACTTATTGAATTTGTAATTTTTATATTTTTATTTGCAAAATGATAACAAGGCAAAATCAGTTCGTTTTGAGGAGAGATTACAATAACCCTCGAAACAGCTTTACAACTTGGATTGTTAATATCATTTCCGCCATCTTTTCTTAATTTCAAAAATGAATTATTCAAATAGACATTTAATTTGCCAAAAATAAACTTTTCAATATAATCAATTGCTTCGTTAGATAAACCCGGATTATTAAAATAAGAGAATACAGGGTTAACAATTAACAAAAGGTTAAGTTTTTGAGCAATTTCATACATTTGGGGAAGTTTTTTATAAGTATCGTTTGTTACCGTAAACAGTATATCAGGAAATTCACCCAAAGATTTTGCAATTTTTATACTTTCAAAAACACTTTTATAACAATCAATTTTTCTTATTTTGTTATGCTCTTCTTCATCAGGTGAATCTAATGAAAAATGCAATAAATTAACATTACCCAGCAATGCTTCTGCAAATTTGGGATATAATAATGTATTGGTTGTAATACTTGTTTGCATTTTTAAACTTTTACACAATTTAGCCATTTTTACAATTTCTTTATTTAATAATGGCTCTCCTCCGGTTAAATCAATAAATTTAACACCTAGTTTAGCAAGTTCGGTAACATTTTTTTCAAAATCCGAATATTTTGCGTTTGGAGTGTCTTTAAACAATCCATGATTTGCAAAATGGCAAAACTCGCAATAAGCATTACATCTATAAGTTACATAATAATTACATAATAACAGCATTAGAATTCACGTCCTTTCCATTTAACTCTTTTATCAAAAATAAGTATAAAAGGTAAAAATATTACATAAAGAATAAAATAAATTTCAAAAGCAAAAAAATATTTAATACTAAATTTAAGTTTTAATTTATTATAAACTGCTCTTAAAAAATACGAATCTATTATTATTTTAAATAAAAGCATAATTAAAATATCCCTGCTATATACAAACGGAGCCAATAAAAAAAACAAATGACATATAAAACCGCTTGCCATAACTCCATAACCAACAATATCACTATCTAAACCGCCAACTCCCCACCGTTTTTTTTGCCAGTAAATTTCTTTAACATTGCCGCATGGTTCGCTGGTTACAAGAGCATCCGAATCCATGGGATATATTAATTTATATCTTTTTAAAGCATAAATACTCATTAACAGCTTAAAATCTTCTGTTACCGAAAAAGGTATTTTTGCATAACCTCCAACTTCATCATAAGCTTTTCTACTGTACGACATATTATTTCCAATAGCACTTAACGGTTTACCCAAATTCATTGTTCCGGCGGCAACAGTTAACAAGTAGATAAAATCCATTGATTGCATACCGCTAAATCCGTCTCTCTCGTATTGGGCAGTATAACCACATACAATTCCAACATCTTTGGTATAATATGAAGCAATTGTTTTTGCCCATGTTGCATATACAATACAGTCGGCATCGGTAGTTAAAATAATTTCACCACTTGATAAAGCAATACCGTTTGCAATTGCATTTGCTTTACCTTTAAGTTTGCCTATTTTATCTTTAGCAATTGTATAAACAAATCTATTTTTATCTTTTATATATTCTTCAATCAACATACCTGTATTATCAGTCGAATTATCATCAACAATAATAATTTCAAGCTTGTTTTGGGGATATTCAAGTTTATTTAATGATTCCAAGCAATTAATAATATTTTTCGATTCATTTCTGGCAGCCACTATTATACTGGCCTTTGGAAGATTATTTTCACTTAAACGTGAAAATTTTTTGCTAGCTCCAATTATAAATATCACTATTTGTATAAAATATAAACATACGGCAATAAACAGTATTAATTCAAACATTTATTAGGATCTCCAAATATTAATCCTTTTTGGGAAACATAATTTATTAAATAGTTAAAATTATTTTCTAAATTATTTTCCGTCTTAAAATTATCGTGTAATACCACAATTGAACCTTTTGATAATTTTTGAACAGCAAATTTAACATTATTTTTATTATTTCTATAGTCATAAGTAAATACTTTCCACATTATGGTTTTAAGATTTGTATTTTTTATACAAAACCTAAAATGACCGTAAGGCGGTCTAAAATATATAGTATTACAACCGGTAATGTTTTTTATAACTGTATTTGTTCTTTTAATATCCTCTAAAATCTTTTTCTTTTGCATAAACAAATAAGATTTATGACTATAACTATGGTTTCCTATCAAATGACCATTATTATATATTTCTTTAACGATATCAGGATATTTTTCAGCCTGTTTTCCTGTTACAAAAAACAAAGACTTAATATTGTTTTCTTTCAATATTTTTAATATGCTCAATGTTCCATGTTCAGACGGACTATCGTCTATTGTTAACAATATAGTGCCATCGTTTGTTTCCCAAATAAATTGCGGAAATATTTTTATTAAAATTTTAGGCATTAAATAAAATTCAAACATTATCTTTTTAATTGCCTCCCTTTCCATTTAAAATTACCAAACAGACCTAAAAATCCGGCTAATAATATGTACGGAACATGTAATAACTCAGCAATTATAAACACTTTAGTTTCAATTTTTGCAAATAAAATATTTTTCCCTTTTTTTATTATTAAATATTCAAAAAATGCCTTAACACTAAAACTGAGGATAAAACTTAATAATAAATATTTATTTAAAAATATTGCTCCAACAATCTGCAATGGAAAACTTAAAAAAAACAAATAAATTAATATTAATGCAAATACCAATAATTTGTTTTTATAATGTGTGCCTTTACTTGCCCATCGTTTTCTTTGGTTATAAAATTCAGCAATTGTTTTATTTGGAGAGGTAGAAACAACGGATAATTTATTGTAACAAAAATTAACATCCCAATAAATATTAGTACTTATTTTTTGCATCAATAATTCATCATCACCGGAAGATAAATTCATATTATCGCTATAACCGCCAACCTCAAAAAATACCGACTTCTTAAATGCTATATTTGCAGCGTTACATATTGTCGGTCTTCCTGCGGCAATCAAACCGCCTCCTGCAAGTACTAAACCCGCAAATTCAATTTGCTGCAATTTAGACCACAAAGTTTCATTTGATACAAAATTTACCGGGCCGGATACAAATGCCGTATTGTCATTAAAATTAACAAGCATCGTATTAACCCATTCAACCGGAACAATACAATCGGAATCGGTTGTAAATATTATTTCTCCTTTTGCATTATTAATTCCAAAATTTACAGCAATTTTTTTATGTCCCTGTTCATAACCTGTTTCAGTAGGACAGTTTATTACTTTAATATTTCCATTTTTTATATTGGCCTTTAATAATTCAACAGAATTATCCGTTGAATGATCATTTATATATATAACTTCGTATTTATCTATATCGTAATTAATATTTTGTATGGACTTAAGATTTTTTAATATATTTTCCGCCTCATTTCTAAAGGGTATAAGAATTGAAATAAACTTATCTTTGATGTTTATGTCTTGTTTTATACTGATTAATTTTAACCTAATAAATCCGTATAAAACATAAAATAAAAAACAAAGATAATAGAGTGTTAATATTCCAACAGATAAAACCCAAAATATCATTTTTCATCCTTTATATAAATAATTAAACCAATTATTGAAGGAATTAATAAATTAAATAAAAATAGGATAATGGATGAATTAAAACCAACAACAGCTTGAACGCCATATACTTTTGAAAAAAATATAGCTGCACTTTCTCTTATTCCAAGTTCACCAAATGTGAACGGTGGAATAATTGTATTTGTAAAAAACACTAAAACACCAATTAAAAAATACACCATAATATTTTCAATGCCTGCAAATGCACTAATTAATAATGCAAATTGTGCAACATAAGTAATAAAAAACAGAACTGAAAATAAAACTAATCTTGTTAAGATATTTAATTTTACATTTTTTATTATGCTAAAATAGTTGATAATTTTTTGCAAAAATTTAATCTTTTTTGGTTTAATTAAGCCAAAATATGTAATGGTTATTAGCAATACAAGTATCAAAATAAAACTTATAACAGTAATAAATAAGGTAAATTCTGCAATATTAAAATATTTTTTAGAAAAAAATATAAAAGCTATCCCCCCCAATACTAAAGTAACAAACAAACTCAAAAACCGGTCTAAAATAGAAAGACTTACTGCTTTATGAAAATTTTCACCTTTAAACGTAAAAGCGCGTCCAAAAAACTCCCCAATTCTAAAAGGGGTAATTAAGCCCGAAGAGATACCATAAAAAACAGATTTAAGAATAGTATATTTATGCTTTTCCTTGAGTACTTCGGTACATAATAATTCCCATCTTTTAAATTGCAGAAATATATTTAATAAAATCAATAAAAAAGATAAAGAAACAATCTTCAAATCAGCCTTTGACAGCATAAATATTATCTTATTGATTGATAAATAATCAATTAAAAAGAATAAAATAGCAGCTGCAAAAATAAATTTTAGCAGCCTCATCAGTATTTTTTTATTATCTATAAAAAAGTTCTTAATTTTTTTGTTAACCAACTTAATCCTCAAATATGTTTATTTTAAGTCCTTCGGTACAATTGGAACAAATATCAATCCCTTTTCTATCATTAAGTACTCTTTGTCTAAAGCTATTATATCTATTATCTTTCCAAATAACTTTAAATTTTTGGTTAAAAATATTGCCTAGCGGATAATTTGCATCTTTATCAAAACAGCAAGGTACAACATCACCATCCCAAGTAACAACTGAAGTTCTCCACAAAGCAAAACAATGATTTTTTAATTTGTTTTTTATTTGCAAAATGCCATTATTTAATAAATAACGCGAGTATTTTTTATTTTGCGGAAGAAACTTAACACCATTTTCAAACGAGCTTACCTGCATTGTTTTTATAACAACTTTATCAACACCAACTTCCTTTCCAAATTTAAATACATCGTCTATTTGGTGTTCGTTTTGTTTCATTGCAATAAATTGCATCTCGATATATGGCAATTTTTGTTTTCTTTTCTTTTTTTCATTAATTAGATTGATTAAAGAATTTTTGGCATCTTCAAATTTTCCGCCTACTCGGTAATTTTGATAACTAACCTCATCAAGCCCGTCAATTGAAAAAACTAATTTATCGGGAGGAGAATCCAACAATTCACTGATTTTAGTATTTTTTAATAATAAACCATTTGTGCTAATTGCAGTATAAACTTTATTTTCCCTGGCAAAATTGACCATTTTGGAGAGATTTTTATTAATATACGGTTCTCCTTGAAAAAAGAGTTGTATATAAAAGCAGTGCCCTTTAATTTGATTTATTATTAAACTGAAGTTTTCCAAGGATAATAAACCAAGGTCACGAGTTAAAATGCCAAGACCCGATGGACATTCGGGACACTTTAAATTACAACGATTTGTCGGTTCAATTGAAAACGTAATTGGTAAACCCCATACAATCGGTTTACGCAACAATTTTGATAAAAAGAACGAACTAATGATTGAAATAATATTTACAAGACGTTTAAAAGTTATAAATTTAATAAAATTTATTTCCACTCTGTTTTTCTTTCTGCTATTAATTATTTTTAAAAATCAATAAAAAAGCCAATACCAAACTTTTGCAATTTTTGTACATAATATTCACTAAAATAATGAATTCCCGTATAATATGACAAATACACGTTAATTCCTTTACTATAATAATCACCCATCTTTAAACCAAGCAATATATTATTATTTCCGGTATATTCTGGTACACCGATAAGACTAAACTGATAAGCGCAAAAAATATTATTACTTTTGGAAAATGTTTTCCCAATCAACTTATCCAAATAAAATTCAACTCCCGTATTAAAAGACCATCTTTTTAATTCAATAGGACGCACCAAAACAGAATAACTCGGACTAAAATATATTCTAAAATATCCGCTGTTTATTCCGCTTTGGTATGCAAATGTTGGCTCTAAAAAATCGCGTGCATATGGTACAGGCGAATAATTGTTTTTCCATGTGTTTGTATTAAGATTATAACTTCCGTCAACTAAATGTGCGCTATTGTGTATAATTCTAAAACGAACCTTAAAAAATTCATCATGGTTTAATTTGTAAGATAGAGTTGCATTCCCACCAAAAAAACCGTCCAGAGCATCAATTTGAAGTCTTTTTCCCTGGTAGCTTGAAGCTAACCCAAAGGCCATAAAATCAATACCTAAACTAATTCTTACATTTTCAATTAAGTCATTAATTGCAATTACATCGGAACTATTTCCAATATCAACTTTAAGACTTCTATCCGAAGGGAAATACAATACGCCTAAACGTGGTTCATAAATATTTGCGCGGATCGGTAAAAAATTTAATCCTGCGGGTAAAAAATCTATTTTTGTTTCTTGTGCGTTTATGTTAAACACAATTATTATTAGTAAAACTAAATTTAATATTCTTTTCATTTTTGCAAATCGGAACTAAATTATCAAAATTAAAGGTTTAAACATAATGAAAATTTACCTAAATTGATGGTAATTTATTTTATTTCTTTACGGAGTTAATATGTACATACAATATGATTCAATACCTAATCAGCATAAATTATTTTTGGATTATATTAATAATTTTTCCTCAGTACAACAATTTTATAAAAAAGACTTTCGGAAATCATACAATTATATAAAAACCTTTGATGAACTTAGCAGTTTTAACCGTCCGTTTTTTGGTGAAGTAATTGCCGATATAAAAAAACAGTATAATCGTTTTAGGTATTCAAAACAAACCGAAATAAATTTAAGTTTATTAAAATCTCCAAAAACTCTTGCAATAGTAACCGGACAGCAGCTTGGACTTTTTGGAGGTCCATTATATACTTTTTATAAAGTTATTACTGCAATTAAACTTGCAAACGAGTTAAAAACAAAATTTGATGGATATAATTTTGTTCCTTTTTTTTGGCTGGAGGCTGACGATCACGATTTTGAAGAAGTTAATTATTTTAATATTATTGATAAAGAAAACAATATTAAAAAAATAGAATATAAAGATGGATTTACAGGTTCAAACAGAGGAACTGTTGGAAGTTTAACATTTAATGAAGAATTAAATAATATGTTAAATGAACTCAAAAATTCCATTCGTCAAACCGAGTTTTCGGACATTGTTGCAGATAATATTGTTTCTTTTTATAAAGAAGGAACCACATTTAAAGAAGCATTTAAAAAACTTATGTACAATTTTTTTGATGAATATGGATTAATTATTTTTGACCCGCAGACACCTGCTATTAAAAGATGCCTTAAGCCGATTTTTATGAAAGAGCTGGATGATTATAGGGAGCACTCCTTAATTGCAGTTGAAACCAGTGCTAATTTAGAAGAAGAATATCATGCACAAATTAAGATAAAACCTATCAATTTGTTTATAAACGAAGATGACGGACGTTATTTGTTAGAACCGGATGAAGATAACTTTAAATTAAAGAATAAACGTAAAAAATATACTAAGGACGAAATCTTTCAGATATTAAATAAACAACCCGAAAGATTTTCTCCAAATGTATTATTGCGCCCTATTTGTCAAGATTATCTCCTTCCTACTGCTTTTTATATTGCAGGACCGGGTGAAATAAGTTATTTTGCTCAAGTAATCCCCTTTTATGAAGTATTTAATTTAGTACAGCCATTTATTTACCCTCGTGCGGCAGCTACTTTATTAGAAAAACCTGTCAAGGATTTATTGGAAAAATTTGATTTGGACATTGTTGATATTTTTGAAGAAGACAAGGTTATATTAAAAAATATTTTAAGTAAAATTACACCTTTTGATACTGAAGAGATTTTTAATGAAACCAATAAACAGATTAAACAAGTTTTAGACGATTTGAAATATAAACTTTCTAAAATTGATGCTACTTTAGCTGAAAATGTTGAAAAGAACAACGAAAAAATACTCCAAAACATTCAACTGCTAAAAGCAAAAGCCGAAAAAGCACTTCAAATTAAAAATGAATCAACAGTTAGACAGCTTAACAAAATTACTATTGTTTTATATCCAAATATGGATTTACAGGAACGAGAACTAAATTTGTATTATTTTACTAATAAATATGGTATTGGTATATTAAAATATATATTTAACCAACTATCAATTAATAAATTCGAACACCAGATAATTGAGTTGTAAACAGGATTTTTTTATTTCTTCCCATCCGTTAACGAATGGGCTGATACACCTCTATAAACATGCCATCCATATGGGATTACACCAAAATTAAAATTTCATTAACAGATTGATTGAATGATTTTTATTCCCATCCGTAAACGAATGGGCTGATACACTCTTTCATTTGTCTTTCTAAAAGCTTTCCTGCTGTAATTTTCGTCCTTCTCTTTTTAGGGATTTATTTTTCCCATCCGTAAACGGATGGGCAAATAAACTCTTTCATTTGTCTTTCTAAAAGCTTTCCTGCTGTAATTTGCGTTCTTCTCTTTTTAGGGATTATTTTCATTACATCTATTATTTACATTGCGCGATAATTTGAGTGTTCATTAGCCTATTCCTTCACAGACTGTGTGAAAATTGGGGAATGGTTGTAATAAAAAGGAACTCATCCCCCAACCCCTTCTCTTAAAAATAGAAGGGGAGTGATTGTAAAAACATATAGAACAATAACTTGCCGTTATATAATTCCCCTCTCTTTCAAAGAGAG
>JAZDHY010000046.1:0-15797 GCA_043805435.1 bacterium
AACAACTTGTTTCTGTACATACGATGATTTTGTATCAATTCTAAATCTTTGTATTAACATTTGTAAGTTTTCGGTTAATCTGTTCAAATCTTCTGATGCACGAGCTATTTGTTGAACTCCTGTTGCCGATTCATGCGTTACACTGCTTATAGCTTCAATATTTTTACTTATTTGTTCTGCGGCACTCGCTTGTTCCTCACTAGCAGAGGCAACTGAATTTACAACATCCAGCACTCTATTGGCAGCAGTTACAATTTCGCTCATTGATGAACCGGCTTTGTTGGCCATAATTTTTCCGGTTTCTACTTCTGTTTTGCCTTTTTGCATCGAATCCACCGCGTCACCGGTATCTTTTTGTATTTGTTTAATCATTTGTGCAATTTCTTTTGTAGCTTTAGTTGTCCTTTCTGCAAGTTTCCGTACTTCGTCAGCAACTACTGCAAATCCTCGACCTTGCTCTCCGGCTCGGGCTGCTTCAATTGCGGCATTTAAAGCAAGTAAGTTGGTTTGGTCCGCAATATCATTAATTACTTGAACAATTTCACCAATCTCATCACTACTCTTTCCAAGGGCTTGTACTGTTTCTGCTGCACGTTCAACAACCTCTGCAATTCTATTCATTCCGGCAACAGTTTGATTAACAACCGACCCGCCTTCTTTAGCTGTATCTCCGGCTTCTTTAGCCGATTCTGCTGCAATATTTGCATTTTTGGTTGTTTCAACAATAGTTGAAGCCATTTCTTCTACGCACTTGCTACTTCAGAGGCTTGAGCACTTTGTTCCTGTGCCCCTGCGGCCATTTCTTCTGCACTTGCCGATATTTGGTTTGAAGCACTTGCGGTTGCCTGTACTGCTTCGGTTATTTCGTGTAATACTTCACTTAAAGAATCACCAAGTGAATTGATGCTGTTCTTTATTATTTGATGGTCACCTTTATAACTTCCATGCATACGAACAGTTAAATCACCGGTTGCCATAACTGCAAGTACATCAACACCTTCTTTAATTGGTAAAATCACAGCATTTAACAACTCATTTATACCTTTTACAATGTCTCTATAACCTCCCATAAATTTGTTTTCATTGCCTCTTGTATCAAGTTGTCCTTCAAGGGCAGTAGTAATAAGTGAATTTGCTTCATCCACTAAACCTTTAAGTGCTGTTACTGTATTATTAATAGCCGGAGCAATTTCATCTTTATCACTACGTGCCGGCAAATTAACACTAAGATCACCTTCTGATATTTTTTTTAATGAACCTAGAACGTGAATTTGAAAAGCATCGGCAAAATCATCCATATTTTTTGCTAATTCCCCCACCTCATCGGTTTGCTCCATTTTTAATCTTGTTCCAAAATTTCCACCGGAAATAGCTTTCATCATATCAACAGCATTTCTAAGCATTGAACTAATGTTTTTAGAAATAAAGTTACTAATAAAAAATGATAATAACACAACAATTAACAAAGTAATTACAAGTGTTGTTGAAGCATTGGAAGCTGTTGCGTCAGCTTCAATATTTAATCTTTCACCTTCCTTAATGTTAATGGCTGCTAAAGTTTCTAACGTATTTTGACAATCAAGCATCGATGTTCTTGCCTGCATGCTTGCATCAAAAGCCTTTTCATCTATGTCTATAATACTAGGATCGTCTAACTCTAATCCTGATGCATAAAGTCTATCCTTTTCTCTTGAAAGAGTAACAACCTGGTTATGTTCAGCCATCCATACCTGCCATTTACTTTTAAAAGTTACCCAATTGGTTTCTTCTTCAGGTGTCTTTTTTTGTGCATCATAGTTTTCATAAGCAGTTTTTGCTTTAAGCAAATATTTTTCAATCCACTTATATTGTCCCTCACGTACGGTAGGTGCCATCATTCTTCTATTTATTAGGCCCCTTTCTGCGGTAACAACAGCCATTTGCGAACCTTGAACCAACAGTATTGCCTCAACACTTCTTAACCTAACTTCGCCAATCTCGTCAAGGTTTGCCATTATAACCTTCGAATTGTTATACCCAATATATCCGACTACTAACGCCAAAACCAATAAAACGCCAAAGCCTAATATTAATTTTGCCTTGATTTTAAGATTATAAAACCATTCCATATTTCACCTATTAAAATATTTAACTGATTGTTTATTTTCTAATTGTTTTTCCTCAATACGGCCCAAACTCACAAATTATGAGACACATAGCATATTCAACAGCCTCCAAAAATTAATAAAGTATAAATCAATAAAAACAATTTCATTTTTAACAAGAATATTCTAGATACTAGTAACTCAACAAACGAAATTGTTAAAAAGTTTAATAAACTAAATTTTTAATTTTGCAGTCTCTTCATTACTAAATATCTTGCCAAGGTCCAATAATATAAGCAGCCTATCTTCTAATTTTCCAACGGCAGTAATATAGTCACTATCAATTCCGGCAGTCATTGCAGGTGGTGGTTCAGTAATACTTTTAGGAATGCGTAAAACTTCGCTAACTTCATCAACAATAAATCCAACAGTAATTCCTTCTAATTCAACAACAATTATTCTAGTTCGATTATCATGGTCAATACGGGGCATATTTAGGCGGGTTCTTAGATCCATTACGGGAATAATTCTTCCACGTAAATTTACTACTCCTTCAATAAATCCTGGAGCATTTGGTACTTTTGTAATTTGCATCATTCGGTTTATTTCTTGAACTTTAAGAATATCAATACCAAATTCTTCATTACCAATCTTAAAACTTACAAGTTGTAATAATTCATCAACTTCGGTTCTTTTTTCTTCTTTAATATTCACTTTAACTCCGGAACAAATGATTGCAGTTTTATACTTATTACAATTTAATATATTTTTTTAAACCAAATTTATTATAATATTTTCCAATTTTTTATTGTAGTTATATTATCGAATAATATAACATAAAGTTTAGTTCAAAAAAATAATTTCTTTTATTTATTTTTTATCCATAATTTGGATATGCAAAATATATTATTTATAATTTTTAATAACCATGTTATATGCGCGGAGAATTTATGAGAATCTTAAAATCAAATAAAGCTATTGCCATTGTAAGTTTTGCATTCCTTGCCCTATTATTTTTTTCTTTAAAAGATAAATTTACAAATAACAATTTTGTTGAAATTAATAACAAGCCAAAACAAATTATTTCCGTTCAATATTTAATTGCCAAAAGTTCAAAATTAAATAATTCGATCAAAATAAATGGTACTATTCTTTCGAATGAAGAGGTTGAGTTAAGAAGCCAAATATCAGGTAAAATAGTTAATATAGGATTTACTGAAGGAGGCAGAGTAAATAAAGGACAATTGTTAATAAAAATTAACGATTTGGAATTAAAAGCGCAAAAGGCAAAAATTGAAACAAAATTACTGCTTGCAAAAGACCGTGAATTTAGACAGAAAAAACTTTTGGAAAAAGAATTATCAAGCCAGCAGGAGTATGACATAATTCTTAACGATTTAAATGCTCAAACTTCCGACTTAGAACTTATTAATGCTCAAATTGAAAAAACAGAAATTATCGCACCATTTGACGGAATAATCGGATTAAGAAATATTAGTATCGGCAGTTATGTAACACCAGAAACTAAAATAGCTACTGTTCAAAATTATGATATTATTAAAATTGATTTTAGTGTTCCTCAAAAATATTCACAATTTGTAGAAAAAAATAAAAAGGTTAAGTTTGTTTTACCCAATATTCAAAATTTATTTTTGGCTACTATCTATGCAATTGAACCTAAAATTGATCAAAACAGTAGAACATTACAGGTAAGAGCATCATCAGCTTACAATGCTAAATTGATTATTGGAGCTTATGTTGAGGTTGAACTGCCAATTGGAGACAACAATAATACTATTTTTATACCTTCTCACGTAATTGTTCCAGATATAACCGGGCAACTTATATATGTTTATAAAAATGGAATTGCCAAACAGGTTAATGTACAAACAGGAATACGCACCGAAAAAGAAGTTGAAATTATTGATGGAATTTCAGTTGGCGACACCATTATAACAACCGGTCTTTTATTAATGAAAGACGGCATAAAAGTTAAATTACAATAATTGAAAGGGCAAAAAAAATGAGTTTATCAGCTGTTAGTATTCATCGACCGGTTCTTTCAATTGTAATGTCTATAACAATTGTAATTTTTGGAATAATTGGCTATACCTACCTTGGAGTAAGAGAATTTCCAAGTATTGACCCTCCTATAATTACTGTTTCAACAAGTTATGTTGGGGCAAATGCCGATGTAGTTGAAGCTGAAATTACAGAACCATTAGAAGAATCCATAAACGGAATTGCCGGTATCAGAACAATAACTTCAACCAGCCGTGATGGAAGAAGTAATATTAAAATTGAATTTAACTTAAATATTGATTTGGAGGTTGCAGCTAATGATGTACGAGATAAAGTATCTCGCGTACAAAGGAGTCTTCCCCCGGATATAGATCCCCCGACTGTTTCAAAATCGGATGCAGATGCAAATCCTATTATCTTTTTAAGTATTAAAAGCGATAAAAGAGATTTAATGAATCTTTCGGATATTTCTGAAAGGTTATTTAAAGAAAGATTACAGACAATTGCAGGTGTTAGCGAAGTACGAACATGGGGATTAAAAAAATATTCAATGCGTTTATGGTTAGATCCTACTAAAATGGCAAGTTTTGGGATTACACCAATGGATATAAGAAATATTTTGGTTAAAGAAAATATCGAGCTCCCCTCCGGTAGAATTGAAGGCACAAATACCGAATTAACTATAAGAACAATGGGGAGATTTAAAACCCTTGACGATTTTAGTAATTTAATAATTAAAGATTTAAAAGGTAAAATTGTTAGGCTGTCTGACGTTGGATTTGCAGAAATTTACCCCGAAAATGACAGGACACTTCTTAAACGAGACGGTATTCCTATGGTCGGTGTTGCAGTAACTCCTCAACCCGGTTCAAACCACATTGCAATTGCCGATGAATTTTACAAAAGAATTGAAGATATTAAAAAAGATTTATCCGATGATATAGAGGTTGGTATTGGTTTTGATAATACCATTTTCATTCGAGAATCGATAAAAGAAGTTGAACAAACAGTATATGTTGCTTTTATTCTTGTAATTTTAATTATTTTCTTTTTCCTACGTGAATGGCGTACTACAATAATTCCAATTTTGGCTATTCCTATTTCATTAATTGGTACTTTTTTTGTAATGTATTTGTTCAATTTTTCGATAAATGTATTAACTTTACTGGGCATTGTTCTTGCTATAGGATTGGTTGTTGATGATGCAATAGTTGTTTTAGAAAACATTTATAGGAAAGTGGAAGACGGAATGCCGGCACAAGAAGCCGGAATAAAAGGTTCAGGTGAAATATTTTTTGCTGTAATTTCTACAACCGTTTCTTTGGTAGCTGTATTTTTACCAATTATGTTTTTGCAAGGATTAACCGGCAGATTATTTCGCGAGTTTGGTATTGTGATTGCTACTGCAGTTATTATATCTGCTTTTGTGGCATTAACGTTAACTCCAATGTTAAGTACTCGGTTTTTAAAATCAGGTCACAAAAAAGGTCGTTTTTATAAGGTAACCGAACCGTTTTTTGATAAATTGGAATTAATATATAAAAATTCATTAAATGCTTTTTTGCAAAAAAGATGGTTAGCCTTTATTATAATTTCCTTTTCACTTTTTATAATTATTTTTATTGCAAATTCATTACAAACTGAGTTAGCTCCTATTGAAGATCGCGGAGGCATAAGAGTAAACTGCACCGCTGTTGAAGGCGCAAGTTTTGATTTTATGCAAAATTATATGGATGAAGTTGTTAACGAGTTAACATATACTGTCCCCGAAGCCGAAACAATTATTTCAATGACAGCTCCCGGATTTGGCAGTACAAGTACAACTAATAGCGGAAATGTAAGAATAAGATTAAAGCCATTAAAAGAAAGAATCAGCAGCCAACAAGATATTGCCACTAGAGTTTCTTCAGTTGTTAGTAAATTGGTAGAAGCAAGAAGTTTTGTTATTCAAGAACAATCGATTAGTACACAACGAAGCGGATTACCTGTTCAATTTGTTATTCAAGCTCCAAATTTTGAAAAACTTCAAGAATTTATTCCTAAATTTGTTGAGGAAGCTAAACAAAATCCAACATTTGATAAAATAGATGTGGATTTAAAATTTAGTAAACCGGAATTGGTTATTGACATTGACAGATTAAAAGCACGAGAACTTGGAATTTCAACTTCTGATATTGCACAAACTCTTCAATTTGCAATGAGTGGCCAGCGCTACGGCTTTTTTATATTAAACGGAAAACAATACCAAGTTATAGGACAAGTTGAACGTAAAAACCGTTCTAAACCAATGGATATTGCTTCAATTTACGTCCGTTCAAGCACCGGTCAATTAATCCAATTAGATAATTTAATAACATATCACGAAAAAAGTAGCCCGCCACAAAGATACAGATATAACAGATATGTTTCTGCCACCATATCTGCAAGTTTAGCCCCAAATAAAACTATTAGTGACGGAATCAAAGAAATGCAAAAAACAGCTGATAAAATTTTAGATGACTCATTCTCAACTGCTTTGGATGGAGCTTCAAAAGATTTTGTAGAAAGTTCTTCAAGTTTGTTATTTACTTTTGGTTTAGCATTAATTTTAATTTATTTAGTGTTAGCTGCACAGTTTGAGAGCTTTAGAGATCCTTTTATTATAATGCTTACAGTTCCAATGGCAATTGCCGGAGCTATGTTAACACTTTGGATTTTTAATCAAACTTTAAACATTTTTAGTGAAATAGGTTCAATTATGCTTATTGGTTTGGTTACTAAAAACGGAATTTTAATTGTTGAATTTGCTAATCAAAAAAAAGCGACAGGTCTGTTGACTATTGAGGCTGTTAAAGAATCTGCAATTCAACGATTGCGTCCTATTTTAATGACAAGTTTTTCCACTATTTTAGGTACTCTCCCAATTGCACTTGCACTTGGAGCCGGTTCTGAAAGTCGTGTTTCTATGGGTTTTGCGGTTATTGGTGGTTTAGTATTTTCCACTCTTTTAACTTTATATGTTATCCCGGGTATATATTCATATGTATCGGATAAGAAAAAAGAAGTTAGTAACGTAATTGAAGAATAAGCCGATACTGAAGGATTAAAATACCCTCTGAGTTGCAATATTTTTTTGCAACTCAGATTGCTTATTTGCAAATTGGAAAAAGTAGATACTCAACTCCAAACTTATTTTATCACTAAGCGTTTCATTCTATTAAACCTTTCCTTACAAGTAGCACCGGGATTTTGTTGTGAAAAATTTTGGTTTGTAAAGGAGCTGATTAAGCCTGCACGTTTACTTAGATCATTAGGAGCTAAATAATTACTATCAAAGATATCGCTTGTTTTTTGTTGTTGAGTAGCTAAACGCGTATGAATTTTCGAAATTCCAAACGGATCATATCCTGATTCTGCAAGTAAAACTGCGGCTATTCTATCTGCTTCAACTTCATATTCAAGTAATCTATCATGTACAATACGTTCGTAACTGCTAACAATTACATCTTCCATTTCATCTTCAACTTTTTCTGTCTCTTCATCCCAGCCGCCTGTTTCGTCTTCAAGTTCAGAGAAAGCATCATCCATTTTTATATGTCCTGTTCTTTTTGTCATTTCCTGAAGACCGTGTTTCATTATTATATGGCCCATTTCATGTGCAATTACAGCTGCAAGTTCCGATTCATCGGTACAATTTTGAATTGCTCCTTTAGTAATAAAAATATATCCACCCGGAACTGCAAAACCATCAACAAATTTATTGTCTAGGATAATAACATGAAATTCCCAATCATAAAACTTTGTATTATTTATTAAAGCACGCGCAACCAAATTAATATATTTTTGTAATTCGACATTATTAAAAACCCCGTCTTTTAATAACCTTGAAGCAATTCCAAATCCAACCTGTTGTTCTTCATAAGCAGGATCATATTCAGGTATATCAATTTCCTTATTTAAGATTTTCGATTTACCGATATTTGAAGATCTGTTTGCTTTAATCTCACGCATAAAATATCTATACTCATCACTTGTTATCCCGTTATCCATCAAAGACATTAAAAGTTCAGGGTCCCCTTGTCCGGTTTTATTGGATTTACCTTTTAAACCTTTAATTGCTCCTGCCAAACCTGTACGCGATACATTAGATTTTGACCATTTGTTTGCAAATTTAGAGGAATAATCTTTTTTTGTCTCCACATCCGATACCGATACTTTAGAAATAAATCCGGATTTTCCGTTTTCCAAAGTTACCTTAAACCAACCTTCTTCTTCACCAATTTTTTTTAGTTTTTTACCTCCGGGTAAAATTTCAACTAAATTAAAATATGGCCCTGCCCCTTCCCTTATATAATTATTATCTCTTTTAGTATATAAGGTTTGTTGAGCAAAAAGAGTAAAAGAAAAAAAGAATAAAACTATTGCATTAATTAGAATTTTCATAATAAAACCCCTATTTATTCAACTTATTTTGTTTTTGCATGAAAAACACCATCCCAATCTGCAGGAGGTTCGTCATTTAAAAATATATTGCATCTCTGTATATACAACTCAGACGCTAAATCTTCACTATCTGTTTTTAATATTTCTTCAAACTTATTAATTGCTTCAATCCATTTTCTATTTCTATATAATACCAAACCATCTTCAAAAGTATTTTTTTTATCCATTTTAATTTTACTGGTTTTATTTTTTTCGCCCAACAATTCATAAATTCTAATGGGAATAAATTTCCCCTTAACAGTCATAAAATCTAACTCTCTAACTTCAACGTCATTTTTAACCATAGCATAAGTACTTTCACTTATAATTATTCTGGAATTGTATTGTTTATTCATTCCTTCCAGTCTGGATGAAGTATTGACTGTATCACCTATTGCCGTATAATCAAGCCTTGCCGATGTTCCTATGTTGCCAACAATCATTTTGCCGGTATTAAGGCCAATACGAGTAATAAAACACGGCTTGCCGGTTTTAAGGCTTTCAGCGTTCAATTCATTTAATTTTTCCTGTATCTGTAAAGCGGCCAAACACCCTGCTATAGCATGGTCGGGTCTATAAATTGGTGCACCAAATATTGCCATAATTGCATCACCAATATACTTATCCAGCATTGCTTTATGTTCCAATATTATATCACTTGCCTGCGAAAAATATTCATTTAAGTATGAAACTAATTCAGCAGGTGGATATTTTTCACTTATGGATGTAAAATCTTTAATATCACTAAAAAATACGGTAGCTTCTATTTCTTTACCGCCTAAACCAATATCATCCGGGTTTTTAAGAATTTCATCAATAACCTGTGGACTCATATAGCGGTTAAATGTTTTTCTTATTTCTTTTTTTTGTTTTCCTTCAACCATATAACTGATAACCGAGGATATTAAAAATCCAAAAAACAAGGCTAGTTCGGGTACAATTAAATTTAATAAATAATTAAATTTACCGTATATATAAATACTGCCCCAAAAGTAAAATAAAACCAAAACAAAAATAATTGGTATTGATAACCATATTTTTTTAATTTTGAAAAATAAAAATGGTACTAATAAAGATAATATTAACATCACAATTATTTTAACAAAATTGCTGTTTACAATAATAAAATCTTTTTTTAATAAATTGCTTAAAACAGTTGCATGAATTTCCATACCCGGGTATGGTTCATCCGAATTAATACCCACCGGTTTATAATCTAATAATCCATGTGCGGTACCGCCAACAATTACAACTTTGTTTTTGAATAAACCGGGTGAAATTTCAGGTTCAACACCCTGTTCAATTTTATATCCGGAAATTATTAATTTTGAAATTGGATAATATTTAAATATATTTCCTGTATTACCGCCTCCCCCGTACCACTTAATAATAAAATTATTATTTCCGTCTGAAGGTATATTTTTATAAACGGAATAATAATCATCTAAATTTTTATTCAACATTTTTTGATATAACAAAAATGATATTTGAGGAATAACTTTATTATTATAATTATATAATAGAGGAACTCTTCTTATAATATTATCTTTATCGGCATTTAATGTAACAATACCAACATTTGAACAACTTTTTTGAAATGAAATAATGGGAGCATCTGTTTTATTAAATTCAGGTATATTTAATTTTTTATTCATTTTAAAAAGGTGTTTATCAAGTATCGGGTTTCCGGCTTCATCATCTTTTCTTTTGCTTGTAAGTGATGAAATTAAAAGCACATTTCCTGCATTTTGCATTGAATTTGCAAAAAATAATTCCGATTCTTCCGGGTCAACATCAACTCGTCCAATTTCTAAACTTGAAAAATGAATATCAAACATAATTGCTTTTGCACCGGAATATTTTAAAAAGTTTACAACAACTCCATAAAACTGTCTGGGCCAAGGCCAGCTAACCTGGTTGTTTTCAAAAAACTCCAGACTATTATCATCTATTGCAACCATAACAATATTTGTATCGGCTTTATGATATTCGGCTGTCATTGTATTTCTAAAATCGATTGTTTTAGACTCAATTGTATCAAAAAAGCCCACAAATTCAAAAAAACATACAAAAGCAAAAGTTAATAAAGCAGCAATAACTATATTAAAACTTTTTTGTTTTGTAATTTTCTTTAATCTAGATTTTAATTCCATTTTTTCAATCGTTTATTTGATTAATAAAAACTATTTGACCATTAACAATTTTAAATACATCCCATTTTGTTCCCCGTTCATCTTCAGGAATTTGAAATACATTAACTAATTCTTCATTACCATAAATTTTTACACAAGCTTTAGAGTTTGATAAAGATTTTGAACCGGATGCATTTTGGTTTGTAAAATCATGGATATAATATAAATATTCCGAATATTCATCAATTTTATTTATTGTAATTGTTTCAGGACCATATCCGTCTCTGTCATCTCTATCCAGCTTGGCTATTCCATCTTCCGTAATAGATTTATTCCTGTACGAAATATGATAATCATTTTGTTTAATAAAGTGAGCATCTAAATCGGACGGCCTTTTATCCCAATCTATCACAATTCTAATTGCTCCAAAAGGTAATTTGGGCGATACCGAAAATCTGTTAAAAAATATAGTTCCGGCCATAATTTCAACTTTAAACTCGGATGTAATATATTTGGGATGTGAAAATACTATCTTCAAATCTCCATCTTCCAAATTTTCAACAGGGAAAAACGCAATTCCTTCAAAATCTGTATTAAATTCACCAAGGTCTCCTACTGTAACCAAAGCATTTGCAATTGGATTTCCATTAAGAGCATTAAAAAATCTTAAAGACAAATTACTATTAATTTCTGCAAAAGCATCATCTACTTTTTGCTTATTTGTAACTATCTGACAAAATAGATTATTAAAACTAAATATTAATAATAAAATCAATAACTTACAACAATTCCTCATTATATGCACCTCAATTTTTAACTTCAATAAATCCTTCTAAACTTGCATTTTTATATTGCGGCATCGACATTCCAATATATGCATTAATATATGTAGGATCACAAACCACATATTTTTGATTTTTATACATTATAAAATCTCCGGGTACATCAACATTAAATTTTACTGCCGAAGCAACATGCCCCGGATAATCCAAGCCTACAACAGAAAGATTAAGCAAATTTTTAACTATAAAAGTATAAAGAATTGATCTATCTTCACAATCATTATATCTATAAAAGATTGATTCTTCAGGGAAAAATGGTTTTTCACGTCCAAATTGTTGATCATCTGTTTGATATTCAAATCCAATTTGAACAAATCGTAATAAAATATTAGCTGCGTCAGCTTCGTTTTTCCCTTCAATTAACGGCTTTAGCGAATTTAATAACGATTCTTTTGTATCTGAAGACACATTGGAATTAAAATAAATATCCAAACTTGAATACGGATAATATTCGTAAAATTTAATTGTATTAAGATTATATTTTACCGGAACATTATACTCAATACCTTTATACCTAAAGTTTATTGTTCTTGTTTTTTCCGATTCTGCAATTTTAGGAGCTTGATAAATATTCATATCCATTATTTTTTTAGCATCGGGATAATCGCCATCGTAAGAATAAATTGAACCATTTAAAGGAGCAGTCAAATTATCAAAATCTATAACATAAAGTCTTTCTTTAGTATCCGAACTGGTAAAGTATGAAATACCAAACACTTTGTATTTCATTGGCATAAACAATACTACATTAGCGTCAACAAATCCAACTTTTGTTCTATAACCCGATTTATTTAAAATAAACCAAATAAATAAATGTTTAGAATTTCTATCCTTACCATAAAGCCTTTCACCTATATCGTTAATTAATAACGCATAACCCCAATCATTTAAATTCATATTCTTTTTATAATAGTCAAATTGGGTGATTAAATCTTTATAATTTTTTTGGCTTATATCTTCCCAAAATTTACTGATAGATTTATTATCTGTTCTGCCACTCATCGAAACTTTAACATTTTTGGCATATTGAAATAATAAATTTGCACCATAATAATCAACGTTTACTTTACTTTCATTTTTATTAACATCAATTCCGGGAACCATGGCACCAATCATAAAACTTCCTTCGGTTGCAGCCGGTAATGTACTTTCAGTCGTGGGAGTTTTAACAACATTTTCTTGTTTTACAATCTCTTCAACAGGTTTTTGTTTAGTAATTTCCAAAGTTGGTTCTTGTTTTTTAATTTCTTCAACCGGTTTTTTTGTTGTAACTATTTTTTCAGGTGGTTTAGGAACAATCTTTTCTTCCAAAACAGGTTCCTTTTTAGCAATATCTTCCATTTTTGGATGTATCTTTTCAGGTGGCGTTATTGGTTCCTTTTCTTTAATTACAGGTTCGGTTTTAGTAAAGGGGTCACTTTCCTTAATTATAGGATCTTTTTTAGTAAAAGGATCACTTTCCGTAAATAATGGATCTTTTTTAGGTTCAAGTGT
Source organism: bacterium (assembly GCA_043805435.1). Lineage (GTDB taxonomy): Bacteria > Bacteroidota > Ignavibacteria > Ignavibacteriales > Melioribacteraceae > JAEXOD01. The sequence goes on from JAZDHY010000046.1 coordinate 13,036, forward strand.
TTTTTCATCCTGCAACTTTTTAGATTCATTTTCCTTAAATGGATTTTTGCTGTCACTTAAAACAGGTTTTTCTTGTTTTAATTTTTCTTCTTTGTTTGGTACTACATTTTTTGTTTCTGTTTTGGGTGTATCTTTAATCTTGTAATCTTCTGCCAATATAGGAGGTTTTATCACCTTTGGTTTATCGTCAAATTTTACTCCTTTTGACATTTGGAACTCTTTCCATTCTTTTTCCAGAAATTCGGTAAATTGTTTGTCTTGCTCTTCCATAAAAGTATTGATTTTTTTATTTTCTTCCTTAAGCCATTTTTGATATTCATCGTCTTGGGCATAAGTATTTGAAAGTCCAAAGGCTCCAAATAAAACCCAGCTTAATACAGATAAAATAAATATACTTTTCATAAAAACCTTTTTTAATAATTAAAAAAATCATTTAACAACAGGAACACGCATCAACACGTAATAAATTCTTTTTTTAGGATCTTTCCATCTGGCGCAAACTTCAATATCACTAAGATAAACTGAAAAATCCTCATTTTGTATTTCTTGTCCTTCTATATCATCCAACTTTTGCATTGCTTGTATTGATGAATAAATTTGTCTTGCTAAACTACTTCTGCATGTTTTTTCAGCCTGCAACCAACAACTAAGTTCGTAATAATATGGCTCGGAATAACCAATATCGTAATAATATGTATCATTTGAAGGCATTTTGTTTATCCATTCAGGTTCTTCATATAAACTTAATTTTTGACGTTCATTATCATATTTTGTAATTTCACAATTTTCTCCCATTAAAACTATTACGCAATCATTTATTATTGCAGAATCTATAAGTTTTAACGAACTTACATAATTAAAATATTGTAGTGTGTCAAAAACTTCTTCGTACCTGTTAGACATTATAAACTTTCCGGCTTCAGTTGCCCAAAAAGCTTGTCCTCCTTTAATGTTGCAATTTTTATTTCTTATATAATTTATTACAGCATTTTGTTTTGCTGCCGAATATGACGAATCGATATAATAACCTAATCTGGAATAACCCACTGTTTTTGATTCACCTTTTATCCTTTGTTGATTTAAAAACCAAGCCGGATACATTTGTCCATACGATAACGTGACTAAAATAACATTAAGTACAAAACAAATGTACCACTTATTCAAAACTTTACCTCTTAAATAGTAACATTGTAAATATATAGTAAGTTGTTTATAATATCAACTTTTTTTATTTAGACTTATCCCAGATCACATTTTAATAAGTTTTTCATCATATTTTACTTATATTTGAACTCATTAATTTAATCTTTTATGAAAAAAACATCTATTTTAGCAGTAATTGTTGCAGCAGCATTATGGGGAATTGATGGTGTTTTGTTAACACCATCTTTGTATAGTTTAAAAGTACCTGTTGTAGTTTTTATTGAGTGTTTTATAGTTTCAGCAATATTAACACCTTTTTACTTTTTTAAATTAAAAAGCTTAAAAAATCTTAAAAAAAACGATTGGCTTGCCATAATAACAGTAGCTTTTGTTGGCGGAGTAATTGGAACCATGGCAATTACCAAAGCTTTGTTTTATGTTAATTATGTTAATTTATCCATTGTAATTTTAATACAAAAATTACAGCCAGTTTTTGCCATTATTTTAGCTGCAATTGTATTAAAAGAAAAACTTCCCGGCGAATTTTTTTTATGGGCTTCACTTGCTGTTATAGGAACTTATCTAATGACCTTTGGAATTGCCTTTCCAAACTTAGGCACAGGTGATAAAACAGCAATTGCTGCAGTTTTTTCATTATTAGCCGCCATTAGTTTTGCTTCGTCCACTGTATTTAGTAAAAGAGCTTTAAGAAATGTTGGATTTGAATTGGCAACTTATTTGCGGTTTACATTTTCTGCAATAATTATGTTATTTATTATTTTAGTTACAAATTCAACTGCAAACATATTTGCAATTTCATTACATCAACTATTAGTATTTTTATTAATTGCATTTACAACCGGTGGAGCAGCAATATTTTTATATTATTTCGGTTTGCGTAACATTTCTGCATCAGTTGCCACAATTTGTGAGCTTTCGTTTCCCTTAACCGCAATTTTATTAGAGTATTTTTTACGTGGTAATATTTTAGCCCCTGTTCAATGGCTGGGAGTGATATTATTATTGTTTTCTATTATTAAGGTTTCGGGATTTAATAGATGATTAATAATTATAAATTATAAATTATAAATTATAAATTATAAATTGTGAGTTGTATTATATTTTAATATGTAAAAATTCTCTTCTATCAAAAACAGATTTTAATTTTTTGATAATCTTAAATTCAAATTTTATTGGGGTGACATAATTTTTTATAGCCAAATAGACGTAATTTAATATTTATCCCCAATCTTCACATTGTCTGTTTATCTCGCAAGCTTATATATAATCAGGAATCATATTTTACATGTTTGCAAGATTTCCGCTATTGCAAACCACTCTGCAAACAATACTCTTTAATTTGAATAATCATTCTCAAATAAAAAAACTATAATTGTAGCGCGAGCTTCAGCTCGCAAGCCTTAATATAATTTGGTGCCATATTTTAAATGTTTGCAAGATTTCCGCTATTGCAAAACACTCTGCAAACAATACTCTTTAATTTGAATAATCATTCTCAAATAAAAGAACTAGAATTGTAGCGCGAGCTTCAGCTCGCAAGCCTTAATATAATTTGGTGCCATATTTTAAATGTTTGCGAGATAAATCTCGCACTACAA
>JAZDHY010000047.1:0-16543 GCA_043805435.1 bacterium
ATTTTTCTCTTAAATGCATTTGGATAATATTGCTTTTCATTTTCCTCCAATATTGCTTTTTTTCTTGCTTTTTCCATTTTTTGTCCTTGTTTTGGTTGACTTTTTTATCTTTTTCGAGTCAACCTATTTCAGGACGCTGCACTCTTTTAGAGAAGAGTTTATCCCGCTTCTTTTACGGGAGGTTGGGGGATGAGTTCTTTTTAAATTTTGTCATTTTTGTGACAGTCTCAAGATATAATAAGCCTTTAGTGCCATTCAACCGATTTTTACGCCTAAAAGCTGGGTTGTATAAACATCAAACAGGCAGGAATTAGTTTCCTTAAGAGGACAATCACCTACCATTGATGGTTTTGGCTCTTTAGTCTTTCTTATTATCGTCAAAAATTATAATTAAAATTTTTAACTTTAGGAAAGTTTAATTTCTGTAACACTCACAGACATAACACCTTAACAGAACTGCGGAGCAGTTCCCTCTTTGTATCCATGTAACCCTCAGCAAAACCACACCTGCAGAGCAGGTGTCTATTCTTTTAGTACATCCTCACGGAACATCAACGAAGCAAAATCATAGTTCAAAACAATGTGTTATGTGCCGCTCCTACAGAGCTAAAAAGCAGTGATGGAGGAGGGTAACAATTCTATAAACATTCCTCCCGCTATGCGGGAAGATACCTACAAAAGTCAACCTATTTCAGAACGCCACATCCTATCTGGGCTTTGAAAATAATTTAAATAAAATAATAAATATTTTATTCAACTTTCATCTTATTATATGTAATAACCATGCAAAATGTTACATGTCATTAGCAAAAATTCCATCCAGTTTATCTTTAACCCTATTTCAAAAATATCATTTTTTTCAAATCACTAAATTTTGGTATTTTACCCGCACCGGTTACTTCTAATCTGTATAAATAAATACCGCTGGTATATCCCATCATATCTATTTTTGTTTCGTAATAACCTTTGCTTTTTGCCCCTTCAATTAATGTTTTTATTAGCTCTCCGGTTATTGTATATAATTTAATTCTTACTTCACCCTGCTCTTTTAAGCTGTAACTTATTGTGGTGTTTGGGTTAAACGGATTTGGGTAATTTTGGTATAAAGCATATTCCAAGTTTTCTGTTATTAAAACTTCTTCATTTTTGGTAATTGTTACATTAACTTCCGTTTCCGGTCTGCTTTCATTTCCCGTGTTGTCAATTGCCGTAACTTTATAATATACTTTTTGGGTTCCTTTGTTTAATATATCATAAAATAATGTATCCGTTAAAATCCCTATTCGTTTTGTGCTGTCAATTATAAAATTTGCGTTTATATCTTTATAAACATAATACTTGGCAAAGTCCGCCTCTGTACTTTTTGTCCATGTTAATTTTACCCTATTTGAGTCTTGTTCATATAAAGCATTTAGATTTTTTAATGGTTTGGGTGCCAAGTCAGTATAAATGTATTTTGCCCCCAACGGGCCGCCGTACATACCCATATCACTTCGCGAACCGTCAATATCTAATATATCGGGGTCGCCTGCATCAATGGCAGGTGAAAACTTTTGAAGCTTATAATCATAATCACTTCCTAAATCCGCAGCAGTATCTTTTACAAACATAGGATCGGCTATTTTATCGTGATCACCAACACTTATATTTGTATATTGTTCCCCTGTAGTATTGTATAACATATTATAGTCTGATTCTTCAGTATGAAAATATGCAGCTATTCCCCTTCCGTTATGTGCAAGTATATTATTTTTGATAATATATTTTTTGGGATTTTCTACAAAGTTTGACGCCATTATTGATGAAGAAATACTTTTTAACAGTGTGTTATTTGTAACAAATGTTGTATCACCTAAATTTGTTGCCGTTGTATAAATATAAATATTATTACCAAAACCATAAATTAAATTATTACTTATAACAACTTTTCTATTTGAACATATTTCAATACCATAATAATTATTTGAGTTTGGTTTTGTAAGTATTATATTATTAGATATTGTTATTATACCTCCCCACTGTCCGCTATAAATACCCTGTGGGAATGTATCTTCCGTTAATGCATGTATAATATTATTGTTAATAACAAGGATGCTATTGTCATAATAAGGACTTAAAATTATCCCCTTGTAAGTGTTTTTAATAATTACGTTATTAACATCACCCCCTTTATCAATCCTTAATCCACAACGAGTAGAATCGATTATACTTGTATTAATTGTACATTTACCATTTAAATAAAATATAGCATAATAATTATGTAATAGATCAGGTTCGTTCTTCTTAAACATAATATTACTAATTTTAATGTTTGATTTCTCAAAATAACATAATATATATTTACTTTTTTTTCCTTCAATGCCGGTACCATCCAATATACATTCATCTGTATCCAATCCAATTATTGTTAAGTCCTTATTATATATATATATTGTTTCCTTATAAATACCCCTATCAATATATACAGTATCGCCACTTAAGCAATAATCAAAACATTTTTGCAGGCTGTCGCAGGCAGTGGCCCATGATGTATAGGGCGGGGCTGAATTAAGCCCCGCTGTTTTGCTTACATATCTAACTTCACAAAATAACTGCATTGATGCAAAAACAAAAAAGATATTAAACAATAGGTATTTGTATTGTTTTAACATTAGTATAGTTTAGTGTGGTAAATCATAACAGATTAATAATAAATATCAATTTTACTGTTTCCATTAACTATTCTCCTTTGCTTTTCATAAAAATTAATCAATAATTATTTTTATTCTCCTTTGTTTAAATTAAATATAAAATGTTTAAAAACAAATAAATAATTATTGTTTTGGAAAAATCTAAACTAAAGTATTTGAGTAAAAATTTTTATTAATTTGCATGAATTCCACTCATTGTTTAATTTAAACCCCAAAAAGCTTTTCTGCCAAAATTTCAAATTTCAACAAAAAAGCTTTTTATTAATCTTTCTCTAATCTCTAATTACTAATCACTAATTACTAATCACTGTATTATCTCAAATCCTGTATATTTTTGTAATACCTGCGGTACAATAATTTTACCTTCGGGAGTTTGATAGTTTTCAAGCAAAGAAACCATTAATCTGCTGGTAGCTAAACCGGAGCCGTTAAGAGTATGCACAAATTCAAGTTTTTTATCGCTCTCCTTTCTATATCTAATAGTTGCACGGCGTGCTTGAAAGTTTTCAAAATTACTGCACGAAGAAGCTTCAAGCCATCTGTTTTCTGCCGGCGACCAAGTTTCAATATCGTAACATTTTGCTGCCGAAAAACTTAAATCACCGGTGCACAACATTAAAATTCTATAAGGAATTTTTAATGCCTGTAAAATATCTTCTGCATCCTGTACTAATTTTTCAAGTTCATCGTACGATGTTTCAGGTTTAACAAACTTAACCATTTCAACTTTGTTAAATTGGTGAACACGTAAAAATCCTTTGCTGTCTTTGCCGTAACTTCCTGCTTCACGTCTAAAACAAGCAGAATAACCTGCATATTTAACAGGCAGATTTTTTTCGTCCAAAATTTCGTTGCGGTGTAAATTAGTAATAGGTACTTCGGCAGTTGGAATTAAAAACAAATCATCTTTTGCTGCATGGTACATATCTTCTTCCATTTTTGGAATTTGGCCGGTACCTTTCATTGATTCTCTGTTTACTATAAACGGAGGAAATACTTCCGTATAACCATGCTCATTAATATGTTTATCCAGCATAAAATTAATTAACGACCTTTCTAATGTTGCACCTTTGCCTAAATAAACAGGAAAACCGCTTCCGCTTATTTTTGCGCCGCGTTCAAAATCAAGGATATTTAATTTTTTGCCAAGTTCCAAATGGTCAAGTACCGGTTCTTCGTTTTGGTATGTAAAACCTTCGGGAAGCCAGGTTCTAACTACTACATTTTCTGCAGCCGTTTTACCTTTTGGTACGGAGTTATGCGGTAAATTAGGAATCCATAATAATAAAGTAGTTAATTTTTCATCTATTTCCCGCAGCTGGTCATCCAATTCTCTTATTTGTTCCGACACAACTTTCATTTCCGAAAAAATTTCTTCTGTGCTTTCGCCCGCTTTTTTCATTCGGGCAACGTCTTGCGAAACCTTATTTTTTTTAGCTTTTAATTCTTCGGCTTTTGTAAGGTTTTCTCTTCTTTGTTTATCTAAAGCCAAAACTTCGTCAACGGTGCTTTTTTCGTTTTTACTTTCAACACCTTGTTTTACAAGTTCAGGATTTTCGCGGATATACTTTAAATCTAACATTTAGTTAATTCCCAATTAATTTTTTAGAAATCGAATAAAATTATATTTTACTTGGGCTAAAGCCCGTTTAAGTTCTTGTGCTAAGAAGCTGTCTCAGAAGTAGTAAATCAGGGATAAAACCCAAAACATATAGGTAATTTATCCCCGCCACAATAATTTATATTACCAACAATACTATTATATAGTATTGAAATAATGTTATAAATTCCCCCTCTCTTGAAAATAGAGGGGGTTAGGGGGTGAGTTCCCATTTGCAATATTTTAACTTTTAAGACAGCCTCTAATAAAAGCAATAAATAGCATTTTATTTTCACCCTTTCCTTTCAGAAAGGACAAAAAGGACAAATCCGGCTGCTTTATAAACCGGATGAGTTTCCCCGTAATTTACACGTCTATTTATTTCAAAACAAAAAAAAATTTTAAAGCTGATAAAAACTAAATTCTTTTTATTTAACAACTATGTTGTAAATTTTATTTTTTACATAAATTTCTTTTACAATAACTTTACCATCGGTATACGATTTTACTTTTTCATCGGCATAAACAATAGATTTTACTTTTTCATCGGTACAATTTATATCAACATCAATTTTTGTTCTTAATTTACCGTTAATTTGTATTGGAATTGTAACCGAATCTTCAACCAATGCTTTTTCATCAAAATTAAAAAAAACAGGCTCTTCAAAAAGCGATTTTTCAAAACCTAATATTTCCCAACATTCTTCACCTAAATGAGGACATACAGGAGCAACCATTGTTAACAATCTTTCTAACGTGTAAAGCTGTATTTCTTTACTGCAATTATCAATATTATCGCTTATAACATTTATTGCTTCCATTAAAGCTGCAATGGTAGTGTTAAATCTAAAATTATCTATTTCTTTTTCGTATTTAACAATTGCCTGATTTATTTTTCTATAAACCATCTTTTCCGAACTGTTTAAGGAAGAAATATCATAAGTTTCTTTGGCTTTAACTTCTTTTGCAATTCCGGCATAAGTATTACAAATAGTATAAATTCTTTGAACAAAACGTTCAACGCCTACTATTCCTTTATCACTCCAGTCTCCGCCTAAATCGTATTGACCCATAAACATCAAATACATTCTAAAAACATCAGCACCATAAACAGAAATAAAATCATCGGGATTAACAACATTCCCTTTTGATTTTGACATTTTTGCACCTGCATTAGTAATTGTACCTTGATGAATCAGTTTTGCAAATGGTTCGTCACTGTTTACTAATCCTATATCGCGCAAAAACTTATGAACAAAACGTGCATATAACAAGTGCATAGTTGCATGTTCGGCACCGCCAACATACATATCAACAGGCACCCATTTGTTTGCAAGTTCAGTATCAAACATTCCTTTATCATATTTTGGGTTTAAATATCTTAAATAATACCACGATGAATCAACAAAAGTATCCATTGTATCAGCTTCACGTTTTGCAGCTCCACCACAAGTTGGACATGTTGTATTCATAAACTTTTCATGTTTTGCTAACGGTGAACCACCGGCTGGATTAAATTCAACGTCGTAAGGTAAAATTACAGGTAAATCTTCTTCCTTAATTGGTACCTCTCCGCATATTGGGCAATTTACAATTGGAATAGGTGTTCCCCAATATCTTTGACGCGAAATAAGCCAGTCGCGCAGCCTGTAATTTACTTTTTTATCTCCAATTCCTTTTTCAATCAAATATTCGGTAATTTTTTCAATTCCGTCATCGGAATTAAGTCCGTTAAACGATCCCGAATTAATCATTGTACCGGTTTCAGTATAAGCTTTTGTAAGCTCTTCATTTTCGTTAGTGCCCGGTTCCAAAATTACTTTAATAATTGGTAAATTATATTTTTTTGCAAAATCAAAATCTCTTTCATCGTGCCCCGGAACAGCCATAACACAACCTGTGCCATACGAAGCAAGCACATAGTCGGCTACCCAAATAGGCACTTTTTGGTTATTTACAGGATTAATTGCGTATGCGCCTGTAAATACACCTGTTTTTTCTTTAACTGTTGAAGTTCTTTCAATTTCCGAAAAATGCTTTACGGTATCTATATATTCATCAACCGCAGTTTTGTATTCAGTGGTAACCAGTTTTCCAACCAAATCATTTTCGGGAGCTAATACAACATAAGTAACACCAAATAAAGTATCCGGACGGGTTGTAAATACGGTCATTAATTCGTCATATCCTTCAATTTTAAATTGAGCTTCGGTACCATAACTTTTCCCAATCCAATTTGTCTGCATACTTTTGGTTTTTTCGGGCCAGTCAATTTTTTCCAATCCCTCAAGCAGTTCATCTACATATGCAGTCGTCTTAAAAAACCATTGCGAAAGCATACGTTTTTCTACTTTTGCTCCCGAACGTTCTGCGGTACCGTCAGGTAAAACCTGTTCGTTTGCAAGTACCGTTTGGTCAACCGGATCCCAATTTACAGGGGCATTTTTTCTATAAGCCAAACCGCGTTTATACATCTGCAAAAACAACCACTGATTCCATTTATAATATTCAGGAACACAAGTCATTAATTCACTATCCCAATCATACATACAGCCCATACGTTTTAACATTTCGCGTATATCTTTTATGTTATTCATGGTACTATCGTAAGGATGCACACCTGTTTTAATGGCATAACTTTCAGCCGGCAGCCCAAAAGCATCATATCCCATCGGTTCAAATACATTAAACCCTTTAAGTTTTTTGTATCTTGCCCACGAATCCGTAGGTCCGTAATTATACCAATGCCCGCAATGCAATTTCGATCCTGACGGGTACGAGAACATTACAAGAGTATAAATTTTATCTTTAAGATTATTTAAATCAGTTTTATGGATTTTTCGTTCTTCCCAACGTTTAACCCAGCGTTCTTCTACTTCGGAATATGGATATTTCATCTTTTTATACGCAGTTTAATTAAAAAATAACTTGTAAGTTATCAAATATTACTGTCTTTTTCAAGGGAAAACTTGCCTTTTGTTGTTATATAGGTATAAATTAAACCATTTAATGATAGAATGTAATAACAACGAGACTATTGATAAAAACAGCTAATATATGTTTCCAAAAATAACATACTTAAATAAAATTTTTTTTATTTTAATTATTAATTATTTTGCTTAGAATAAGGTTTAAAACCCGGACAGGGATTTCATATCAGCAGCCTAATAAAACAAAAAAGGATTACAACCACTTTAGCAGGTTTCATGGTTATTTAGAGATATAAAGCATTATCTTAAATTGGCACTTTTTTCGCTGGTATTATAATCTGAGGGAAGAAGTCACACTGTTTTTAATTGGAGCGCATTTTTAAAACAAACACTTAAAAAATATTCACATGGATGGATATTTTACAAATTTATTTTTAACATTTCCAAATAAATAGAAAGTGCTTTTATCTTTTCGTCCGCCTTGTTATATAATTCAACGGATTTTTCATTTTTTTCTTTTGTAACTCGTGCAATAGAATTTTCCAATTGTTTTATTCTTTCACCAAAATTTTTTTCAAAAGTTTTAATATGTTTTTCAAATTCTTCTTTAGTCAGCAAAATGTCTCTTTCTTTAAATAACTTCACTACGGAAATTTCTTTAATTAATCTATTCTTTTCATTTGAACGTTCCCAAATTGCAGACATTGATGAAACAAGAGCAACAATAACACCTAATAAAAATGCAATTCCGCCCCACTTTAAGCCATTTAATACTATAGTTGCAAACACAAACTGGAAAGAGTCGGTACCATTAGCCCCCGATACCATTCCGGTTCCAAAACCTCCAATAATAAAGATAACTAATGAAATAATAACGTTATAAACCATTGTGGAGTTAAATGCAGCTCCCGGATTAAATTTTGGGTCATTATCCATTTTTTCTATTCTGCTTTCATAATTTGCTATATTTTCGGCGGCCGTTTTTTCCAGATACTGTATTCTTTCCTCAAGTTTTTTCCCCATGTTCAATTTTGTGCCCTCAAGTTCGCGGTTCAGTAATTTTATTGAAGATGTGTTTTTATCAATTTCCTCTTCATATAAAACTAGAACTTCTTTGGCTTTTTCAAAATAAAATGCTTTTATATTTTCAGAAAGTTTGGTTAAAACAAAGTTTAACTTTTCTACTAATAAGTCGCCTACACATGAAATAAAAAAATTTTTGTTTTCTTTATAATGTTCTATAAATTTTTCAATAAATTTAAGATTTTTTGTAATTGTTTCGTCAAAGAACTCCTTAATGGGTAATGTTTCAAGTGATTCAAGTTGATTTGATATTTTATTAATTGAAGCAGCTTCAGACGAAACCGCTGTTTTTAGCAAAAAGTCTATATCATTCAAAAGAAGAGAAAAATCATTTTCTGCAAAAATATTATATGTTACTGCATTAATTAAAAAATAATTAAACAACCATATATTATTATTTTTTATTGCATAGGCAAAACGTAATTTATCAAAATTAATTATATCCGAAAGATATTCAACTGCTTTGCCGCTACTTCCCAACTTGATTTGACTGATTGCATGATAATACGATGCGGTTATACCTTTTGGTTTATTTTTTAGGGCATCACTAAATTTTTGGTCAGCTTCCGGTACGGCACCATCTTTTAAGTATATAAACCCTAAATATAAGTTTATCAAATATAATAGGTCTTTTCTTAAATCAGGAGAAATTGTTATGGTAGTATCAACAATTTCTTTGCTTTTATATAACAATTGTATAGATTTTTCGGGAGCGTTTAATGTTTTTTCGTAGGCTAGAATAGTTGAATATATAAAATACTTCAAATATTCTTTGTTATTTGTTTCTTTTTCAATTAAATTAATTGTAGAAAGTGCAAAATATTGCTTTTCTTTTTCGTTTTTTTGCAAAATCCAATTGGCATAAAATTTTTTAATTTCATCTAACGGACTGTTTTGTTTATTTTTTGCGGGTTGTTCACCCTTATCTATTTTAAGACCTTCTTCACTTTCTATTAATACGGGATGGTTTGAAAGCCATATATATGGAGCAGACTCGGCAGCAATAAAATATTCATTAACTGCTTTAGGTAAATTAAGAGAAAAATGTCTTCCCGAATTTCTTAAAAATTCTTCAAAGTCGGCAGTTTGAGGTATGGAATCTTGGAATTTCTCCAAAGAAAAACTCTTAAATCTTGCAAATATCAGTTCTCTGTTTAATTCTTCTTCCATAGTAATTACACTTAGCACAATCGAGTCTAATAATTTCGTTAAAAAATTTTCTTTATTAATATATTATCGGTAAAAACAGTGTAGAATTAATAGCAAAAATAAAAATAACTTTTTTTTTTTGATAACTTCAATTTTTGATATATTATTATTCACATTTAACTAGAAATTTGTTTTTAAAATTCAATTGTTCCGCTTAAAAAAATATAATTAATTTACAAGTTGTTTAATATATAAAAATTGTTTCTATTGTATTGTTCAAAATTTAAGAGTATGTATATGAATATTCCATTAGTAATAGCAAAAGAATTAAATATTTTAGAAAGTCAGGTAAAATCTGTAGTTGAACTTTTTGGTGAAGGAGCAACAATTCCTTTTATTGCACGTTATCGAAAAGAAAAGACTGAAGGGCTGGATGAGGAGCAGCTTCGAATTATTGAAGAAAGATTAAACTATCTTACTTTATTGGAAGATAGAAAAGTTTCGGTATTAAAAAGTATTGAAGAACAAGGCAAATTAACAGACGAATTACGCGATAAAATCACCTCCGCTATAAAGTTGCAGGAAGTTGAAGATTTATATTTACCCTATAAACCAAAACGGAAAACGCGCGGTACAGTGGCAAAAGCAAAAGGTTTAGAACCTTTGGCTCATTTTATCATTGAAAATCCAAAATTTGATGGTAACTTTGATGAAAAGCTTAACGAATTTGTTAATGAAGAACTTGGTGTAAAAACTAAAGAAGAAGCTTTACAAGGTGCTAAAGATATTATTGCCGAAATAATTAGCGAAACCGCAGAATCAAGACAAGCCATGCGCGATTATTTATATAAATACGGATTTATCTCATCTGTTAAGGCAAATACTAAAGAAGCAGATAAGGCACCTAATAAAAAAGATGTTTACGAAGTTTATTATGAATTTAAAATTGAAATTTGTAAAATAAAGGCATATCAGGCTTTAGCATTAAACAGAGGCGAAAGAGATAAATTCTTAAAAGTATCATTAAATTTTAACAATGACGAAATTATTTCTGTTTTATATAACTCGTTCTTTAAATATAAAAAATCCGTTTTCCAAGAAATTATTGATGAAGTAGTCGGCGATTCATTTGCCCGTTTAATTTTCCCATCCATTGAAAGAGAAGTTAGAAACGATTTAACTGAAATTGCAGATTTGCATGCAATTGAAATTTTTGCCGCTAATTTAAAACAGCTTTTACTGCAATCACCCATTACAAATAAGGTAATTATGGGTATTGACCCCGGTTTTTATTCAGGTTCAAAATTGGCAGTAATTGATATTACAGGCAAATATTTGGAAGGAATGACTATTTATCCGCACCCTCCTCAAAAAAGACCGGAAGAAGCACAAAAAGTTATGCTTAAATTTATTAAGCAATATGGGGTGGAATTAATTGCCATTGGCAACGGTACTGCCAGTCGTGAAACCGAATTTCTTGTTGCCGATATGATTAAAACAAATAATCTTAATATTAATTATATGATAGTCAGCGAAGCAGGGGCTTCGGTTTATTCTGCCAGTGAAATTGCACGTCAGGAATTTCCCGACTTGGAAGCAAGCCAAAGAGGCAACATTTCTATTGCCCGCAGAGTATTGGATCCGCTTGCCGAATTAGTTAAAATTGACCCTAAATCTATTGGGGTTGGGTTATATCAGCACGACGTTGACCAAAAGCTGCTTTCTAAAAAACTTGATGACGTGGTAATTAGCTGCGTTAACTATATTGGTGTTGACTTAAATACTGCCTCGGGATCTTTATTAACTTATGTTTCAGGATTAAATAAACGTATTGCCAATAGTGTTATTAGATATAGAGAAAATAACGGAAGATTTAACTCGCGTGCCGATTTATTAAAAGTTTCAGGACTTGGCGAAAAAGCATACGAACAATGCGCCGGATTTTTGAAAATCAGCGGCGGTACAAATCCTTTGGACCATACTTTTATTCACCCCGAATCTTATCCGGCAACTGAAAAGCTTTTGGAAAACTGCGGAATAACTTCTGCCGAAATTGTTTCAAAAGGAGCAATGGTTGGTTTAGTGGTTTCTAAAAAAGGAACTTCTAAAATTGCTAAAGAAATTGGTGTTGGCGAACCTACATTAATTGATATTATTGAAAACTTAAAAAAACCGGGTCGTGACCCTCGTGAAGAAATGCCAAAACCTATTTTAAGAAGTGATATTCTTAAAATTGAAGATTTATCCGTTGGAATGAAACTTAAAGGTACTGTTCGTAACGTTGTGGATTTTGGTGCTTTTGTTGATATTGGCGTAAAAAATGACGGCTTATTGCACATCTCCCAAATTGCCAATAAATTTGTAAAAAATCCATTAGAAGCCCTAAACGTTGGCGATATTATTGACGTGTCCATTATTTCAATTGATATTGAAAAAGGAAGAATTTCTTTAACTTGTAAATCGTAATTAGTGATTAGTGATTAGAAATTAGTGATTAGTATGGGGAGTTGTTTTGCAATTCCCCATCTTTATTTTTTTACGGTTCAAACAAAAAGTTTAAAGCACCCATCAAACTACGACTTCTTATTTTACCCATTCGTTTTGCAACTTTATTATTAACTATTGTTATTTGGAATTCTGAGAATTTCCCTATTTGCAACCACAAACAGCGCAAACCCAATAAGCAATTTGAATAAGTGCTCAATTCTTAAAATTATGTTTTTTTTTAGTTATAATGTTTATTGATTTTTAATCCCGACGGGATGAAATGATTATAGCCCACCGACCAAAATACAGTAATTGAAACCCGACAGGGTGACATTGATTTTTGAATAATAAATAATATATCTAACCATTTATGTTTTACCAATTAGTTTTATTTCTATTTTACAATAAATATTATAGAATATTTATTTGCTAATAAAAATAAATATTAATAACTTACAAAGAGCAATTTGGTTTTATAATATAGTCTAAAATATTAAAGATCATAATTATAATAGTGTTTTTATTTTATTCACCAATGGTAATAAAATTGTATTTGATGCTTATGGACTTTTTAATAAAGATAATACTATATTTGCATTAATTAAAGTGTGGGTTCATATAGGTAATAAAATCAGATGTTTCTAAAAATAAAGAAAAACTTTATAAAAGTTTTAAACAAAGTCCTAAGTTTTTACTATGATTCAATATACTAAAACACTAAAGTATTGTAAATTTTTGGAGGGTATTAAATATGATCGTAATCGGCGAATTAGTAATTAAGAATATATTAGGCCTCATAACAAAAATAATTGCCGAAAATATTAGCTCCTTGGATTTTTTTACTAGACGAAGAATAATCTCAAAGGTTGAAGATACTATCGCAAAAGTATGCGAGCCTTTAGTTAATTATCTATTGAATGAGGGAATTACGCAAGAAAAACAAGAACGATTATTTATTAGTTTAGATAGTGAATTAAAAATTCTCTTTACAGATATAAAATCTGTATTTCGTGGATCACTTAATGGTCAAAAAATATTTGAACAATTTTATGAGAGTCGAAAATTACCCCAAACTACTATTGAGGATGACTTGAGTGATATCTATTTGTTATTTTTCCCAAGGATAACTACAATTATATGTGAGATACCTGTATTAATTAAAGACTGGGGAAACAATGCTTGGATAGAAGGTTATAAACGGTTTGACACTTTAGCTGAACAAATAAATATATTATCAAAAAAAGTTGACAAGATTTTAACTATAACAACTGACAGCAGCGATGAATTGATGAATATATTCCGTAAATCAATGATTCAAAAAATCGCCTTCGACCTTGATTTAACTGGTTTGCGAGCTGACAAACCATGTACTGGGAAATTTGAGGATTATTTTGTTCATCCGCAAATAAATGAAATAGTAATAAACAAAATACCAGGAACAGAACCACGTATTCTCACATCAGGAAATGATAGTATAAAAATTTTTATTCAAAAAAATCAAAAATCTGTAATATATGGAGTACCCGGTTCAGGCAAATCCACTTGGACAAAATGGTTTCAACAAGCATTATTAACATCGGATTGGAGTGGAATATGTATAAGATTTGAATTACGACAACTAAAAAATGGGAATTTACCAACAATATTTGATCTCATTAAAAACGAAGCAAGCAAAAATATTGCTCCGGAAGTAAATAATGATAAAATAATTGAATGGATTAAACAACAAAAAATAATAATTATCTATGATGGTTTTGATGAACTAACTACTAAAAGTCGTGAAGAAGTACTGAAAGATATAAATGAAATTTGCCTTCCGTTAAGAGGGTGCCCTATAATTATTACATCTAGACCATTAACCACTAATCAATTAGACCGTTTGGAAGGGAATTGGTCATTTTGGGATATAGAAAAATTTGATAATAAAAGAGTTATCGAATACATGCAGCGATGGTATAAATTCTCCCAACTCCTTCCTGATGCGGAAAGGGATATTGACATTCAAGCTTTAGCAACTAAATGGGAGCTAGATAAAACTATTGAGCCCTTAACAGGAAATCCACTTTTATTATCAACCTTACTCATGGTGCACCATCTAGACGGCAATTTACCTACTGGCAGATCTGAGCTATATCAAAGGTATATTTCAGGTATGCTTGGAATATGGGATGATAGAAGACATGTTTTTTCAAGTTTAATCATTTTATCAACTCTTCAAAAAAAACAAATTATTCAAAGATTTGCTTTATTATTTTTCCTAAATCAAAAGGAACAAATTGAAGAAGAGGTTGCAAACAAATGGATGGAGGAAATTTTATCAAATCTTAATATTAAATATTTTGCTAGCGATGTATTGATTTTTTTTATTGAACGTTCCGGTTTAATTATTGGTCCCGGAATATATAGTTTTACACATAAAAGTATAATTGAATATTTGGTTGCTGAAACTGTTTTAAGCGGTAATCAGATGGATTTAGAAATGAGAAGAATCGACCGTTCTTATCTTTTTTCACACTGTAATGAAGACCAATGGACTACAGTTATATTTTTATGGTCAGGTTTAGCACCTATTACTGATATTGAAACTTTTATTGAATGGTGTATTGAAAAAGAGGACTTTTCTTTGGGTTATGGGATACTCAATGATCAAATTGACAGATTTTCGAGATCAAAATGTCGCGATTATATGTTAAATTATCTACCTGAGCGGTGTTTTACTTCAAAAAACCATTTTTGGGGTTTATCTCATGGAATGCAGTTTGAGTTTACTTTTAGCAGCGGACTTTTAATACCAGGTTTCCAACTGAGGACTATTGGATATTATAATACATTATTTAATCTAATTTCAGATCTTATAAAAAAAGACATTTTAACTATTACTGATATTAATAAAACTGATGGAAGTTATAGAGATTTATTATGGATGAGTTTTTTTTTACATGGTGCATGGGAAAATGGAATAAAAACGTGGTTAACGTATTCAACCAACGTTTTGCAATCTAATTTGAGAGTTCTTTGGTTATGCTGGTGCATTGATAGAATAATCAAGAAATCAATCAAAAATACAAATCTTAGTTTTACAAAATCTTTACAAGAATGTCACGACAGTATACCTGAATATAGTTGGATAATCCCATTATATCTTTTGTCTTTTATAGGTGATTACTATTTTAGTGGAGATAGCAAATCCATTACTGATTTTGATTATTTGTTAAGAATCCTTATAGAGTTGCAAAAATATTTTGACCTTAAAATTCCAAAAACACAGACTATTTCTACTCGATATTGGTGTTTTTCTGCTTCTGACAACCCCGGCTCAGTTGATTTACTCGAAAAATGCATCGAAATAATACATAATGCGGAAAAAAAATCGCCACCTGATAAACAAGATATTTTAAATCGTTCAATAGATTATATTAAAAGTTTGATTAAAATGAGACCTGAATTAATTGAATATAATCAAGCTCACTTATCGTGAATTAAACAAATTAACATTTTGTAGACCTTGTGACTTAAACGTATAATAAACTAATCCACCTCAATAGTTAAAAATATAATAACTTGCAAAGCAGTAATAATCCCCTACCAGAAAAAATCATTTTTCAGCAATAATAATTATATCCGCCGACTTATCAACATCAAATTTATTCTTGTCAAATCCCGAAAAACAATAAATATTTGCAAATCCCGCTTCTATTAAAAGATTATTCATATACTCAAAATTATACGGATATAACTTAGTTGTTAAAAGTAACTTTTCTTTATTGTTTGTTTTATTAAACTTTAAAATATTAAAATTAATAAATTCATCAAAAAAATCATAAAATCTTATAAAATAATCTTCTTCGTTATTTGTAATATTTAATATTCTTTCATTTGAATTTATTAATTTTTGAAAATTTACAATCTGAAAAATAAATTTCCCATTATTTAATAATAAACCATATACATTTTGAACAAAAGTTTTTATCAGGTTTTTGGGAATATTAGCCAATGTATTTCCCATGCTAATTACATAATTATATTTATCATTAATTTCTGCATTCTCTAAAGAAAAATCTTTTTTTTCAAAATTTATATTAACATTAAACTTTCCGGCATTTTCAATAGCCTCTTTTAACATTCCTTCCGAAATGTCAAAACCTGTTACATTAAACCCCTGTAAAGCAAGCGAAACGGAATCAATTCCCGATCCGCAGCCAATATCCGCAACAGTTTTTTTATTATTTTCCAGCAGCTCTTTATAAAACTTCTGCCTTCTAATTATTGAGTTTTCAAAATTTACCATTTTATCGTACCACAACGAAGCAGAATCAAAAAATTGTTCATTTTCCATAATCACCAAATTTCTACTTTAAGAATCAATTTAATATACAAAAGCTAAAACAACAATATATTCCAATTAATTCTTTATTTTGAAAAACAACAGGCAAATATTTGCAATTTAATTAGATTTTTTATTTATCACCGATTTTCATTATGAACAGAAATACTCAAATCATAGACTGGATCCAATTTTAAATAAAAGTGTGTAGTCAAACAACCAAGGGATTTTGGTTCCACCATCAAACCATTCTGTTTCATGCAGCAAAGAAAGATGCACC
>JAZDHY010000048.1:0-14017 GCA_043805435.1 bacterium
AGTATTTTGTATAAATACAAGTTTTACAAATGCAAGGTTATACCGTTATAATTTAAAATAACCCTGCATTTAAAAATCCATTTTTATCATATAATCTATTGTTTTATAATATATTATAAGATTATGAGGAAACCCTAATTAAAGGAGAAAGTCGGTTTACAATCAGAGAGAAAATTGATATTAATTATTTACAAATTTGGATAGAAAATTCAAAACTTGGATTTGAATTAGATAAAAGTTATTTTGTACCTGTTGAGTCATGGAATGGATTGCAAGATAATTATAAAGGATTATCATTAGCATCTTGCGAAGAAGGAAGTTTTGGAATTTATCCAATTAATAATGGAGATGTAATCACAAAAGGTGATATCTTTGGTATTGGAGAAAAAACCAATTGGAAAATGTTCAAAAAAATATTTAAAGAAAAATACATTAGTTTATTCGAATTGGAGGGGAAAGAGGATGAATAAATTATATTTTTGTAGATTTATATAGTCAAAAATAATTTTGTGTACATGTTGATAATAAAGAGATTACAGAATATTATAATATCTACTGCAAAATTTAGGTTTAATTATTGCTTGAACAAAATAAACAACCCCGCTGGGGTTGAAATTGTTTTTGGTGGCATTTTGGCTACTGACATGTAACCCTTAACAGGGTTAAAAAAGAGATAATAAATCAAAATATTGGAATAGCAATTTTAGTATGGAAATTAAATAAAAATCGAACTACTACAATAAAAACAATATTAGTAGTCCGATTATTTTTTGAGGGTACCATGATGTGGTTATTGCAATAAAATCATCTTTTTAGTCTGGCTAAATTCTTTTCCGTCAGTTAACGATTTAGCATTAATTCTGTAAAAATATACACCTGATGATAAACCACCCGATATTAAAGCGGCATCAAAAATTATTGATTTTGTGCCTGCCATAAGTTGGTTGTTAATTAATGTTGAAATTAACTGACCGAGAGAATTATAAACGGAAATATTTACAAAACTTTCTGCTGGTAAAACAAAGTCAATAGTTGTATTTGGATTGAATGGGTTTGGATAATTTTGACTTATTGAAAAACTAGCCGGAGTTATTGTTTCGGTTTCTTGAGTATCGCTAATTACAGATAATCCGGGATAGGATGCTGAATACCGTAAAGCTCTTGCAATTTCACCGCCCTTTGTATAATTCCACACCACTGTACCGGCAGAATTTACTTCCCAAAAAACACCTGTTGTAGCTTCAACAATAAAAGTATTGCCATTAGGCAGTCTTTGGCAGCCGCCCAAATGCTGAGAATAAAAACCTGATGCCGTATAACTCCATAAAGGTGAAACAGGACCAAAAGCCGTTCCACTTGTATAAGTATAATTTCCTGAACCATCACGCGGGGGAACAATTTCAACAACCATTGATGTGCTTTGATTTTCACGATTATTAAAGGCCATAATATTTCCTGCGCCGGGATATCCCGCAGGAATCCATGTGGCACAATGCACAACGCTAAAAACTTGAGAACCGGAAACTCCGTAATTAGAAGGACAACCCCAGCGATATAAAAAATCTCCTCCTTTGCCATAAGTTCCTCCGCTATGCGAAGCAGCTTCTGCTGTTGTTGTGCTATGATCAATTACATATACTTCATCCAAATTATGAGACGAAAAAACAATTTGATCAAGTTCAGCATTATAACTAATACCATTTACATGCATCCAATCACCGGAAGAAGTACTGCCAACATTAATATTTAGTAATTCCGGATGCTCTGAAATTACACCATAATTATTTTTTGTGGCGTCATAATTTTGGATTAGATGATCCCAAGCATGCCATTGCCACACTATTGTTCCTCCGGTTGTGCCTGCCGGTTGAACTTCAATTATATGATCGGGCCAAATAGTAATACTTCTTTTGAGTCCTGCCAGCACTGCTTGAGCGGCGGTTTTTACCTCCCACGCAATAATAAGTACATTACCGTTTGGCATAGGTTCAAAATCGTGATGTGCTCTATACGTAGAGCTGCTGTAAGTGTATTCCCATAATAAAGAACCATCCCATGCCACTTTTTGAATTATTCCCGTTGCACCACCACCATTTAATTGAGAATTGGAGGAGGTTGCAGAGCGCATTAACGAACCGTCTTCCAGCAAATAACAAGAGTATCCACCTGTTTTTGTATGCGACCATGAGTGAACAACAGTTTTGTTTATGTCAATTAAATATGTATAACGCGAATTGTTTGGACTATACAAGGTATAACCTTCGTATGTTTGCGTTTTAATAATAATACTATTTGTACTAATAAAAATTAGAACATAAAATATAATTGTTTTAATTTTATTCAGTGTTTTATTTACTGTATCACTATCAATTTTTATTTTTTGTTGTAAAGTGGAATTTGGTCCTTTTTTCAATATTATTCTCCTATTTTAATAATAACATCTGTTTTGTTTGGTTAAAATTTCCGGCTGATAATCTATAAAAATATACACCGCTAGAAATTTTACCCAATGCGGCTAAATTAAAGTTAACGGAATGATATCCGGCTGTTAAATTGTCATTTATTATAATAGCAATTTCTCTTCCTGTAATATCATACACTTTAAGAGAAACGTGTGTTTCGGTTGGAAAACCAAATGTAATTGTTGTGCTTGGATTAAATGGATTCGGATAATTTTGATTTAGCACGAATTCTTTTGGATTTGGATTATTTAAGTCCGATTTTACATTTACCAAAGAATTAAAAGTGATTGTGCCAAAATTATTAACGGAATATATTCCATCGCTAAGATATTCCAACCAATTACTATTTATATTGGAATTGCTGTTAAAGGATGAAATAAAAGCACCAATTATTTTGTTATCGGGAATAATTAATAACGAATTAGTAAAATCGAAGGAAAATTCATACTGTACATGATTGTTATTAAGAGAACATACACCTACAACTCCTTCAGGATTTACAATTTTTTCATAAAATCCAAAATTGTTATAAGGATAAAATGAAAGCTCCTGTCCGGCAGTGGTGTTAATTAATTGGTAATAACCCTCAACTAAATCGTCAAATACATTATTTCTGTTTTTATCAAAAACAAATAAAACATAATCATTTACATTTAAAATCGAATCGGAAAAACAATCAACAGCTAAAAACAATTTATTATCTGCGGTTTTTAATAAAACCTTACTTTGGTAGCCTTCGTTGGTTAAAGGTTGTAAAATTGCGTCTGTATATTCATAAGAATTGATAATTCCGTCAATAATAGGAATTGTTTCGGAATAATCTTCAATTATTAAAGAATCGTTTTGTAAATAGCTTATTCCATAATTTATAGCAGAAATTTCTGTTTCATTATTATTTTCATATACTGCACTCACCCCATAATAATATTTAGTTAATTCTTCAATGTTTACATCAGTATAACTATTGGTTAATCCTGAAAAAATCACGTTAGATGTATTTTGTAAATCACCCATTGTTGTTGAACGATACAGATTATAATTTTGTACCAATTGCCCAATTGGAGTAATACCGGTTTGTCCAATTAAGCAAAAATTATCCAATGAAAGTGTTATTTTGTTACTATTTATATAAAATCCTAAATATATATATTGCCCAATATAATTGGTTAAATCTATATTTACAATTTTCCAAATTGATACGGAATCTTGCAGATATTCGGGTGATAATTCCAATAAAGTTGTTGTAAATGAAGCAGGGGATTGATCTGTTGTTGAAATATTAATATAACTTGAAAGATTATTATTAATTACTGAATCAGCTTTAATTGCAAACCGAAATATGGGTTTTTCAGCCGATATATATATTTTTTGGGTTATGAGCCAATCGGTATTTAATGAGTTCTCGTTTTTGGGTTTAAACATTAAACATTTATTACCAACATAAGAGTAGCTTTTTGAAATAGTCCAACAATTTTGTGATAATAAGTTGTATTTCCAAGAAGTGGGGATTATATCTTCAAAACCCTCTTCAAATTCTCCTGAGGTTATCCAAGATAATTCAATTTTGTTAGAATATTTTCCTTTTGAAGAGTTTAGCGAAGAAGGTGGTAGTTTTGGTAAAATAACGGGACTAGTGACAGTAATTTCTGCAGAAGCCGTATCAAGGCCGTTATAGCTTGATACATAAATTTTACCTGTACCACCGATTACGGCGGTAAATGCTGCTGTTGAACCCGAAGAAGAAATTGTACCTAAACCGGAAGGAACAACCCACCAAACATAAGGTGTAAATCCTTTTGTTGCGGTTAATGTAACTGTTTCTCCAATATTTAACTGAGTAGTTAAAGGAGTAACATTTATGGCAATTCCCGGATAAGATGGGGCATAACGTAAGCCTCTTGCAATTTCACCCCCTTTATTATAATTCCAAACAACCGTACCGGCAGAATTTACTTCCCAAAAAACACCTGTTGTAGCTTCAACAATAAAAGTATTGCCATTAGGCAGTCTTTGGCAGCCGCCTAAATGTTGGGAATAAAAACCTGATGCCGTATAACTCCATACAGGCGAAACAGGACCAAAAGCCGTACCACTTGTATAAGTATAATTTCCGGCACCATCACTAGGGGGAACTATTTCCACAACCATTGATGTGCTTTGGTTTTCGCGATTATTAAAGGCCATAATATTTCCGGCACCGGGGTATCCTGCAGGAATCCATGTGGCGCAATGCACAACGCTAAATACTTGAGAACCCGAAACTCCGTAATTTGAAGGACAACCCCAGCGATATAAATAATCTCCTCCTTTGCCGTAAATTCCACCGCTATGCGAAGCAGCTTCTGCTGTAGTTGTGCTATGATCAATTACGTATACTTCATCCAAATTATGAGACGAAAAGGCTATCTGATCAAGTTCGGGATTATAACTAATACCATTTACATGCATCCAATCACCCGAACCGGTACTTCCGACATTAATATTTAACAATTCCGGATGATCTGCAACAACTCCATAATTATCTTTTAATGGATTGTAATTTTGTATTAAATGATCCCATGCGTGCCATTGCCATACAATTGTGCCACCGGTTGTTCCATTAGGTTGAACCTCTATAATATGGTCGGGCCAGATAGTATTGCTTCTGCTTAATCCTGCTTGAACTGCTTGGGCGGCGGTTTTTACTTCCCATGCAATAATAAGAACATTTCCATTCGGCATAGGAGCAAAATCATGATGCGCCCTATAAGTAGAGCTGCTATAAGTGTATTCCCATAACAGAGAACCGTTCCATGCTACTTTTTGGATTATTCCAGTTGCGCCACCACCGTTTAATTGAGAATTGGAGGATGTTGCAGAGCGCATTAACGAACCGTCTTCCAGCAAATAACAAGAGTATCCACCTGTTTTTGTATGCGACCATGAATGAACAACAGTTTTATTCATATCAATTAAATATGTATTACGTGAATTATTTGGACTGTATAAAGTGTACCCTGTAAAAGCTTGTGCGTATATATTTAAATTTGTACAAATTACAAATGTTAATAAAATTAAGCCTAAATATTTTCGGTTTGAAGAAAATATTTGAACAATAGAATTTAATTGCTCAAAAAACGGGGATATGCTTTTAGTTAACAATAATTAATCTCCTATTTTACAAGCATCATTTGTTTAGTTTGAGAGAATTGACCTGTTGATAAACGATAGAAATAGACTCCGCTGGCTAAACCGCCTGAAATTGAAGCAGCATTAAATGATACTGAATATGATCCTGCATTCAAATTATCG
This sequence comes from bacterium, assembly GCA_043805435.1. Classification (GTDB taxonomy): domain Bacteria; phylum Bacteroidota; class Ignavibacteria; order Ignavibacteriales; family Melioribacteraceae; genus JAEXOD01. Next base: position 5,754 of record JAZDHY010000048.1, read on the forward strand.
TTAATTAAAGTAATAAGTTCTCTGCCAAGCAAATCGTAAATTTTTAAATTTACATCACTTGAAATAGGTAACTGAAATTGAATTATTGTTGTAGGGTTAAAAGGATTAGGATAATTTTGCATTAATTTAAAATCATTTGGAATAGTACCAATAACTTCGTTTTGAATATCGGTTGTACCACCGGATGTGGTTTTAATTATTGTTCCGGCTTCACCGGCAATGTAACCAATGTTTTCTGAAGTAAAAAATACGGAGTTAAGTCTATTTCCAGTTATACTAGAAAGTATTTCCCAAGAGTCTCCGGAATTTATGGTTTTTAAAATTGTTCCATTAAAACCAACCGCATATCCAATAGTTTGAGAAGGGAAATGAACGGAATATAAATTGTTTTCGCTTTCGTTTGGAATATCTATCCATGTTTCGCCATTATCAGTTGTTTTAAGTATTTTACTTCCGGTTCCTGTATTCATTCCGCCTACAGCAAACCCGGTGCTGCTTGAAGTAAAGTCTAAAGACCAAATCATCTGTTCGGAAACAAGGTATTTGGAAACCCAAGTATTTCCGCCATTTGTAGTTTTTAAAATAATTCCGGCACCACCGTAACTATCACCACCAGAAATAAATCCAATGTTTTCATCAATAAAATAAATTGAATTTATTTGACTTGTAGTTCCGCTATTAACGGTAAACCAGCTTAAACCGCTATCGGTAGTTTTTAGAAGGGCACCATAATAACCTGAAGCAAAACCTGTAGTCGAATTGATAAATTTTATTGCAAATAACCAATCGGTTACGCCAGTATTTAAAGTATTCCAAGTATTACCGCTGTCGGTTGTTTTTAATATTGTACCACCGTCTCCGGCAACATAAATAATATTCTCATTTATAAAATTTATGGATTGCAGAAGAGAACCTGTTCCGCTGCTTTGCGCAACCCAATTAATTCCTGCATCTGTAGTTTTCAGGATTGTTCCAAAATCGCCCACAGCATAACCAATTTCATTATTGTAAAAAACAATTTGCTGCAACCAATCAGTAACACCGCTTGAAACAGTAAATCCATTTACAGCAGCATCGGTGGTTTTAATTATAACACCGTTTTCGCCAACGGCAATACCGTTATTTTCATCAACAAAAGAAATTGACAATAATCCTGTCAGAAAAGATAATTCAACACTTGACCAAGTTGATCCGGCATTTGTTGTTTTTAGCAATGTACCATAATATCCAACCGTAAAGCCGGTATTTGCATTTACAAAAGTAATGGAATATAATGTGTTAAACGAATCGCTATTTTGCGTTAACCAAGTTGTTCCGCCATCTGTAGTGTGAAGAATTGTTCCGCCCCCACCTGAGATATAACCATTGTTTTCGTTTATAAAACAAATTGAGCGAAGTTCGTTGAAACTGTTTGAGGTTTGAGTAACCCAATTTAATCCGTAATCGGTTGATTTAATAATTGTTCCAACAGCACCGGAGGCAAATATTACCGAAGACGAAATTAATTTTACATCATATAAAGAAGTACATGTTATATTTGTTCTATCTGCCCAGCTGACACCACCATCGGAAGTATAAAGTATCACTCCGTTAAGAGTGGAAATATTTTCTCCAACTGCACATCCAAAGTTGGCATCAAAAAAATGAATGGAATAAATACTAAAATCGGGATTTGAATATATTTGCTGCCAATTATTACCACCGTTTGATGTAATGTAAATTAAACCCGAAGACGTTGCTGCATAACCAGTCTGTTCATTTAACATATACAGAGTATTTATATTCGATTTGGAATCAATTGTTAAACTTTTCCAAGAAACACCATTATCAGTTGATTTAAGAATTGTTCCATAATTTCCTACACTAATAATAGTATTAGCATTAATAAATTTGACTGAATTCAGAGTGTTTCCTTGCGGTAAAGGATTTTGCCAAATCCATTCCTGAGCATAAGTTGTTTGTAAAGATGATAGAATAATTGCTATTACAATAATGAGCTTTTTCATTATTTTTCCCCATAGTTATTTTAATAAAAGCATCTGTTTGATTTTTGTAAAATTTCCGGCACTTAATTTATAAAAATAGATGCCGCTGGCTAATTTGTAATTTGCTGCGTTTGCGTTAAAATTAATTTTATAACTGCCTGCTGATTGATATTCGTTTATTGGAACTGCAATTTCTTTGCCCAAAATATCATAAATTTTTAATGAAACGAATTCCGCATTTGATATGTGATATTCAATAATAGTTGAAGGATTAAACGGATTAGGATAATTTTGCAACAAAGTATAATCTTCAATTAAATTTACTCCGATTTCATCAATAGATGTAATACTATCATTATTAGAATTAAAGGTTGGTTCGCTTTGTATAAAACTGCCTGTTCCATTTGGTTTACGGGCCATTGTTAAATTAGTTGTTTGTGCGCCAAAACTTATGCTATCCAAAACCGTATTGTCAATATTTGAGAGAATAATTTGTTCGCCGCCTGCCGAAAGTTTAAATGAAGCATGAATTCCTTCCTGTCCGTCATCTTCATCTGCCCAAACTATTAAAAAGCTATTTGGTTCAATTAAGGTATTTTCCGGAAATTGCCATTTAGTGGGCGAAGTATAACTATCGGAAAGATACATACCGCCTAAATTTATTGTGTCATCTGTATTATTATATAATTCAATCCAGTCTTCTTTTTCACCTGCGGGATCTGTTATTGTATCATTTTGTGCCATAAATTCGTTTATTACAACATCACCCGGTTCAACAGTCACTTCACAATTTATTCCTAAAGTGGTTAATTGTGAAGTAATACTATTTTTTCGTAAATTAATAAACGATTTTAATCCGGGAATTCTTGTTCCGCCACCAACACTTGTTATAGATAAATCGGAGGATAAATTTTGTTCAAATTGAGCGTTAGTATATTGTTTACGAGTATCATTATATATGTATGGTCTTATAATATTTGCAATAGTATCAATTTTTGAATATAATGTCGATTTTATAAAATACGTGCTGTTTATATTACACAGACTGTTTAAGTAAGAGTTTTTTAATGAAGAATTACCTAAAATTTTACTTATTAAAGGACGATTTGTCGAATTGATTAAATATGTTAAACTTAAATTCTCAAAATTTGAAACACCACCGCTAAAATCACCAAAACTTAATCCCACATCCCATTTAATCCATTCCATTTTACCCGAAGTTGGATTAAAGTAAAAATAAAAGTTTCTTCCACTGCCTATATACGAATCTAAATTTGCAAATATTATATCGGCAGCAATGGAATTATATAAAGTATTTAAATTAATTGTTGCACTTAAGGAATTTGTTGTAGTTGAACTGTTATTAATGGAATCAAGCAAATTTACTAAGTTTCCCCAAGCAGTGGTTGATTCATCGGTTTTTAGTTCATAACGTGTATAATACGAATCGGCCACGGCCGTAATCCACTTAAAATCGGAGACCAAAGAGTTATCATCAAATCCGTCAATAGCCTTAAATAAATCACCATTATTATTACCAAAACGTGTAGTTAAAAACTTTTTATCTACATGCTCTATCAATGAATAAAAGGCAAATAAAGTATCATTAATATATAAACTTGCATAATTAGCACGGGGTGCTGCAATTCCTGCATCTTTACAAAAATCCAGATAGACTTTTTCACGCATAAAAGTAGGGTCGCCATAAACATTATTTAAGTGCACGCCTTTTAAACCATCCCATTTTTGACCATCAATAAATTCATCAAAAGAAATGCGGAAAGATTTTTTATTATTAGGATGACTGAATGATGAATTACCCTTAAAACGTACTCCGCAATTTTCTAAAATTGTTCCGTCAACAGTAACTTCTGCGGGAATATATTGTTCGTCTCCCAGATTGTAGTAATATGTTAAGGTATCCCAATAATTTGGCTGTGTAAAATTTATTTTAATTGTGTGTACCTGAATTCCCGAAAAAATATTATCCCCCGGATTTTGAGAATATATATTTAACGTTAAACTCAAAAAAAATAAAATAATCGAAATTCGTTTCATTTAGAAAACTCCGTAAAAATTTATGAAAATCTAATTCTTGTGTTATTGCATTCATTTGGACAAACCCATTTTAATATTGGTTTAAAGCTTATTTAAATTCAAATTTGCTTTTTTAAGATATTGAACTAAAAATGTGATGCAGCGCACAATTTTTATTATGTGATTTGGTTTTTAGTGATTTTGATAAGATTTTAGCGAAAACTTAGGTTAAAAAAAAATATTTTTTTTTCAAAACCGGACAATAAACACGTCATATTTGAAAGTAATCCAAAATAATGCATATAATAATTCAGATATACACAAATACTCAATAAATATCCATTTATATGCAATTAATGCAAATTATATTAAAATTAAAAAAAAGTTTGAAAATACTTAAAATTTACTTAATTTTAAATTATACAGAGTTAATAAAGTTTTTTAATAAATCCAATATTAAAGTATTATTTTAGCAATATTGAACTCTCAATTAATAAACTAATTGGAAAAAGCAGTACAAAAATATATGAGGAATTATTATGGCGAAAGTTAAAGGCGATATCATTATTGATATTGAAAAATGTAAAGGTTGTGAATTATGTGTTGAAGCGTGTCCGCAGGAAGCATTAGAGAAATCAAGAACGGTAAATAACAAAGGATATTTGTATATTGTAAAAGTTGATGATACCTGTACAGGTTGTGTAAGTTGTGCTTTAGTATGTCCGGAAGGAGCAATTACAGTTTATAGACAGGTAGATAAGAAAAAAGAACCAATTGCCACAATATCAAATATAACAAACGATATAACTATTACGGTGAAAGAATGAGTGAAATTAAATTAATGAAAGGGAATGAAGCAATGGCTGAAGCTGCAATACGGGTTGGCTGCGATGCTTATTTTGGTTATCCAATTACTCCTCAATCGGAAGTATTAGAGTATTTAGCAAAAGAAGCAACTAAAAGAACTGGTATGGTTGTTTTACAAGCAGAAAGTGAAATTGCTTCTATTAATATGGTTTATGGAGCAGCAGGAACCGGAAAAAAAGTTATGACTTCTTCTTCAAGTCCGGGAATGAGTTTAATGATGGAAGGGATTTCATACATAGCATGTGCTGAATTGCCGTGTCTATTGATAAATGTAGTAAGAGGAGGTCCGGGATTAGGAACAATTCAGCCGTCGCAGGGTGATTATTTCCAAGCGGTTAAAGGAGGAGGACACGGAGATTATAAGATGATAGTCCTTGCCCCTTCAACAGTACAAGAACTTACAGATTTTGTAAAATTAGCTTATGAATTAGCATTTAAATATAAAAATCCAATTATGATTCTTTCGGATGGTGCGTTAGGTCAGATGATGGAAAAAGTTGAATTGTTTGAACAAATGCCTCGTACAACCGATGTTCCTGAATGGGCTACAGTGGGTAAACCAAAATCAAGAGAAAGAAATTTTATTACTTCTCTTCATATTCAGCCCGATAAAATGGAAGAAGTGAATCTTCATTTGCAAAGAAAATATAAATTGATGGAAGAAAATGAAATTCGCTGCGAATTAATAGATTGTGATGATGCAGATTATATAATAACTGCTTTTGGATTATGTGCTCGCATTTGCTCTAAAGCAGCACAATTAGCGCGTGCTAAAGGTTTAAAAGTTGGTGTTATACGACCAATTACTTTATTCCCGTTTCCGTACAAAATTATAAATGAAATAGCCGGAAGAGTAAAAGGAATTCTTGATGTTGAGATGAATGCCGGCCAAATGGTTGAAGATGTCCGCCTTGGTGTAAACGGTAAAACTCCGGTTGAATTTTACGGAAGAATGGGAGGAGTTGTGCCTTCGCCGGAAGAAATTTTGGAACATTTTGAAAAAACTTTTATTGGAGGTTTGAAATGAACGAAAAACTGATGACTAATGAACATTTCGAACAAATGTTAGCTGAAGAAGGAATATGTGTTAAAGAAAATATAGTTTATGAAAAGCCACAAACGTTAACCGATACACCTTTTCATTATTGCCCGGGTTGCGGACATGGTGTTGCCCATAGAATACTTGCCGAAGTAATAGAAGAATTGGGTATTCAAGAAGAAACAATAGGTGTAGCACCAGTTGGGTGTTCTGTGTTTGCGTATAATTATCTTAATGTAGATATGTCACAAGCTCCACACGGAAGGGCTTCGGCAGCTGCAACCGGAATTAAAAGAGTACTTCCCGAAAAATATGTTTTTTCTTATCAAGGAGACGGTGATTTGGCTGCAATTGGTACCGGTGAAACTATACATACTTGTAATAGAGGTGAAAATATATTAATAATCTTTATTAATAACGGTATTTATGGTATGACAGGCGGACAAATGGCTCCAACTACTTTACCCGGAATGAAATCAACCACATCTCCTTATGGAAGAGATGTTGTAACAATGGGATATCCTTTAAAAATTACTGAAATTATTGCTACTTTACCCGGCACTTATTATGTTACAAGACAATCGGTGCATAAACCTGCTAATGTAAGAAAAGCGAAAGCTGCAATTAAAAAAGGATTTGAATATCAAAAATTAAACAAAGGTACATGTTTTGTTGAAATTGTATCAAATTGTCCGTCAAATTGGAAAATGACTCCGGTTCAGTCCAATAAATGGTTGGAAGAAAATATGATTCCATATTATCCATTAGGTGATTTAAAAACCCCAAACGTCAAGGAGAAATAAGATGAATGAAGAAATTGTAATTGCAGGATTTGGCGGACAAGGTGTTCTTTCAATGGGAATGATTTTATGTTATTCGGGAATGATGGAAAACAAAGAAGTCAGCTGGATGCCTTCTTATGGTCCTGAAATGAGGGGTGGTACCGCAAATTGTATTACTATTGTTAGTGATACAAAAATAAGTTCACCAATAATTTCCAGATTTGATACCGTACTTGCGCTAAATCAACCTTCAATTGATAAATTTGAAAAAGCTGTAAAACCGGGTGGTTTATTAATTTATGACAGCACTAATGTTATAAATCCTCCTACACGCACCGATATTAAAATTTACGCAATTGATGCAAGCAACGAAGCTGCTAAAATGAATAATACAAAAGTATTAAATATGATAATGCTCGGTGCTTTTTTAAAGAAAAAACCAATTATTAAAATTGAAAATATTCTTGAAGGTGTCAAAAAAGTTCTTCCCGAAAGATATCATCATTTATTGCCAATTAATGAAGAAGCTTTGCGTAAAGGAATGGAGTTGATTAATTAATTTTGATTGTTTTTAAATAAAGTCTCTCTCAAATACATAGCTCTTACACAATCTGTTTTTAACAGGTAAACGTGTAAATCTTGTTAATGAAAATAATCTAGTTAGCCCATCCTAAAAAGATGGGCTAATGAATTATATGAAATAATCAACCCATCCGTAAACGAATGGGCATAGAGATTATCAATAAAATCCCATCGGGATGACACGTTAATAGAAGTTCATTAGCCCATTTCTTTAGGGATGGGAATAAAATTATAATTATTAGGTTTAAACATGCAAATTATTGATTTAACACATTTTATAACAGGTAATATGCCTGTGTATCCGGGAACGGAACAACCAAAGTTAATTAACGAATTTACTATTGAAAAAAACGGTTATGCCGAAAAGCTTATTACAATGTTTTCGCATACCGGAACTCATATTGATGCACCGGCACATATGATTAAAAATGCAAACGGATTGGACAATTTTCCGGTTGAGCAATTTTATGGAAAGGGAATTGTGATTGATATTTCCAAGTTTGATAAAGAAATAATTGAAGAAAAAGATATTACATTTGATTTTAATAATTTATGCAATTATGATTTTGTGCTATTTTATTCAGGTTGGAGCAAATTATGGGGGAAAGAAGACTATTTTTATAATTTTCCGGTTTTATCGGAATATCTTGTAAAAAAAATTGTAAATAGTAATTTGAAGGGTCTTGGATTTGATTCTATTTCTATCGATCCGGTTTGTTCAGTAGATTACGTAAATCACTACCATGTATTAAGGAAAAATAAAATTATTATAGAAAACCTTACTAATTTAGATAAACTGATTGGAAAAGATTTTGTTTTTTGCTGCTTTCCGTTAAAAATAAAAGAATGTGATGGATCACCAATAAGAGCTGTGGGATTTATTGAATAACCACATAATCTAGATAATATAAAAATATAAAAATTGTGTTGCGAATAGTTAACTTATATAAATGAAAAATAATATTACTAATA
>JAZDHY010000049.1:0-88997 GCA_043805435.1 bacterium
AGGGTAATTATTAATAAAACAAAAATAAAATATCTATTTTGGGGTTGATTTAAAACTATATTTTAAACAAATTGAATTATTAAATAATAAATAATTATTTAAAAATAATTTGTTAAATTTTAATTAATATTCGTATATTCACAAGTTAATTAAACTTTTTTAAATAAAGAATTTTTAATCAAATATTTGGCGTATGAAATACAAAATTATTGTAGTGTTGTCATTTTTAATGTTAGTTGCTTTTAAGTTTGATGATGATGATCAGAAGGGCAAATTTAACAAAACACTTGATGACGATAACTCGAAGTATACTAATATTGGTAATATTGGATTAACCATAACCAATTTTGGTACTTATGGTCATGGTTTTTCAAAATGGCCTACTCAACCCTCATGTGAATTCCCTTTAGGTAGCGGAATTGAGCATATTTATGATGGTGGATTATGGATTGGTGCATATTATAAAAGCTCAGGTGCAAATGGTACCGGAAGAGTTACAGGTCCTTGGGTAAGTACAGGTGTTGTTGATGCCTCCTCTGTTTCTGTAAGAGGCGGCGGACAAGAATTTACCAACTCAACCGGTCAAAAAGTGAATGAAAGATCAAGCCTGCTTGATTCCAAATTTTTTAGTCCCGAGGCAATATCACATCAAGATTTTTATATGGAATATTCCGATACTAACAAGTATCTGAGTAATGGTGAAATTATTACCGACCATGAACCTTTGGGTGTTGTCGTCAGGCATGAATCGTATGCGTGGAATTTTCCATTTGCGGATTTTTTTGTGATTATGAATTATTGGATAAAAAACACTACAAATAAATACATTGATAGTGTATATGTTGGGTTATGGACTGATGCAGTTGTAAGAAACACAAATATTACATCACCTAGAACTGGCAGTTCCTTTTTTAATAAAGGTGGAGACGGCTATAATGACTCGTTAAGCATAGCTTACGAGTTTGACGCAACAGGTGATATCGGTTTTACCGATAGTTATATTGGTGTTCAATTTTTAGGCGCAAATATTCCTTACGACAGCATTAATTTTGTAACATGGCAATATCGCAATACATCAAATCCCAACTTTTTTGCTCCTACAACAGATATTGAAAGATTCAGAAAATTAGCCGGTTATTATGGCGGAAGCAATCGTTATGGACAGGGTATTGATCCCGCTACACTTAAACAACCCAGTAACCGTTCATTAATGCTTGCAGCCGGTCCTTTTAAATCTATTGCTCCGGGCGATTCCATAAATGTTACTTTTGCTTTTGTTGCAGCTAAAAAATATGGTACTGATTTGGCCAGCTTAGATAGCGAAACACAAAAAACAAATTTATATGCAAATGCTACTTGGGCTATACGTGCTTACGATGGCGAAGATAGAAATGGAAACGGAATTTTGGATCCGGGTGAAGATTCGGATGCAAATGGTGTAATTACTAGATACATTTTACCGGCTCCTCCGGCATCACCAACAGTTAAAGTTATTCCCGGCGATCAAAAAATTACAATATATTGGGATAAACGCGCTGAAAACACAATTGACCCAATTTCGGGTAAAAAAGATTTTGAAGGATATCGACTATACAGAACTAACTCGGGGTATGATTTAACCGAATCGCAAAATATTACAAATTCATTAGTCCAACTTGCAGAATTCGATTCTATGGAAAATAATATTGGTTATAATACAGGCTTTGGTTACGTTGAACTTCCGGAACCTGTAACATTTCCAAATGATGAAATACAGTATAGTTACAAATTTGAAATTGATAATTTATTAAATGGCTGGCAATATACTTTTGCCGTTACTGCTTTTGATGAAGGTGATACTGAAAATAATTTAGGCAGTTTGGAATCTTCCTTATTGTCTAATGCTCAACGTGTATTACCGGGTTCACTGCCAACAAGCGATGCTAATACTAAAATAGGAGTTTATCCTAATCCTTATTATGGCGAAGCTTATTGGGATGGATCATCTGAACGACTAAGAAAAATATACTTTAATAATCTGCCCGCTGATTGTGAAATTACTATATATACATTATCAGGTGATATAGTAAAAGTAATTGACCATAACTCAACCAGTAATGGTTCAGATGTAAGATGGTTTGAAGTTTATGCAAAAGACGGATCACAAACAATGACCGGTGGTGAACATCCTTGGGATTTGGTAACAGATGATGACCAAGCAGTTGCAACCGGCTTATATTTATTTACTGTTAAAGATAGATCGAACGGTGAAATTAAAACTGGAAAATTTTTAGTAATCAAATAAAGGTGTAAAATGAAGTTAAAATTATTTATGGCAGCGGTAATGATTTTGCTCTGCGGACAAGTTTTCGCACAAAGTTATCCCGAAGTGACAATTAGAAATATTCAATATATTAGTCCGGATTCGCTGAATACGGCTCCACACGATTATTTATCTCAGTATGAAGGAGATACTGTAATTGTTACTGGTGTGGTTGAAGTTGCTCCATATTATGGTGCAAACCCGGATAGTAGTTATATTATGAGAGTTGGTGGAACAGGTTTATTATTGCAGGACACATCTGACCATGAATACTCCGGTATGATTGTAAAATATGTAGGTACGGATGCTTCAGACTTTAAATTACTTGATACCGGTTATGTAGTTAAACTAAAAGGTTTTGTAAAAGAGTATTATACAACTACACAGTTTAATGTTTTTGAATTTACAAGTGAAAATGTTGTTGGAATTACCGACAGACCAAAACCACTTTTATTAACTTTGGATTCTTTATCCAACATAGGCACAAGTACTCCTGTTTATACAGCAGAAAAATATGAAGGAATGTATGTAGAAATAAGAAACGTTACTACATCCGATCCCGGTGCAATGGGCGGTGGAAGTTTTACAATATTTGACGAAAACGGAACTCAACTTGTTGTTGGAGTTGGATCAACATGGATTTATACAGCTGCTGCTCCAATAGCCGGTACAAAATTAGAATATATTAGAGGTTATGTTGAATCAAGAAATAACATGGCAAACGGTTGGTTTTTAATTAATCCATGCTATAGAGATGATATTAAGCTTGGTGATGTAATACCTCCAAGAATATCAAATGTTACAAGAGATAAAGTTTTTGCAGCTTTGAATGAATCGGTAGTAATTTCTGCAAAAATAAAAGATCCTGACGGAACTATTGCAAGCGCAAAATTAAATTATAAAATTTCGGAAACCGGAAGTTTTCAGACCATCGATATGGCACCCGTTGCTGTTGGCGACTCAATTTATACAGCTACAGTTCCCGGTCAAGCTGCAGAATCTTTAATAGCTTATTATCTTGAAGCAAAAGATAATAATAATGCAACTTCAACAAACCCAACAAATACAACAACCGGTTTATATTTTTACAATGTATTAAATAGACCATTAGCAATTAAAGACATTCAATATAGCCCATTTGGAAGTGGTTATAGCGGTTATAATGGTTATAACGTAACTGTTAGCGGTATTGTAACTTGTGATACAACAGATCTGGTTGATGGTACTTATAGTTCAGCTCAAGTTTATTTGCAAGACGGAACAGGTCCATGGAGTGGTATCAAATTATATGGAACAGAAGTATTAAAATTACATAGAGGTGATGCTGTTACTGTAACAGGTGCAGTTTACGAAAATTATAATGTTACTGAAATTAAAGGATTGGATGATGTTGGTGTGGTTGTTGTAACCGGTACAGGTGTTGTACCAGATGCAACAGTATTATCTACTCAAACAATTGGAACAAGTATTGGTAGTTCATTACCGGCAGAGTCGTACGAAGGTGTTTTAGTAACATATGATACTTTAACGGTTATTGATGATAATGCAGATGGAGTTTCAGGCCCGGGAACTAGCAATTTTGGTGAAATATTGGTAGCAGACGGCAGCAATATTCAAACAAGAGTTGAATTACAAGACGGTGGCAATAATTATCATAATTATTGGGATGCAACTTTAGAAAATGCACCACATAGAGTTAGAATTGGTGATAAATTTGGATCTTTAACCGGTATATTATATTTTTCATATAGCAATTATAAATTAATACCAAGAAAAGATGAAGATTTTGTTGGACATGTACCGGTTGGAGTGGAAGATGAAATAAACACTTTACCTAATACTTATGTTGTTTATCAAAATTATCCAAATCCATTTAACCCTTCAACTAAAATTCAATTTTCAATTCCTGAAAATGCATTTGTAACTTTAAAAGTTTATAATACTTTAGGACAAGAAATTAAAACTTTGGTTAATAGTAATTTAAACCGTGGAAATCACCAAGTTGTATTTAATGCATCTAATTTATCAAGCGGTGTATATTTCTACAGAGTAGAAGCAGGTAATTTTAATTCGATTAAAAAAATGATTTTAATGAAATAATTATTTGGGGGGTTTTTTTAACCCCCCTTATTTCTAAATTTAAGCAGTAATTTTATGACTAAATATTACATTTTGTTTTTAATATCGTTTCTGTTTTTAATAAGTTGTAGTGATGATATTACAGATTCGAAAAAAGCTGATAAAGCACCGGATACATTTTTATTTTTGTATCCAAACCAAGATGCGGACTTAAATCAACAAAAAAGTCGATTAAGCGTTCATTGGTGGAGTGATGATTCTGATGGCTTGGTTGTAGGATATCTCTTTAAATGGGAAGGGATAGATACGCAATGGCATTTTACAACAAGTAATGACAGTACTTTTTCTTTGCCAATCGGGTCGGTTGATACCAACTATGTTTTCAAAGTATCGGCAATAGATAATATGGGTAATGGCGTTTATGATGCTCATGTTATTTTTAATAATGTTGATATTGGGGGAGAACCTTTTATTGATGCAAATAATGACGGAATTTATACATCTGGTGAAAAATATACCGATTGGGGGAATATTGATCCAACGCCGGCTGAATTAAAATTCCCTATTAAAAATACTTCTCCTGTAATCGGCTGGAATAAAGTTACTGTTTTACCTGCTACTTCATATCCTGTTATTACAGTCGGCTGGGATGCCTCTGATTTGGATGGTGATGAATCTATTGTTGGTATAAATATTTCTTTAAATGATACAACTGATTTTATTACTTTACCGGGTAATGCTAGATTAGTAACACTACGATGTAAAAATTTTGAAGAGTCGGCTCCTAAAATGGAAGTGTTATTAAATGGTTCCGAATCAAGTATTCAAAGCGAAAAATTAAGCGGATTATTACTTAATAATAATAACCGAATATATATACAAGCTGTTGATATAAGCGGCTCTAAATCTAACTTTGTATTTTTACCTGATTCTACTTCATCTTGGTATGTAAAAAAACCTAAAGGTAAACTTTTACTTATTGATGATTATACCGGTACTAATGCGGAAAGTTTTTATAGTACTACATTTAATAATTTGCGTGGCGGACAGTTAGTTGATAAATACGATGAATTTAATGTTGAAACAACTAAACTTCCATACCAGAGTATTACATTTTTGGAAACAATGAAACTTTTTAAATACATCTATTGGTACACTGATACCAGTCCTACTATGGATTTGGCTGCAATAGCTACACAAAAATTTATTCAGGCTGGCGGTAAAATTGCGTTTTCGATGAATTTTCAAGATTCAAGTGATACTTTTCCGTTTGATAAATCGTATTTGCAAAACTTTTTAGCAATTGATTCCTTAGGACAAAAGAGGCCGTTAAGCTTTTTATTAGCGGGTGCTTCTTTATTGCCATCAAGTGGTATTTCCGGTTATCCCACATTAAAAACATCTGTAACAATTTCATGGGTGCGTACTTATAGTCCCAATGTTTCATCTGCTTATAAGGTTTATGATGTTTCAAGCAGTCAGATTAACGGAAACATTGCATTTATGGATAGAACAAAAACCCTGTTCTTTATAGGTTTACCATTACATCTTTGTGATGGAAACCCGGGAACAGTATCGCAATTAATAGAAAAAATATTCTTTGATGAATTTGGCTATAGCTTATGAGAAAGAATTTAATAATATTATTTATTCTCATCTTGCAAATATCTTTAGCTGCTCAGGATAAAGGACGCATTGAAGGTCTTATTGTTGATGCAGTTACAAAAGAATCATTGCCTGGTGTGAATATTACGTTAAAAGGTACTTATTACGGTGCTGCTTCCAATTTTGACGGGAAGTTTTCAATTGAAAGAATTAATCCTGGCACCTATTCGGTTGAAGTTACGTTTATAGGTTACAAACCAATGTTGTTTACCGGTATTAAAGTTCAACCTGCTAAAACAACCAAAATAGATGTAGATATGACTGAAACTGCATTAACAATGGAACAGGATATTATTATTGTTGGTGATAAACCGCTTATGGAAGTTGATGAAACTCAAAGCAAACGTACTATATCAAAACAAGATATAGAAGTTGCAGTAATTGAAAACATAAACGATTTGGTTACTCAACAATCAGGTGTTGTAAAATCTGATAATTCAATCCATATACGCGGTGGCAGGTCTTACGAAAATGCTTTTTTACTTGATGGTGTTTCTATTCAAGATCCGCTTGCAGGTACTGGTTTTGGTCTTCAACTAAGTTCTAACTCTATTGAAGAAGTTGATGTTATTACAGGTGGTTACAATGCGGAATACGGAGATGCCACCAGTGGAGTTGTAAACGTTAAAACCAGAGAAGGCGGGGATAAATATTCAGGATCTATTTCTTATAAAAGAGATAATTTTGGATATAGAGAATCGGATCATATTTTTAATACCGAAGTTCTTGAGAGCAATTTTAGCGGCCCTGAACCGATAACCAGGTTTTTATTACCCGAACTTGGACTAAAAATACCCGGCGAACTTACTTTTTTCGGTAGCTTTTATATGGGTATTACTGATGGTATTACGCAAGGATATAATAAATCAGTTGCAACACAGCTAAATTCATCAACTTTTTATGGTACAAAGTTTGCTCCCAGAGCAGAAAATAGCTGGTTTTGGTTATTTAAATTAACTTATAAATTTAGTTCTACATTCAAAATTCAGTATTCTTACAATCAATCTGTTAATATTAATCAAAACTCACAATCTCTTCAATCAAATTTAGAATATGTTGAACCAAGTCCAGGCTATCAATATGAGTTCCAAAATATTTTAGATAATGCTAATGTGTTTACACATAACAACAAATACAACACTATAAGTATTACTCATACGTTAAATTCAAAAACGTTTTATGAATTGAAATTTAATCATTTCTTTTCTACAATGCGTGCAGATGCCAACGGAAAATATTGGTACGAATATGAAGAACCTAAAGATATTGTGACTTTTCCTATAGAATATTATAATTTGGGACGAGATACAATAGGTGTAATACCCGGTGATGGTTTTTGGGATGTTGGAAATCCATTTACTTGGCGAGACCATTATATAAATGATTTTTCTATAAAAGGGGACGTAACCAGTTTTTTTGATGAAAAGAATAAATTTAAAGCTGGTTTTAATGCAATATTCCAAGAGATGCAGGTTATAGATATTTATAAACCTTGGATTGGAACACTTGGATTAAATAATGACATTTATAAGGTACATCCTGCTAAAGGTTCGTTTTATGCCCAGGATAATATCAATTTTAGCGGTATGATATTAAACTTTGGAATGAGACTGGATTATTGGTTCCCGGGTAAATATGTTGATGATGCAGTTGAAAATCTTGATGTTGTTACTATACCGGACGAAACACGCCAAGCTTATAAAGATGATACTTATGGCTTTTTTGGTAATAGAAGATTTAAGGCAAGATTAAGTCCTCGTTTAGGTATATCTCATCCTGTTACCGATAACCAAATATTGTTCTTTTCATATGGACATTTTAGTAAATGGCCTAATCCGCAGTTTGTATATGCAAAATTAAGCCCTTCAAGTGCACAATCTTCATTTCAAAAATTTGGAAATCCGAATTTAAATCCTGAAACTACGGTTGCTTATGAACTTGGACTAAAGACACAATTTTCGCAGGATGATGTATTAACTATTACAGCTTATTATAAAGATATTTTTGATTATATAAGAACAAGAACCGCAAAAATAACTTCAGCTCGATTTGCAACTCAATCGTTTATTACTTATGCTAATATGGATTATGCCCGTTCAAGAGGTCTTGAACTGGAGTACAAAAAAAGAATAGGCAAATGGTTTTCCGGTATGTTTTCATTTTCGTATGCAATTGTTACAGGTAAAAGTTCCTCAGCCGATGAAGGTGTACTTATCCTTCAAGGAGATTTAAATGAAAGCGTAAAAGAAGAATACGTTTCGTGGGATAGACCATTAACAATTGCTGCAAATTTGAATTTTTATGTTGAAAAAGGTAAACCGCTTTTTGATTTTGGTGAAGGCATTTTAGATGATTATAATTTATATTTAAGAGCTTTTTTCCAGTCAGGTAAACGCTATACACCATATATTTTTACCGGTAGTTACGATTCTGAAGGAAGACCGGAATATGAATCGGATGTAAATAATAGATATGGTGAAATTGCAGATAACTGGTTTTATGTTGATGCTAATTTTGAAAAATACTTTAAAATTGGTACAATCAAATTTTCATTTTTTGTAGAAGTGAACAATTTATTTGATACAGACAACTCAGCAATTATTAATCCGGCTACAGGAAAAGCCTATGAGTACGGAGATGCTACTCCATCAAGTTGGAACGATCCGTTATACCCCGATTTACAATCTCCGGTATCAGCGTATCCATACAATCCTGCTAGATATTTAACCAGACGTAATATAAAATTCGGACTAAGCTTGAGATTCTAATATGAAAAAATTATTTATTATAATATTATTATTGCCATTATGTAGTAACTACGCCCAAATGTTCCCGGTTTTGGGCGGGCAGCGTGCCGGTATTTCGACGGCTCAGTTTTTAAAGATAGGCGTTGGTGGAAGAGCTTCGGCCATGGGAGATGCTTTTATTGCAATAGCAGATGATGCTTCGGCATTATATTGGAATCCCGCCGGTGTATCTCAATGTAAAAATGACCAAGTGATATTTTCACACAATGAATGGGTTGTTGATATTAAACACGAATTTTTTGGTGCAGTATATCATTTTTCACCAATGGATGCAGTTGGAGTATCTTTTACATCCTTACATACGGAAGATATGCCGGTAACAACCGAATTACAACCTTATGGTACAGGGGAATATTTTAAGTATGGCGACATTGCAATTGCCTTAACATATTCGCGTAAAATGACAGAACAGTTTAGCTTTGGCGGAACTATCAGATATATTGAAGAAACATTAGCTAATTTAAAAATGCGCGGTATGATGATTGATTTAGGAACTTTGTATTGGACAGGTTTAGGTTCAACAAGATTTGCTGTTACTATTACAAATTTTGGTAACGAACTATCACCCGATGGCAAAGTTGTATTGTTTGGAAAAAGGGAAAAATCTGTTTGGCAATCATTTTCACCTCCTACAATGTTTAGAATTGGTTTTGCTTTTGAACCATACCAAACTGAAGATCATAGGATAACAACATCTATACAATTAAATCACCCAAATGATAATAGCGAAAATGTTTCCACAGGTGTTGAGTACAGTTGGAAAAACATTTTTAATTTGCGCGGTGGTTACAAAATAAATGTTGATGAACAAGATTTTACTTTTGGTGCAGGTGTAACATTGCCGGTATCAATTGCCGATGTAACAGTTGATTATGCATTTGCTAATTTTGAAAAATTAGGTAGTGCTCATCGCTTTTCACTAATTTTAGGGTTTTAATTATGATGAAGTTTAAAAATTATATTTTTTTAGCTATTTTCTTACTTACAATTGTAATTTCATGTACTGATAAATTTAGTTTGAATGAAGCTCAATCGGGTACTATTCCTGTATTAATTTCTACTATTAAAATATCAAGTTTTACTGATACAAGTTTAACAGTCTCGTTTAATACATTTGGTGAAGGAAATACAAAAATTAAAATTGGAAGAACTATTGGATTAGAGATGGACTCTGTTGTTTCAGATTATCTTACTTCTACTCATGTAATAACTGTTGGTAGTCTTCAAAAAGATTCAATATATTATTTTAAAGTATTTTCAACCAATGATGCTGGGACTTTTAAAAGTAGCCTGCAAAAAATTGTGCTCGGTTCAACTGATCCTTTAGCTATTGGAGATACCTTATATATTCAACAATATCCGGTTTGGGACGGTTTTCACAAACCTCAGGATATTTTGATCGGTAGGGAGCCATTTATTTATATTGCTGATACTGATAGTAATAAAATAGTCATGCTAGATATATCTGGTCAAGAGTTGGGATCAATTCATATCAGACGACCAATTGCATTAGCACAAGATTACCAATTAAATTTACTGGTATGTGGAGAACTTGTTGATGAGCAAGGAGCCGTTTTTAGTGCTGTATTTAAAATTAATTTAGTTGCTGTTCAGCATAATATTGGAGCTGCTCCAATTGATACATTATTACCAAAAACCAGTTTTGATTATTTAAAACCGAACCGTAAATATACAGGCGTTTGTGTTTTTGCTAATAATTCGTTCCTTGTCTCCAGAACAGGCCCTGCTGATGACCAAGCTTTGGTGGATCCGGCAAATTCTATTCTTGTGTTTTCAAAAATTACTAGAAGTGACGGAACAAAGGTTGATTCATTAACCGGCAGAGTTCCTTTATTGGAACCCGAAGGTACAGGTTTATTATCGGCTAACAAAATTAGTTCGTTGACCTCCTTTAAAAATTCAACCCGTGATATTATTGTAACTTTAATTGGTAACAATAGTTTTAGAACTCAATGGCTGCAATATGTTGTATCTTCGGACTTTACCGGATACAGAAGTAAAATTGAGCCTTTTACTGCCTCACTTATGAATATTAACAGATTTTTACAACCCGAAGATGTTGCCATTGATAACTCGAATAATATTTTTGTGGCTGATGCCGCTAAAGACAGTATATTTAAATTCGATTCGTTTGGTGAAGAACTTCAATCTTTTGGTGGTAGTTCTGTGTTTAATAATCCTCATGCAGTGGAGTTTTTTAATAAAATATTGTATGTTGTTGATACTGATAATAATAGGATTTTAAGATTTGTTTTATCTACAGATCTTAATTAGGTTAATTAATGAATAGACGGATTTTTTTTGCAATATATTTTTTTTGTCTAAGTTTTGTTATCTTCGGACAAGAGCAAATTGATATTATAAATCTTCATTCTAACGATTCGACTGGAACTACTATTTACAATGGCCAGACTGTTAAGGTAAGCGGAATTGTAACAACAGCTAAAAATTATGGTACAAGCGGACCTGCCTTTGTTCAGGATAATACAGGGGGAGTTTCGGTTTACGGAATTCGTTTTACTAATTTTGTTGCTATTGGCGATTCTGTTACATTAACTTCAAAAATAACTAATTATAACGGTTTAACTCAATTTGACTTTACTACAGGTACTTTTACTAAACACTCAACCGGATATGTAGTTGAGCCTATGGTTATTACCATTCAGCAAATTAAAAGTCAAAGCTGGAATGGAATTGAAGAATTTGAAGGACGCCTTGTTAGATTAAGTGATGTTAAAATTAATGCTGCAGGTAATTTTTCAGGAAACACTACTTATACTATTACTGATTCAATTAATACTATGGATTTAAGAATTGATACTGATGTTTCATCTATTGTTGGTACTGCAATTCCACAATTCAAAATAGATTTAATTGGTATAGTTGGACAGTATAAATCAAGTGCTCCTTATAATTCAGGTTATCAACTAATGCCTCGTTCTATAGATGATATAGTTACTTTGTACGTTCCTGTAATTATTAATCCGGTTATTGTTTCAAATTATACAGATTCAAGTTTTACTGTATTTTTTAATACTGTTAGAGAAGGTAATACCGAAATTAAGTATGGCAAGACTAATGCTTTGGAGCTTGGTACATTGGTTGACGAAACATTAACTACAGCGCATACTATTTCTGTAACAAATCTTCAAAAAGATACTAAGTATTATTATAAAGTTTATTCGCGTAATTCTTTTGGGTTTAACGAAAGTTCATTACAAACTATTATTCTTACTGCTTCAACACCATCATCAGGTAAAATTAATGTGTATTTTAATAGTCCTGTTGATAACGGCGTTGCAATTCCCGGTAATTTAGCAGAGGGGAATGTTAATTTTAAAACAAAAGTAATAGAAAGAATTAATAATGTTTCTTATTCATTAGATATTGCTTTGTATAGTTTTTTTGGTATGGATGAAATTGCAAATGCAATTATTGCCGCTAAAAACAGAGGTGTAAAAGTTCGAGTTGTTTATGATAACAGAACTACCCAAAGTTCCATGCAATTATTATTAAATGCGGGTATATTAATTAGTAAAAGACCTGCAATAGATGGTATTATGCATAACAAATTTGCAATATTTGATGCAAGAGATTTTAATGCTGAAAATGATTGGGTTTGGACCGGTTCGTGGAACTGGACTTCCAGCGAATTATACTGGAGGAATAATGCCGTTGAAATTAATGATAATACTCTTGCATTGGCATATACAGCCGAGTTTGAAGAGATGTGGGGAAGTGATACAGATGTACCAAATTCTACAAATGCTAAATTTGGTTATCAAAAAAGCGATAACACAACGCATAATTTTATTATAAATAATATTCCTGTTGATTTATATTTTAGTCCGTCCGATAATACTGAAAGTAAAATTGTAAATAATATTTTAACTGCCGATTCTTCATTATATTTTGCATTACTTATTTTTACTAGTGATCCTATTTATAATGCTATTAATACGGATTATTCTGCCGGATTAAGAGATATTAGAGGCGTTGTTGATGATGTTAATGCAAACGGTTCCGATTTTGCAAATTTACAGTCAATTGGAGAAATGTTTGATTATAATTTAAGTAACACTCTTCATCATAAATATGGAATAATTGATGCATCTTACCCAACTTCTGATCCTGCCGTTATTACAGGAAGTCATAATTGGTCTAATGCAGCAAACGAAAATAATGATGAAAATACTTTAATTATTCATGATGTATATACCGCAAATAAATTTATGCAGGAATTTAAACAACGTTATAACGATTTAGGCGGTACGGTTAGTTTTGTGGTTCCAATAGTATCATCGGTTGAAGACAAAGGTTATCAGTATCCTAACAGTATTGAATTAAATCAAAACTATCCAAACCCATTTAATCCTGTCACTACTATTTCATTTTTTGTACCTTTTGAACAAAAAATGAGCCTTTTTATTTATAATTCAATTGGCCAAAAAGTTACAGAATTATTTAACGGAAGTGCAAAAGCAGGTTTAAATGTATTTGATTTTAATGCAAGTAACCTTTCAAGCGGTGTTTATATCTATCAATTACGTTCAGAAAACAAAATAATCAGTAAAAAACTGGTTCTATTAAAGTAATTGTTAAGTTTTTGTTGATAATAATTAATATAATAATTAGTTTTACAAATTGTTTAATTTTATTATAGGAGTAAAATGGCAAGCAACGAAGGAATGATTGTTCAGGTTATTGGACCGGTAGTAGATATAGATTTTGAAGAAGGTTCTTTGCCTAAAATATATAATGCGATCAAAATTCCTAGAATAAATACCGAAGGAAAAGATGAAGATTTAGTGGTTGAAGTACAACAGCACCTTGGTGAAAACAGAGTACGTGCTGTTGCTATGGATTCGACTGATGGTTTAGTTAGAGGTATGAAAGCTATTGATACAGGTGAAACAATTACTGTACCTGTTGGTCCTGGAACGTTGGGTCGATTAATTAATGTAATTGGTAATCCTATAGACGGAATGGGTGAAATTAAAGCCGAAAAAAGATATCCAATTCACAGACATGCACCTAAATTTACAAGTTTAACTACAAATCAGGAAATGTTTGAAACCGGTATTAAGGTTATTGATTTATTAGAACCTTATTCGCGCGGTGGAAAAACAGGTTTGTTTGGTGGTGCCGGTGTTGGTAAAACTGTTGTGATTATGGAATTAATTCATAATATTGCAAAACAGCACGGTGGATATTCTGTATTTGCCGGTGTTGGTGAAAGAACCCGTGAAGGAAACGATTTGTGGCTTGAAATGAATGAATCGGGGGTTATTAATAAAACCGCACTTGTGTTTGGCCAAATGAACGAACCACCGGGAGCAAGATTAAGAGTTGGATTAACGGGATTAGCTATTGCCGAATATTTCCGTGATGAAGAAGAAAGAGACGTTTTGTTATTTATTGATAATATTTTCCGTTTTACGCAAGCCGGTTCCGAAGTATCTGCTTTATTAGGCCGTATGCCTTCTGCAGTTGGTTACCAGCCTAACTTATCTTCTGAGATGGGTGAATTGCAAGAACGTATTACATCAACCGATAAAGGTTCTATTACGTCTGTACAAGCTATTTATGTTCCTGCAGATGACTTAACAGATCCTGCACCTGCCACTGCATTTAGTCACTTGGATGCTACTACTGTATTAAGCAGACAAATTTCCGAGCTTGGTATTTATCCTGCTGTTGATCCATTGGATTCAACATCAAGAATTCTTGAACCGGGTATATTAGGACATGAACATTATCAGACAGCTAAACTGGTTAAAGAAATATTACAGGGATATAAAGATTTACAAGATATTATTAATATTCTTGGTATGGATGAGCTTTCTGAAGGTGATAAAATAATTGTACGCCGTGCACGTAGAATTCAAAGATTCTTAAGCCAGCCATTTCACGTTGCCGAACAATTTACCGGTTATAAAGGTAAATATGTTAAGCTTGAAGATACAATTAGAAGCTTTAAAGAAATTATTGATGGTAAACATGATAATTTACCGGAACAAGCTTTTATGTATGTTGGAACCATTGAAGAAGCTGTTGAAAAAGCTAAAGGAATGAGACAATAAATGAAAGAGATGACTTTAGAGGTTGTTACACCATCTAAATTAGTTTTTAATGGAAAAATAACTTCAATAACCGTTCCCGGAACACTTGGCAGTTTTCAGGTTTTATTTAATCATGCTCCAATTATAAGCACTTTGGAAATTGGTATTGTGCAGATAGTGGATACTGAAAATAAGATCATGAAATATTCTACCAGCGGAGGGACTATTGAAGTTTTAAATAACAAAATTATTGTTCTTGCCGAATCATTTGAAAAACCTGAAGAAATTAATTTGGACCGTGCAAAACAAGCTTTGGAAAGAGCTAAAAACAGGCTTGCAATAGGTAATAAAGAAAAGATTGATTCAGTGCGGGCTGAAGCATCATTACAACGAGCTATGAATAGAATTAAGTTTGTCCAAAAAGTATAAAAATTTAATATATTGTTTTATAATTACTTACTCCTCATGTTAATAATGAGGAGTTCGTTTTTTTTTTTTTACATATAAAATATATCGGGGTGTTAATATTTTATTTTTGTTGGGTAATAAAAAATCTTTCTCACATTATGTCTGTTTTATTTAAATCTATAATAAGACATATTAATCCAAATATGCTATAATGATTTGATTATAAATAATTTTAAAATACAACATTTATTGTTAAATTATTATTATAATAGAGCTATTATTATGGGTATTTATTATTAAAAATATAAGTTTTACGATGGGGTTTATTATGATAAATAAAATACTGGTTTTGATAATATTTATTTCGGTAAACGTATTATATGCTCAAAACGAGATGAGAGTTGTTGGTAAAGGTGAAATCCAACTTTCCGAGTTGATTGATAAGTCTGCACGGGATGCAAATGGTGATGTTTGTGCCGGATTAATGATTGTAACCGATTTAACAGGATTAACATACAATTCTTATAATGGCGTTGTAAAAATAAATAGTAATCCTGGGAAAGATCTATTATTCCTTTCGCCGGAAGAAAGAGTAGTTGAAATATATTGTTCCGGTTATGTTTCATTAAAGATTATTTTAAATGATTTTGGTATTAGACTTAAAAGTGGGGAAATATGGAAACTAAAAATAACAGGGGACAAGAAAACTGATTTAATACCCATAAGTATTGTTGTAAAACCAAACGATGTAAATATTTTTATTGATGATAAACCTAAAGGAAGTTCTTCATCCCAACAAACTTCAATCGGCAAACATCAATTAAGAATTGAAAAGGAAGGTTTTAAAACCCTACAACAAGAAATTAATGTGTCTGTTACAAATATTTTGTTTTCCTTTACACTCAAACCGATAGAACTTATAGCAGTTCAGGTTAATTCAAATCCCACAGGTGCAAAAATAATTATTGATAATATTGAAAAAGGAGAAACAAATAAAGGTGTTTTTTTATATCCCGGCAGTTATAATTTGAAATTATCAAAATCTGGCTGTTTGGATATTGAAGAAAAAATAAATATAACTGAAGGAAAGAATAATTTATTTAATTATAACATGGTAAAAAATGCAGGTAAACTTTTATTAACTCTTATTCCAAGGGATGCAGATGTTTTAATAAATAAAGAAAAATATACTGGTAATACCGAAATTGAATTAAGCCCCGGTAAATATAAAATTGAAATTATTAAAGAAGGATATTCATCGCTTGAAGAAATAATTGAAATAAGACAAAACCAAACTATAACCAAAGAATATAACTTAAATTCAAAAACCGGAGTATTCCAATTTACAATAGCCCCATCCGAAGCTACTGCTGTATTAAGTAAGAATGGTTCAATTGTGAAGCTATGGCAAGGTATTAAAATTATTAAAGATTTGCAGATTGGAGAATACGATTTATATGTAATGAATTGCGGATATAAAATTGTAATAAAAAAAATTATTATAGAAAATGACAAAAATACTATTGAAGATATAACGCTTATTAAAGATCCTTCAATTTTTATTAACCAAAATTCACAAATTGTTAATAATACAAGTTTACCTGAAAATATGGTATATGTTGAAGGAGGTGCATTCCAAATGGGTAACAATGAAGGTGAAAGTAACGAAAAACCGGTTCATCCTGTTACTTTAAACAGTTTTTATATTGGTAAATATGAAGTAACGCAAAAGGAGTGGGAGGGGATTATAGCAAATAACCCAAGCGATAATAAAGGTGAAAACTTACCTGTTGAAAATGTAAGTTTTGAGGATATACAAAAGTATTTAGAAAAATTAAATAAAAAAAGCGGGAAAAAATATAGATTGCCAACAGAAGCCGAGTGGGAATATGCAGCTTGCGGCGGTAATAGAAGTGAAGAGACAAGATATAGCGGAAGTAATTTTATTGCAGACGTTGCCTGGTATGCCTATAATGCTGAAAGAACTAAAGATGTTGGTACACAAAAACCAAATCAACTTGGGATCTATGACATGAGTGGAAATGTCTGGGAAATGTGCGATGATTGGTATGACGAAGATTATTATAAACAGTCTAAAACGATAAATCCTTTGGGTCCTCCTTCCGCAACTGGTGTTTGGAAGGAACGTGTTATAAGGGGAGGTTCATATAAAGAAGATGAGAGTAATTGTAATAATACCTTTAGGGGTTCATACACTAGTAGTTATACAATTAAAAGAAATAATATAGGATTTCGAATTGTTCTTGATGGTGAAAATACTACTTCAAATATTGAAGAAGAATCAAATATAAATACCAAACCAATTTTTGATAAAAATCTTTATGGTGACGGAATGATTTATGTTGAGGGAGGGACTTTCAAAATGGGAAGTACAAAAGGAGCAATAAATGAAAAACCTGTACATGAAATTTTACTAAACAGTTTTTATATTAGCAAGTATGAAGTTACTATTGATGAGTTTGAAAAATTTGTAAACGAAACAGGATATCAAACTGATGCGGAAAAAAGTGGTACCGGTTTAATTTGGAATGGTAAAAATTTTGAATTAAAAGCTGGTGTTAATTGGCATTATGATATGGATGGAAAAGTAAGACAAAAAGATGGGAGAAAATATCCGGTTAATTATATTACTTGGAACGATGCGATAGCTTATGCAGTATGGGATGGAGGAAGATTACCAACTGAAGCCGAATGGGAATACGCTGCAAAAGGAGGAAACACAACCCAAGAATATTTATATTGCGGTAGCGATAATATTGATAAAGTTTCTTGGTATAATAACAATCAAATTTCTACAATACATGAAGTAGGGGAAAAATTACCCAATGAATTAGGAATATTTGACATGGGTGGGAATTTGTGGGAATGGTGCAGTGATTGGTATGATGATAATTATTATGACGTAACTAACACAAATAATCCTACTGGTCCAAATGATGGGAAATTTCGTGTATTGAGAGGTGGTTCAACGATGAGTACTATTTTTTATTGTCGTTCGACTTGTCGATACAATGGTATTATTGATAAACCTATAGGTAATAATGGATTTAGAATAGTAAAAGATTTATTATAGTAAAATTTGTTTAGAATATATTAAAATTAGTAATAATTTATGATTTGATATTGAAATTTATAAGAATTAGCTAAAATTAAAAAGTAAGTAAAAAATTTATTAATAAGTAGTAAAAATTCAATGAAAAAATATTTATATGTTTTATTTATTGTTTTGATTATGTCAAATTTATTTGCACAAACCCAAAGCGAGGAAACAATAAAAAACTCAAAAGATTATTACTGGGGCCAATCATCTGCAGAAAATGAAAAAGAAGCGGAAGATGCAGCATTGTCTCGATTAACAAAACAAATATCAGTAACAATTTCCTCAACCTTTGAACGGACTATGCAAGAAACAAATGAAAATTTAAGGGAAACTGTTCAGGATATTTTAAAAACATATTCGTCTGCAACATTAAAAAATGTACAGTCTATTCGTAATTCTATCGGTGGAATGGTTGACGTATTGTTATATATTGCTAAAAGTGAAGTTAATGAAATATTTGCTGAACGAAAGAAATTAATTAACAATATATATTCAAATGCTGTTGATTTTGAACAAGACGAAAATTATGCGGGTGCATTAAAAAGTTATTATTTTGCTCTCTTATTAATGAATTCTATTCCTGAACAAAATATAATGTATAATGATAAAAGCCTTACAACTGAAATTCCTTATCGTATTAATACTATAATTACCAACACAAAATTTTATTTGATAAAAGATACTAAAATTAGTAATAATGAACGCGAATTGGAATTTTCTGTTGACGTGTTTGATAAAAAAGCAAACCAGCTTGATTTTAGTTTTTGGGATGGATTAAATCAAGTAAATGTACAGGTGATGGATGGAGCTGCAATTTTTAATTTAATTGGAACTAGCTCACAATTTGACAAATTAGATGTAAATATTAAATACAGCTATTACGAATGCCGTAATGAAATATCGGTTATTAACGAATTATGGAATGTTGTTAACAGACCTTCATTTAAAAACACAAAGCAGGTTCCGTTAAAAATTGTTGAAAAAAAAGAACGATTAAGTGAAATTAAAAAAGAAATAATAAACAGCGAAGACGAAAATAAAGTTGTTATTACAAAAACTGGACTTTCAGAAAAGGAAATTAAACAAGTTTTATTTAAGGGTACAAGAGAATTTTTGTTAATTAACAAAGATAGTTGTACGGTTTTAAATAAAATAAATGAACAAACAGAGAAGCTTATCTCAATTTTTGAAAGAGGAAGCTCAACAACTGTAAATAAAATGTTTCCCAATGATGATTTTTTACGCAATAAAATTTCCGATATGATGAAATTTAATAAAATTAATATTGCAGCCGGGTCTATTACTGTCAATGTTAATAAAACTTTTAACGGCTGGGAATTACGCAAAATTAAGGTTGTTAATAAATATTCCTCGCTTAACAAACAAAGTTCCGAATATATGGTTTTGGATTTTGATAACAAGGGTAATTTGTACGATGTAAATTTTGGAATTATGGATAATTTGTACAATAAATTTGTAGAGCAGGGTACATATGGAAATGACTGGGGAAACAGACAGGTTATTATTAAGTTTGTTGAAAAATATAGAACAGCGTTTTTAAGCCGTAATATAGAAATGCTTGATTCTTTATTTGCCGACGAAGCTGTAATAATTGTGGGGCGAGTTTTAAAAAAGACTAAAATTAAAGATATGTACAAATACACAAAATTAAATATCGAACAACCGGATGCTCGTTATATGAAATATACGAAGGACGAATATCTAAAAAATCAAGCTAATGTTTTTAGGAATCAAAAAGATATTTTTATTGGATATAACTCTTTTAAGATTATGCGTAAAAACAAACAAGATAATGTTTATGGGTTAAGTATGCGCCAATTTTATCAGGCAACATCTTATTCTGATGAAGGATATTTGTTTTTATTAGTCGATTTTAATAATGAACAGCCTCAAATTTATGTACGTTCGTGGCAGCCACAGGAATGGAGTGAAAACGCGTTAATTAAACTTTCTAACTTTAATTTAAATAAATTTGAAAAATAATATCCAGTCTATGATTGACTAGATTTATCTAGTTTAAGGTTATAAAAATTGTGTGAACTGTGATTTTTATGATTAAGAATATTATTTTATTAAATCAACAAAAATTATTGGTCATTATGAAAAAAAATCTTCCGGTTTTATTATTTTTGTTCATAATAAGTACTTTGCAAGCGCAAAATACCATGTATGTGTTAGGAAAAGGAGAATATCAACTATCAGAATTAAAGAACCATAAATTTATGCGGTTGCAAAATAGAGGAGATTCCACAAAGGTTGGTTGTTTAGATTTTATTATTTCACAACCTGATGCACAAATTACTTTAAGCAAAAACGGTAAAAAGATACAAATATGGGAAGGCTCCAAATTATTAGATGGCTTGCAAGTTGGAGAATATGAATTGTTTATTACTAAAGATCTTTATAGTCCAGTTACAAAAAAGTTTATTATTGAAGCTGATAAAACCAAAATTGAAAATATCACATTATTGCGAGTTGATAAATCAGACGTGCTTGATGAAGAGTATATGAAAGATCTTAATCGATATTCGTATGTTGTAGATAATATTGCAAACTACCCCCATGGAATTGATGCATTATTGAAGTTTATCTCGGATAACTTGACCTATCCCGAGCAAGCTAAAAAGGCTGCAATTCAAGGTAAAGTATTAGTTCAATATGAAGTTGAAACAAATGGAGAAGTTACTAATGTTAAAATATTACGCGGAATAGGGTTTGGCTGTGATGAAGAAGCTGTTCGAATTGTAAAATTAATGCCAAATTGGTATCCTGCAAAATATGAAGGGAAATATTTCAAAATGAGCATGGCAATGCCAATTGTATTTAAGTTGCCATAAAATTGGCTTTAAATTGTTATTTTTAAAAGGATTATTATTGAGTTAAAGCTTTTATATATAATACTATACTGTACAGACTAAATTAGTTGTTTATTAATGTATTCTGCATCACAAAATGAATTTTTAAATAAAATAAACTTGACATTTTTTACCATAAGTGATATATTTATCAATATGAAAATAAAAATAATAAAATATATTATAGCTTTAGTAATATTTACGCAAATATCGGTTTTATTTGCAGGTGCGTTTATATCATACTTCCATGGGCGCAGCAATGGTGAAGGTATTGTGCTGGATTGGCAGACCGGCCAGGAAACCAATCTTAAAAATTTTGTTATTGAGCGTAAAACACCAATAAGCAGTTTTATAGAAATATCAACTACTAACTGTAAGGGAAATAATTCGTATTATAGTTATATAGATGATAATGCTTATAAAACAAATGATGCCGTTTATATTTACAGACTAAAACTTGTTGATACTGACGGTACAAATTCATATTCAAATGAAGTTACTGTAACTCATGGCGGTGTTTCAAGTGTAAAAAGAACTTGGGGTAGTATTAAAGCCTTATTTAGATAATTAATAAAATTACTTACCTCTTTATTTTGAGTTCTTGCTTATTATGTTAAAGGACATACCGCTATTTTTAGCTTCACAATCACCTCGTCGAAAAAAATTACTTAAAATTCTAAATTTAAAATTTAAATCCTTTTCAGTAGATGTTGACGAATCTCTTCTTCCAAATGAAACGCCTCTAAACACGGTTTTACGACTTTCTGAAGAGAAATTAAATAAAGCCAAATTATGTGTTAAAAATGGAGTTATTTTAACTGCCGATACAATTGTTGTTTTAGACGGTGAAATAATAAACAAACCAAAAGATAAAAAAGACGCTGAAAAAATATTAAAAAAATTAAGCGGTAATACACATACTGTATTTACCGGTTTTGCATTATTTAACAGCAAAAATAATAAAACAATTTTAGATTACGAAACAACCGAAGTAACATTTAGAAAACTTACTAAATCTGAAATATTAGATTATATAAAAACCGGAAGTCCGATGGATAAAGCCGGTGCTTATGGAATTCAGGATGATTACGGGGCTGTTTTTATTGAAAAAATAAACGGTTGTTATTATAATGTTGTGGGTTTACCGCTGCAAAAAGTATATCAAAAGTTAAAGGAAATAATATAACGTGATTAACAAGATAAAAAAAAACCTGTTTATTGTTTTAGGAATTGCAGTTCTAATTTATCTTGTTTTAGCCGTTTTTACCGATATAAATTTTTTATTTGAGACATTTAAATCTTTTAACTGGTTATTTTTACCCCTTCTTCTGTTATTTTCATACCTAAACTATGTTTCCAGATTTTTCAAATGGCACTATTACGTTAGGCAATTAAAGATAGACATCAGCCTGCGCGTATCGTTTGATATTTTTATGTCCGGATTAGCTATGAGTTTAACTCCCGGCAAAATGGGAGAAGTATTAAAGGCATATATGCTAAAAAAAATTACCGGAGTACCAATAAGTAAAACAGCACCAATAATATTTGTTGAAAGAGTAACGGATTTTTTATCGTTAGTTCTTTTGGCAATTATAGGAGCAGTTACTTATAATTATGGCGTGATTCCTACAATACTTGTAGGTATATTTTTTATTTCTGTAGTTCTTGTTTTAAGCAGTAAAAAGTTGTCTTTATGGATAATAGAATTATTAAGTAAAATTAAGTTTATTGGCAGGCAGGCAAAAAAACTACATCAGGCATATGAAAGTTCATATAACCTATTAAAACTTAAACCATTAGTGCTAATGGTTTTGTTTAGTTTGGTTGCCTGGATGTTTGAATGTTTAGGATTTTATTTTGTGTTATACAATTTCAAAAATTTTGTTTCTTTATTATTTCCAATATTTGTATATTCCTTTTCAACAATAATTGGTTCAGTTTCAATGCTGCCGGGCGGTCTTGGAGTTACTGAAGGTTCTTTAACATTATTATTAGCAAACAATGGCTTTACAAAAGAAGCTGCTTTAGCCTCAACATTTATTATACGAACTGTAACATTATGGTTTGCATTATTAATTGGTGTGGTGCACTTATTTGGATATCAAAAAAAATATGGCGAAATAAAAGAAGATAAACAGGAGTAAATATATGAAAACATACAATAAAATAAAAGTACCGGAATTAGGTCAAAAAATTGAAATAATTAACGAAAAACTGGTAGTTCCAAATAATCCGATTATTCCCTTTATTGAAGGGGATGGAACAGGAGCGGATATTTGGGCAGCGTCTAAACTTGTTTTTGATGCGGCAATTAAAAAAGCTTATAATGGCAAAAAACAGATTGTTTGGATGGAAATATATGCCGGTGAAAAAGCGGTAAATGTATATGGGCCAAACGAATGGCTGCCTGATGAAACTGTTGATGCAATTAAAGAATATATTGTTGCCATAAAAGGGCCATTAACTACACCTGTTGGTGGTGGAATTAGAAGTCTAAATGTAGCTTTAAGGCAAATATTGGATTTATTTACTTGTGTTAGACCGGTTAAATATTACAATGGAACTCCAAGTCCGGTTAAAAGGCCGGAGGATTTGGATGTTATTATATTTAGAGAAAATACCGAAGATCTTTATGCCGGAATTGAATTTAAGGCTAATAGTGAAGAAGCAGTTAAATTAATAAACTTTATTAATACAAACTTCAATAAAAACATCCGTCCCGAATCCGGAATTGGCATAAAACCAATGAGCCAATTTGGAACCGAAAGATTAGTAAAAAAAGCAATTGAATACGCAATAGAAAATAATAAAAAAAGCGTAACCCTTGTTCATAAAGGGAATATAATGAAATTTACGGAAGGTAGTTTTAAGGATTGGGGATATGAAACTGCAAAAAAATATTTCCGTGAATTTACTATTACTGAAGCCGAATTATATTTAGATTATGACGGAAAACAACCCGAAGGGAAAATTGTAATTAAAGATAGAATTGCTGACAGTATGTTTCAGCAGGTATTATTGCGTCCAACCGAATATGAGGTTATTGCAACACCAAATTTAAATGGTGATTTCCTTTCTGACGCATGTGCTGCACAAGTTGGTGGTTTAGGAATAGCACCTGGAGCAAACATCAGTTATCATTATGCAGTATTTGAAGCAACACATGGTACAGCTCCTAAATATGCGGGATTAGATAAAATCAATCCCGGTTCTGTAATTTTAAGCGGTGTAATGATGCTTGAATATATGGGCTGGAAAGAAGCAGCAAAATTAATTGAAGATTCAATGCAAAAAACAATTGAATCAAAAATAGTTACTTATGATTTTGCCAGACTATTGGAAGGCGCAAAAGAAGTGAAATGTTCGGAATTTGCACATGCAATTGTAAACAATATGCAATAAATAAATTAATAATGAACAAATCAAATAAGTTATAGCTTGATTTTAGTTGTACCTATTCTTATTTTGCTATAACATTTAAAACAAGTAGAGGATAACATGGCAGACGAAAACGGGTTAGGAAAAGGACTTATAATTGGGTTTTTGACCGGTGCAGCTGTTGGATCGATAATTGCATTATTATTTGCACCAAAGACCGGCAAAGAGCTTAGGAGCGATATTAAAAATCGTTCACAAGAATTTATTGATGATGCGGAAGAATTTTTAGAAAATGCTAAAGACAAAGCGACAGTTATTATTAACGATGGCAAAAAAAAATCTGAAGAACTGGTTGCTGAAGTTAAAGAAAAAGTTGGAAAACTTACCGGAGAAGCAGAACAAATGCTTGCTGAAGCAAAAGAAAAAGCTACAGGATATGTAGATAATAGCAAAAGTAGATTTGGAAAAGAAACAGAAAAAATCAAAAATGCTGTTAAAGCAGGGTTGGAAACATATAAAAGTGAACAGGAAGCATAAAAAATTATGGAATTTGTTTATTATGCTTTAGTTTTATTAATACTAATGGCTGTTGTTTTATGTTTTTATGCAATTCTTGCCGTAAAAAAACTTACAGAAACATTAAGCAGCATGCAAGTAGATCTTCATACACTTATTGATAAAACATTGCCTGTTTTGGAAAATTTAGATCAAGCTATTGATAAAATTAATGGTATGTCATCTGATCTAGAACGAAAGATTTATCAAATTGATAAATTTGTACATACTGTTAAAGAACGAATTGTTTCATTAGTTGACTTTAAAGATAATGTTATGCCTCAAAACCCAATATTAAAATTATTAAAAAATTTATCGGCTTTACAAAAAGGTATATCTGTATTTTGGACTAAAATGAAAGAGAATTAATAAAAGACAGAATTATAAAGTGGAGGAAAATTGAAAGAATATCAAACCGATGCAATAAGGAATATTGCTTTAATTGGACACGGCGGAAGTGGTAAAACTTCTATTTCTGAGTATTTATTGTATTTTTCGGGAGAACTTAACAGGATAGGAAGAGTAGAAGAAGGTAACACTACTTCCGATTACACTACAAACGAAATTGAAAAGCAGTTTTCTATTGTTGCAACACCTTTAAATATTGAATGGAATAATTCCAAAGTGAATTTATTTGATACACCGGGATACGCTGATTTGATAGGTCAGGTTATTTCAAGTTTACATGTGGTTGATACAGCTGTTGCTGTTGTTAAAAGTGCTGAAGGTGTTGAAGTTGGAACAGAAACAAATTGGGAATTAGTTGGCAAAAATAAATTATCATCTGCAATTCTTGTTAATAAAGTTGATAACGAACACTCTAAATTTGACAAAACAATTGAAAAATGTAAAGAAAAATTAAGCAATGACGTTACTGTTATTACATTCCCTGTAGTTGAGGGTGTTAATTTTCAATCGGTTGTTGATTTAACAACAATGAAACTTTACAAATATGAAGATGCTGCTTCAAGAAAGTTTTCTGAACTTGAAATACCTGAAGATTTAAAAGACAAAGCAGAAATTTTAAGAACAGAATTAATTGAAAAAATTGCCGAATCGGATGAAGAACTTCTTGATAAATTTTTGGAAGAAGGGACATTAGATGAGGAAAGTTTTACTAAAGGATTAAAAAAGGCTATTGTTAGTCGCAGTTTGATTCCTGCATTTGCAGCTTCGGCAGCAAAGGGAGTTGGATTAGTAAACTTTTTAAATTTTGTTGTTAAATATTTCCCTTCACCGGCAGATGTTGAACCAAAAGAAGCTCAATTAAAAGATAAAAACCAAACAGTTGCTATTCCATGTGATCCTAAAGGTGAAACAACTTTGTTTGTTTTTAAATCACTTTCGGAACAACATGTAGGCGAGCTTGCATTCTTTAAGGTTTATTCCGGTACAGCTACTGTTGGCCTTGATTTGGAAAATACTTCAAAAAACAAAGCAGAACGTATGGGACAATTATTTGTTACCAACGGAAAAACAAGAAAGGATGTTTCAAAATTATATGCCGGTGATATTGGAGCCGTAGTTAAATTAAAAGATACACATACAGGCAATACATTAACATCTAAAAACATGTTAGTGGTATTACCTCAAATAAATTTCCCCGAACCGGTTTTAAGAGCCTCTGTAAAACCTAAAGCAAAAGGTGATGAGGATAAAATATCAAGTGGTTTGCATACTGCTCACGAAGAAGATCCTACATTGCAGGTTCAATTTGACCCTGAATTAAGTCAGACAATTATTTTAGGTCAAGGTGAACTTCAACTAGCTTTAGCTACAAAAATGTTAAAGGACCGATATAAAGTAGAAGTAGATTTGGTTGAACCGAAAATCCCATATCGCGAAACTATTAAAGGTACATGTGAACACGCTGAATTTAAGCATAAAAAACAATCCGGCGGACGCGGACAATATGGGCATGTTATATTAAAGCTTGAACCAAAAACACGTGGTGAAGGATTTGAATTTGTTGATGCTATTGTTGGCGGTGTTGTTCCGGGCCGTTTTATTCCTGCTGTTGAAAAAGGATTAAAAGAAACAATGACAAGAGGTATTTTGACAGGAAGCAAAGTAATTGACGTTAGAGCAACTTTGTTTTTTGGATCATACCATGATGTTGATTCGGATGAAGTTTCCTTTAGAATTGCAGCTGCTCAAGCATTTAAAAAAGGATTTTTGGACGCAAAACCTGTAATTTTGGAACCTATTGAAACTGTTACAATTAAAGTTCCTGAAGAATTTATGGGTGATGTTATGGGTGATATCTCATCAAGAAGAGGAAAAATTCTTGGTATGGAATCAGCCGGTTCTTATCAAATTATTAAGGCATTAGTACCTCTTTCGGAATTATATAAGTATTCAACCTTATTAAGAAGTTTAACTTCAGGTAAAGGAACTCACAAAGCTGAATTTTCGCATTATGAAGATGTGCCTAAGGAAGTTGAAGCAAAAATAATTGAAGAATACAAAAAAATGAAAGAAGAAGACCAATAATCAGTTGTTAAGGCGGCTTCTTTGAAACCGCCTTTTTTTTATATTAGGATAAAATATGGATAGTTTATACTCACCTTGGCGCAGCTTATACATAAAATCATTTAAGGATAAAAAAGAAGATGCCGGCTGTGTATTTTGCAATATCAACTTTGAAAATTACTTAGATGATGAATCACAAGTTGTTTATGATGGTAATAAATGTTTTGTAATGCTAAATTTATTTCCTTATAATAGCGGTCATTTGTTAATTATTCCAAAACGTCATTTATGCGACATTCATTTATTGACGGAAGAAGAAGACCTTGAAATAATGAAACTGATAAAGTTATGCACTAAAGCATTAGATATAATTATGAAACCTCAAGGTTTTAATGTTGGAGCAAATTTAGGCAAAGCGGCAGGGGCAGGTATTGATACACATCTGCATTATCATGTTGTACCGCGATGGATTGGTGATATAAATTTTATGCCTGTAATAGGTGAAGTAAAAGTTATCTCTAATGATTTATTGGATACAAAAACTCTTTTAATTAAAGCCTTTGCCGATTTAACCGAATAATTAGTTATGTATTCTTTATTAATTGCACCCAATAGTTTTAAAGAGTGTATTAATTCTGTTGATTTAGCCAAATTAATTGAAAATAATATTAAATCTATTTCACTTTCCGATAAAAACATTTCTTTCAATACAATTTTAGCACCTATTTCTGATGGCGGTGATGGATTTTTATCTGTTTGTGAAAATTACTTTTCGTTAAAAAAATATTCTTTTTCGGTTTTGGCACCTAATAAAACGTCTATTATTGATGTTTTTGCTGGTATTGATACGGTTAAAAAAATATGCTTTATTGAAAGTGCCGATGTGGTTGGAATAAAAATCAGTCCAGTTTTTATTAATGACCCCTATATTTTTAACTCTTACGGACTTGGTGAGCTACTATTTAAGTTAAATGAGTTTAACATTTATAATGGTTATTTATTTAATAAAATTGTTATAGGAATTGGCGGAACTTGTATAAATGATTTAGGATTGGGCGTGGGTGAATATTTTGGTTTAAAACTTTTTGATTCCAAAAATGAAAAGTTAAAAGTCCAACCAATAAATTATTCAAAAGCATCTAAAATAGAGTGGAAAAAGCCTAATTTAAGCTTTGATATTGAACTTGTTATTGATATTTATAATGAGCTGCTTGGAAAAGACGGTGCAATTTATTGTTTTGGAAAACAAAAGGGAATTAAAAATGAGGATTTGAGAACTTTTGAATTAGGATTTGAAAATATATTAAATATTTTAGAAATTAGTATTAAAAATAGAAAAAAATTAAGCGGAGCAGGAGGGGGATTAGCAGCCGGATTATTTTTGTTTTTTAATGCAAAAATTAAAACCGCTGCAGATTTTATTCTTAAGGATTTAGAAATAAATAAAATAAATGCGGATGTTTTAATTACCGGCGAAGGCTGTTTTGACTATCAAAGCAGTCTGAATAAAGGTGCTTATATACTAATTAATTTTTTTAATTCAAGAATTAATGATATTTTTGTAATTAGTGGTAAAAAAGACGGTGTAGTAGATGTTAAAAAAAAGGATACCATAATCTATTTGGAAGATTTTTTTGGTAGTGCCGAAGAATCTATTATTAATATTGAAATGGGGATTGAATTAGCTTGTAAAAAAATTGTAAATAAAATTTTAACTAAGGGAAAAAATGGAAAATAAGTTTGAACAAATAGAGAAAAAAACCTCTGAAGGATTAGATGAAATATTAGGGAAACCATTTGCAGTATTAAATGACGGATTTATTCGTGTTGTTGATTATATGGGAAATGATGAATCAATTGTACAGGCTGCAAGAGTATCGTATGGTAAAGGAACAAAAAAATTAAACGAAGATAAATCGCTTATTAGATATTTATTACGCCACAGGCATACCACACCATTTGAAATGTGCGAAATTAAATTCCATATTCGAGTTCCTATGGACACTTGGAGGCAATGGATAAGACATAGGACGGCAAGTGTTAATGAATATTCAACTCGTTATTCTATTGCCATAGACAGCATGCAGAGCACCTCAGAAGACGAATGGCGTGGTCAAGCGCAATGGAATAAACAGGGAAGTGAAGGTTTTTTAGATGTTGAGACCGGAGCAAAGTTAAGCGAAGATGAAATATTATTGCATAAAACGATGCGCAATGTTTATGATAAACGTATTGAGCTTGGTGTGGCACGCGAACAGGCAAGAAAAGATTTACCGCTTTCAACTTATACCGAAGCTTATTGGAAAATAGACTTGCATAACCTTTTACATTTTCTAGAATTAAGAATGGATAAACATGCACAAGCCGAAATTAGAGAATATGCCACTATTATTGGTAATGAAATTGTTAAAAGATGGTGCCCTATTGCCTGGGATGCCTTTAATGATTATATCCTTAATTCTAAAACATTTAGCAGGTTCGAGTTAGAAGTTATTACCGGACTGATGAATTCCGATATTCCTAAAGCAATTGAAGCAGCAGAAAAAGCAGGCTGGTTGGAAAAAAATGAAAAAGGATTAAAATCTAATATTGAACGCCTAGAATTTGAAAGCAAACTTGCTACTATGGGAATAAAATTACCTTGGTGATTTGCATATAAATAATATATTATTTATTATATAAAATGGTTATCTCTAAAAAATATACTAAACTCAAATGGAAATAATTATTGTAGCAGCAGTATCAGAAAATAATATTATTGGGAATAAAGGTAAACTTCCATGGAATATACCGGAGGAGTTATCTTTTTTTAAAGAATTAACCAGTGATTATCCTGTTATTATGGGAAAAAACACTTTTACTTCGCTAGAAAAACCTTTAGCAAATAGAAATAACTATGTGCTTTCCAGAACAAAAGAGCCATTTATTGCGTATAATGGGTATTGCATTGTTAATTCTTTTACAAACATATACCAATTAATTAAAAAAGATAAATTTTCTAAAGTTTTTATTATTGGCGGTTGTGAAGTATATAAAGAAGCTATGGAAGATGCCGATAAATTAATTATATCCAGAATTGAAGGTAACTATGATGGTGATAAATTTTTTCCGCTAATTGATAAAAATATTTGGTTAATTGAAAGTGTTGAAAAAAGAGCAAAATTTAAAATTGAAATTTATGAAAGAAAATTATAACATATGAAAATAAACATTTTACCCGAATACATTGCTAATAAAATTGCTGCCGGCGAAGTTGTTCAAAGACCGGAATCGGTATTAAAAGAATTAATGGAAAACGCCATTGATGCGGGTGCAACTTCAGTTGAAGTAATAATTAAAAATGCAGGTAAAACATTAGTACAAATTATTGATAATGGCGAAGGCATGTCCGAATCGGATGTCGTTTTGAGTATTCAAAGGCATGCAACAAGTAAAATAAAGTTGTACGAAGATTTGGAAGAACTTAGAACTTTTGGATTTAGAGGTGAAGCATTAAGTTCAATAGCTGCTGTTAGCATATTAGAGATTAAAACAAAAACTATTAATGATGAAATTGGTGTGTTTTTACGGGTTGGTGAAGATAATAACATTACAATTGAAAAAGATTCTTTTCCTGTTGGTACAAATATAGCAGTCAAAAATCTTTTTTATAATACTCCGGCGCGCAGAAATTTTTTAAAAAGTAATTCGACCGAATTAAAACATCTAACTGAAACATTTAAAAAAATAACCATAAGTTATCCTCAAATCGAGTTTAAATTGTGGAATGACGATGACCTTTTATATAACC
Source organism: bacterium (assembly GCA_043805435.1). Taxonomy (GTDB): domain Bacteria; phylum Bacteroidota; class Ignavibacteria; order Ignavibacteriales; family Melioribacteraceae; genus JAEXOD01. Next base: position 31,537 of record JAZDHY010000049.1, read on the forward strand.
TGCCAAAAAATGATCTTGGTGAAAGATTAAAAAGTCTATTTTCTGAAAACATTCTTGATTCGTTAATTGAAGTAAAAGAAATAACAGACTACCTTTCAATAAGCGGATACATTGCAAAACCTACATATCTAAAGCGCAGTAAATCGGATCAATATCTTTTTATTAATAAAAGATTTGTAATAAGTAAAGTAGTAAACCATGCTGTGTTTTCAGCATTTGAAAATATACTTGAAAAGGGTGATTATCCTTTTTTTGTGCTTTTTTTAGAGTTGGACCCTGCAAAAATTGATATTAATGTTCATCCCTCAAAACTTGAAGTTAAATTTGATGATGATAAAGATGTATATGTATTTGTAAATGCTGTAATGAAAAAGTGTATTGGCAGTTATGATCTTGTTCCAACAATGAAATTTATTGATGCAAAAAATGATAATGAAGTAATGGGGTTTAATCAATTTGTTAGAACAGACAAAAATGATTATTCCGATAGACCAATGCATACCGAAAATAGAAATAAGGGAATTTTTAGCGAAGACGAAATTGACAGAATATTTGGCACAATAAATAAGGAAATTAAAAATAATCCTGCCGAAGGTACACTATCTGAACCGTTTGCTGAAAGTAACCCCAAAGAGGTTTATCATCAACAACTTGATTTTTCCGGTACGGGAACTCAAACAAATGACGTTTATTCACCATTTATAGTTTCATTGCATAATAAATATATTTTATCTCAAATTAAAAGCGGATTAATGATTATTGATCAGCATGTTGCGCATGAACGTATTTTATACGAAAAAGCCCTAAAATCCATTTCTACTCAGCTTCCATTTTCGCAGCAATTGTTGTTTCATCAAACTTTGATGCTTGAGGCAGCCGATTTTGAATTGATTAAGGAATTAAAAGAACAACTATACGGACTTGGATTTGAATTAAAATTTCATCCTGATTATAAAGTAACAATTTTAGGTGTTCCTTTTGAAATAAAAGCCGGATCGGAGAAGCAGATTTTACTTGAAATTATAGACGAATATAGAAAAAATGAAAGAATTGAAGGTCTGGAAGTAGTAGATAATATTGCAAAATCTTTTTCTTGTAAGGCTGCCATTAAAGCCGGAGATAAACTTGCAGAAATTGAAATGCGGGAATTGGTAGATAAACTTTTTGCAACAAGTATGCCTTATGTTTGTCCGCATGGAAGGCCAATTGTTATAAAAATACCTCTTGCTGAATTTGATAAACGATTTGGCAGAACATCATAAGATAGATAATTAACCGGTTAAAGAATTTAATTAAACAATAACTTATTAATGATAAAAGCATACTTAAAACTGATACGTTCACCGCAATGGATAAAAAATTTGTTCATTTTTGTTCCTTTATTATTTGCCAAAAAATTATTTTTTAATTCCGATTTTTTAATTGTATTTGCTGCATTTGTTCAATTTTGTCTTGCTGCAAGCATTATTTACATTATTAACGATATAATTGATATTGAAGCAGATAAAATTCACCCTGTAAAAAAACTAAGACCTATTGCGTCGGGTATTATTTCCAAGTCTAAAGCTTCTTTGTTAATTGGGTTACTTGTTTTACTTTCAATACCGGGTCTGTTCTATTTTAACGTTTATTTTATCGGATTGTTAATATTCTATATTCTTTTAAATATTGCATATTCGTTAAAACTTAAACATCTTGTTATATTGGATCTCCTTTCGTTAGCCTCCGGATTTGTAATTCGTGTTGTTGCAGGTGCTTTGGTAATTTCAGTTGCAATTTCTAATTGGCTTATTTTAGCAACACTTTTTGTATCAATATTTTTAGCGGTAATAAAACGTAGAAGCGAATTAGCTGTTATTGCTGAAAGCGATAAAACTAGAAAAGTATTAAAACAATATTCACTCAATTATCTCGATCAGCTTACTACAATATCTGCTACCGGATTAATTGTATGTTATGCTTTATATTCGGTATCCGAACAAACAATTCAAAAGTTCCATACCGAAAGTCTTGTTTTTACTATAATTTTTGTGGTTTATGGCGTTTTTAGATATATGTATTTAATGCACAATAAAAATATTGGCGAAAATCCTACCGATTCGATAATTAAAGATAGCGGTATGATAGTTAATTTAATTTGTTATATTTTAGTTATTGTTTATATAATTTATTTTTAGAATATGAAAAAACTTTTATTAATTTTTATTTTGTTTAGTTTAATTGGCTGCGGAAAAAAAGAAACAGTAAAAAACACTGTTATTATAAGCGAACAAGAAAAAATAATTAATCTGGATATAAACGATATTTACGCATGGGTTGATTTTATGCCCGGCGGCAAAAATATGGGTTTGTTAAGATTGAGCGGTGATTTTATAATAAAAAATTCCCCAAGTTATGACTATACAAAAATTGCATTAAATAAAATAATAATAATGCAGGATACTGTAGAATTTTATATTGTGAAACCATTATCAAAAGAAAATCCTATTTATAACAAAAAGAACAAAAAAAATATTTTATTTTCGATGCTTGAGGGTCTGGAGATTGAAGAAGGGTTTAGTATTGAAAAATCAATTAATATTAAAATTGTGTTTGAACAGGATAAACAAAAATATGTCTATCCTATAAAAAATATTAAAATAGAAAAGACTTATTAATATGTTTTGGGAAATAGTTGGATTAGGAATTTTATTATTACTAAGTGCTTTTTTTTCGGCTACTGAAATATCTTATGTTGTAGCAAATAAAATAAAAATTGAAATAAGAGCCCGAAAAAATAATTTTGCCGCAAAAATTGTCCATCATTTTATTAAAGAGCCTAACGATTTTTATTCAACAATCTTAATCGGTAACAATATAATCAATATATCCTTTGCCTCTATTTTTGCATACTTAGCTACACGATTGTTTAATCTGGAAGAGTTTTATATTTTGGTGATTTCAACATTATTATTATTACTTTTTGGCGAACTTATTCCTAAGTATTTAGCAAGAGAAACGGCCGATAAAACAATATTATTATTTATTACTCCGGTGCGTGTTTTATCTATAATATTATATCCTGTTATTAAAGTAATAAGTTCTTTATCGTCATTTCTTGTTAGAAATAAAAAAAATGAAAATATTGTTCATTTATTTGACAGGGATGATATTCATAATTTGATTGATGAAAGTTCGGATGCGGGGGTGGTTGATGAAGTGCAATCTAACATTTTACGAAATGTTATAGACTTTGGCAATCAGCGTGTTTATGAAGCTATGAAGCCAAGAACCGATATTGTTGGAATTGAAATTGACAGCCCGATAGAATTAGTTGCAAAAACATTTATTCAATCAGGGTATTCAAAACTTCCTGTTTATGAAGAAACACTAGATAATATTAAAGGCGTTTTAATTGCCTACGATTTATTCAAAAATCCCAAAAGCATTAAAGAAATAATGCGGAATATTATTTTTGTGCCGGAGACAAAAAAAAGTTTAGAAATGTTAAACGAGTTTTTGGAAAAGCGGGTTTCAATAGCTGTGGTTGTTGATGAGTTTGGAGGTACCGCCGGACTTGTTACGGTTGAGGATATTTTAGAGGAAGTTCTTGGCGAAATTAAAGATGAATACGATTTTGATGAAGATGTGTTTTTTCGTAAAATTAACAATTTTACTTTTGTTATTAGCGGAAAAGCAGAAGTTGATTTTTTAAACGAAAAATATGAACTAAATATACCGGAAGGGGACTACGAAACAATTGCCGGTTTTATTATAAAAAGAATATTTCGAATACCTATCAAAGGTGAATTTATAGATATTGATAATTTTAAATTTCAGATATTAAATGCAGACCAAACCAAAATTATTTTAGTAAAACTTTTTGTTGAATCGGAAGAAGACGAATAATTCGGCATTAAAAAGAACTTTTAAATTAATAAAAGGAGTAATTATGTCTGATATGTTAAATCATGAATCGAATATTGTTTCATTAAATTCCAAAGATTTTTGGGAAAATTATTGCAGCGATATTAATGCAGTTTTGCTTGATGTTCGTACAAGAGAAGAATTTGAAGAAATACGAATACCAAATTCAATTTTAATTGATTTTTACCAGCCTAATTTTTTGGAAGAAATTTCCAAACTTGATATTAATAAAAGTTACTATATTTATTGTAAAAAAGGTATCAGAAGCCTTAAGGCTGCAAAAAATATGTACGATTTTGGAATTACCAAAATTTACAATTTAGCCGAAGGCATTACTACTTGGGATGGTCCAACTGAATAAATTTTATTTACAATAAAAAATTATAAATAGACAGAATAATAAATTGAATAACACCTAAATAAGGTAAAAAATAGATTTTTGCAGCTGCTTTGCCTTAAATTTAGAGAATGTTTTTTACATTATTAGAAGTTATTATTTCGATAATCAAAGAATATTGGTTGGTAAACTTGTATTCATTTTGAAGTATCTCTCTAAACCCCAAAACGGCTTTCAACCCAATTTCGTTTATTTACCGATTTACATCAGATAATTATAAAAACCAATTTTATTTTGCAATATCTGCAATTATTGAATTTATTATTGTTTTGTACTGTTATCAATTTGTAAACTAAGAGTTAACTTAATTATTAAGGATTATTTATGGCAGGACTATTTTCAAAATTATTCGGTTCAAACACACAAATTATTTCATTAACCCCTAAAGAATTTTGGGAACGTTACAAAAATGACAAAAATGCTGTTTTAATAGATGTTCGTACAAAAGAAGAGTATAACCAAATAAAAATTCCAAAATCTAAATTGATTGATATATATTCACCAAATTTTGTTAAAGAAATTTCTAAGTTAAAAATAGATGGTAGTTATTATGTTTATTGCAGGAGCGGTTCACGAAGTAAAAACGCCGTTATTGAAATGAGTAAATTAGGTATTACAAAAGTATTTAATTTGGCCGGTGGCATAAGTAGTTGGGATGGGCCGACAGAGTAAATTTTGAATTTTTAATTTTGTGATTTTTAATTGGATAAAAAGTTTTCAATAGGTGAATTGAGTGTTAAAAATGAAGTGTTATTGATTAAATTAAGGGAATAAAGTTAAAGTTATCAATATTTAATTTATGCAAATTTGCTTTATTATTATTGGGCAATAAAAATAAGTGGAAGATTTTAATAAATTAGGTTATCTTTAAGTTTTGAATAATTTAAGATAAACAAGTGAAATTTAAAGTATCACATAACGATTTAAATTCTAAAGCAAGATTAGGTCAGTTAGAAACTGATCACGGAATAATAAATACACCTATTTTTATGCCGGTTGGCACTCAGGGAACCGTTAAAGCTGTTCCTAATTTATTTTTGAAAGAAGAAATAAAAGCCCAAATTATATTATCCAATACTTATCATCTTTATTTACGTCCGGGTACCGAAGTTTTAGAGGCTGCAGGTGGTTTGCATAATTTTATGAATTGGGACAAACCTATTTTGACCGATAGCGGCGGATTTCAAATATTCAGCTTAAATGATTTGCGGAAGCTAAAAAGAGACGGAGTTGAATTTTCTTCTCATATAGACGGCTCAAAGCATTATTTTACACCTGAAAAAGTTATTGGAATACAACGTTCAATTGGCAGCGATATAATGATGGTACTTGACGAATGTACTCCTTATCCCTGTGATTATGAATATGCAAAAAAATCAAAAGATTTAACTACCAGGTGGGCTATTTTAAACAAAGAAGCATTTGATAATTCTACACCTCTGTATGGTAAATCGCAGGCGTTGTTTGGAATAATTCAGGGAAGTGTTTATAAAGATTTAAGAGAAGAAAGTGCACGTGAATTGATTAAAATGGATTTTAACGGTTATGCTATTGGTGGTTTGGCTGTTGGTGAACCGATGGAAACAATGTACGATATTGTAAACTTTACAACTGATATAATGCCTTATGATAAACCCAGATATTTAATGGGAGTAGGGCGACCTGAAAATATTCTTGAAAGCATTGAACGTGGTGTTGATATGTTTGATTGCGTAATGCCTACAAGAAATGCCCGTAATGCGTATTTGTTTACCAAGAATGGTTACTTGACAATAAGAAATGCAAGATATAAGTCGGATTTTAAACCGATTGATGAAACTTGTGACTGTTATACTTGTAAAAATTTTACGCGTGCATATTTACGTCACTTATTTATTGCAAAGGAAATCTTAGCCCTTGAACTTGCCTCTATTCATAATCTTAAATTTTATTTAAATTTAGTTAGAGAAGCAAGAGAACATATAAAAGAAAATGATTTTAGTATTTGGAAAAACGAAATTGTTAAAAAAATAACAAATAACATTAAAACAAACATGGAGTAAAAATGAATTATTTAATAGCTATGGGTGCACCGGGTCAAAGTGGTGGCGGAAGTATGGTACAAACATTAATTATGTTTGGAGCAATATTTGCAATTTTTTATTTTATGATTATCAGACCACAACAAAAACGCGCAAAAGAACGTGAAGCATTATTATCCGCAATTCAAAAAGGGGATAAAGTTATTACAAGTGGCGGCGTACATGGTGTTATAGCAGGTCTTGAAGATAAAACTGTTTTGTTAGACCTCGGAAATAATGTAAAAATTAAAGTTGAAAGAAGTGCAATTACTACAGTTGTTAAAGAAGGAAAATAATGTTTTGTAATGTTGAAGAAGCGATTGATATTATTAAAGATGGTAATGTTTTAATAATTATAGATGAAGAAGATAGAGAAAACGAAGGGGATTTTGTTTGTGCTGCCCAACATATCACCCCCGATGTAGTAAATTTTATGGCTAAACACGGGCGTGGTATGATTTGTGTACCCATGTTAAGTTCGTGTTTGGAACGTTTACAATTGGAGTTAATGGTTAATACAAATACTGCTTTACATGGTACACAGTTTACTGTTACCGTTGATGCAATAGAAGGAACAACAACAGGTATTTCTGCTTCGGATCGATCTGTTACTATAAAAAAACTGGCCGACCCAAAATCGGAATCTAAAGATTTTGCAAGGCCGGGACATATATTCCCGTTAAAGGCAGCAGAGGGTGGTGTATTAAAAAGAACCGGACATACCGAAGCTGTAACCGATTTATGTAAATTAGCCGGTTTATCACCTGTTGGCGTTTTATGCGAAATCCTAAACGAAGACGGCACAATGGCACGTTTGGATGATCTTAAAATTATTGCAGAAAAATTTAATCTAAAAATATTAACTGTTACCGACTTAATAAAATACAGAATAAAAAAAGATCATCTTATTGAAAAAATTGCCTCAATAAACTTTCCAACAAATTTTGGAGAGTTTGAATTAAAAATATATCGTTCAATACAAGATAATAAAGAGCATGTTGTATTGGTAAAAGGTGATATTACAACCCCCGAACCTGTTTTGGTAAGGGTTCACTCGGAATGTTTGACAGGTGATATTTTTCATTCGTTGCGCTGCGATTGTCACGACCAATTAATACACTCAATACAACTTATTGAAAAAGAAGGACGTGGTGCTCTTTTATATATGAGACAAGAAGGCCGTGGAATTGGTCTGTCAAATAAAATTAAGGCTTATCATCTACAAGACAACGGTAGAGATACTGTTGAAGCAAATTTAGAGCTTGGATTTAAGGCAGATTTACGAGACTATGGAATTGGTGCTCAAATATTAAACGATTTGGGTATTGAAAGAATAAAATTATTAACTAATAATCCCAAAAAAATTGTTGGATTAAAAGGTTATGGTATTGAAATTGTTGAACGTGTACCTATTGAAATACCACCTACTGAAAATAATAAAAAATATTTGATTACTAAGCGTGACAAATTAGGTCATTTGATTTTAAAAGAAAATAAAACAAGAGATTTAAAATGAAAGAGTTGGGAATTAAAAGCAATTTTTTAGCAATAGAAAAAGAATTTTCAAATTTTAAGGATTCTAAAATTGTAGTTTTATCTGCTCCTTTTGAAAAATCGGTTAGTTATGGAAAGGGGACAAAAAAAGGTCCTAAAGAAATAATTAAAGCTTCTCATTATGTTGAGTTTTATGATGAGGAGTTGGATAGAGAATTATGTTTTGAAAAAGGTATATGTACTTTAGAACCTTTAAAATTAGCTAAATTAAGTGCTAAAAAAGCATTGGAATTAATTTATTCAACAACACTTGAACTAATTAACAAAGAGAAATTTGTTGTTACGCTGGGTGGCGAACATTCAATTTCGTATGCTCCTATTAAAGCACACTTGGAAAAATATGCCAACTTATCAATTATTCAAATTGATGCGCATTCGGATTTACGCGACTCATATCAGGGTTCAAAATATTCACATGCATCCGTAATGGCGCGTGTTGCAGAGTTAACCAAAGATATTACACAAATAGGTATAAGAGCTCAATGTATTGAAGAAGCAAAGTTTATTAAAGAAAACGGAATTAAAACATTTTACAGCCGCGATATCAGGCTTGGTAAATATGAAAACTGGCAGGAAAAAGTAGTTTCCGGTTTGCAGGAAAATGTTTATATTACTTTTGATGTTGACGGCTTTGACCCGTCATTTTTACCCGCAACAGGTACACCTGAACCGGGTGGTTTAATGTGGGATGAAATAATGAATTTGTTTGCCTTAATTGGCAGAACAAAAAATATTGTTGGAATTGATGTAGTAGAACTTGCTCCGGACGAAAAACTTCCGTTATCAAGTTTTTCTGCTGCAAAATTAACGTATAAATTATTAAATTACGCTTTTATTAATAAATAAGCTGTTTAAAATGAAAAAAATAATTGTTTTATTTCTGTTGATCAGCGGATACATTTTTCCGCAAAATTTGGTATATGTTGCCAAAATAGATAAAGAAATAGACTTGGGGTTAGCCCCATACGTTAAACGAATAATACACGATGCTGAGGAAAACAATGCAAAGTATATTATTTTTGAAATTAACACATTCGGCGGAAGAGTTGATGCCGCTACTCAAATAAAAGATGCTATACTTGATAGTAAAATACCAACAATAGCGTTTGTTAATAAAAGGGCTATTTCCGCCGGTGCTTTAATTACATTATCTTGTTCTAAAATTGTAATGGTTAAGGGTGCTTCAATTGGCGCAACTACAGTTGTAAATGAAGCAGGGCAAAAACAAGCCGAAAAATATCAATCATATATGCGTGCCGAAATGCGTTCTACGGCTGAAAAAACAGGCAGAAGAACTGATATTGCACAAGCAATGGTTGATGAACGTATTATTGTTAAAGATTTGGCGGATGACAGTACAACTTTAGTTACACTAACTACCGATGAAGCAATTAAATTTGGTATGGCCGATACTTCCTTATCCTCAATTGCTGCAATTGTTGAGTATCTAAATCTTGATAGTGTTAAGATTGTTGCTGCACATAGTAATTGGGCCGAAGATTTTGTGAGATTTTTAAATAACCCGCTTGTATCCTCGTTATTAATAATGATTGGATTAGTGGGGATGTTTACCGAGATAAAAACACCCGGCTGGGGTTTACCCGGAACAGCTGCGGTTATTGCTTTAGCCTTATTTTTTGGCTCCGGTTATATTTTAGAAATTGCATCGGTATTGGAAATTATATTATTTGTGTTAGGAGTGATTTTATTAATTGTTGAAATATTTGTTATTCCCGGTTTTGGAGTTATTGGTGTTGTTGGTATAGTTTTTATTATTTCCAGTCTGTTTTTAGGGCTAATTTCCGATTTTCCAATTGTTGACACCGAGCTGATTTCTTATGCTGTTATTCAATTAGCTTTCACTTTTTTAATTACAGGTATAGTAATAACAATTCTGTTAAAATATTTACCAAGGACTACAATGTTAAATAATTTAATACTTCACGATAGTATTGATATAAAATCCGATTATACTGCAACATTTTCTAACAATACGCACCTTCAAGGTGTAAAAGGTTATGCAATTACCGATTTGCGTCCATCAGGTACCGCAATGTTTAATGATAAAAGATACGATGTGGTGGCTGATAATGAATATATCAAACACGACTCTAAAATAATTGTGGTACGGGTTGAAGGAATGAGGATTGTTGTTGCACTTGATAAGTGAGTTGGTAAATTAAAGCCTAATTGTAGAGCGAACTTTAGTTCGCTTGCTATGAGCGATTTATATGAAGGGTGATTTTTAAAATTTGTTTATAAAATTAAATTTTGGTATTGAAAAATATTTTATTATCTCCTTGTTGTAGCGAATTTATCTTTAGAGGAAAGTTAGCAGGTTAATGCATTTATTGTGGATAGATCTAGGAGCTTGCGAGATAAATCTCGCGCTACAAATATTGATATTTTAGCTATAAAGCCTAATTGTAGAGCGAACTTTAGTTCGCTAGCTATGAGCGATTTATATGAAGGGTGATTTTTAAAATTTGTTTATAAAATTAAATTGCAGTATTAAAAAAATATTTTATTATCTTTTTAATCATCAATAAATAATAAAAACTACAACAAAAAAGTTGCAGTTTTTATTATTCAAAATGTTACAAATATTTATCTAAACTTTTTCAAGTGCTTGATCTAAATCGGCAATTATATCAACAATGTCTTCAATGCCTACAGATAAACGAACAAGGTCGTCAGTAATGCCGGCATTAAGTTTATCTTCTTTGCTTACAGCAGCATGAGTCATTGATGCAGGATGCTGAATTAATGTTTCAACTCCGCCCAAAGATACGGCCAGTATGGCTAAATGAACGTTATCCATTAACTTACGTCCTGCTTCCAGTCCGCCTTTTACGCCAAAACTAATCATAGAACCAAAGCCTGTCATCTGCGATTTTGCTAATTCAAATTGTGGGTGCGATTCTAATCCGGGATATTTTACCCATGCTATTTTGGGATGATTTTCAAGATAAGCTGCAACTTTAAAGGCGTTTTCTTGATTACGTTCTACACGCAGCGATAAGGTTTTTAAGCCCCTTATTACCAAATATGCTTGATGCGGATCCATGTTGCAGCCCATATAAACCATTGAGTGACGAATTTTATCATAAATGCTTTTTTCTTTAGCAACCACAATTCCGCCTACAACATCGGCATGTCCGTTAATAAACTTTGTAACTGAATGAAGAACTACATCGGCTCCAAGGTCAAGGGGTTTTTGTAAATAAGGAGTAGCAAAAGTATTATCTACCACTAAAATTAAATTATTTTTTTTAGCTATCTCGGCACATCCTTTTATATCGGTAATTTCCATTGTAGGATTAGATGGAGTTTCGATATAAAGTACTTTACTATTTTTCTTTATTGCTGCCGAAATATTTTCTAAATTTGAGGTACTGATAAAAGTAGCTTCAACACCAAATCTTGAAAAATCTTTTTCCAATACACCTCTTGCCGGTCCATACACCGAAGCCGTACTTATTATATGACTGCCGGCTCCTAATAGCGCCATGTAAACACTTGTTATTGCCGCCATTCCTGAACTTGTTGCTATTCCGTCATAACCATTTTCTAATTCTGCTATATTAATTTCAAGAGTACGGATTGTTGGATTTGCTATTCGAGTGTAAATATAACCATCGCTGGCACCCGAAAAACATTCTGCACCATGCTGCGCATTTTTAAATTTGAATGTAGAGGTTTGATAAATGGGAACAGTTGCACTTCCAAATTGATCTTCAAAATCTCCGCCGTGAATTAGTTTAGTGTTAAATTTCATGTCTTTAGTATTCATGTTAATTCCTTATTTGGTATTAAATATTTATAAAAAAAAGTATATATTATTATTAAAGATGTTCAACAAGTTCAAAAATATTTCCTTTGAACATCTTATTGTCTATCAAACTTACTACTACACATTTTTGAGTTGCAATAAAAGCAACATGATTATCTATATTTATCTCTGCTTTTAATGTAAATATTCCGTGTGAATGGTCTTTTAAAATCATCCTGCCAATCGGTTTATCAAAAAGCTTAATTTGTTTTTTATATTTCACATCACTTGAAACAACAAACAAGTAATGATTAGCTTCAAGCAATTTTTCCATCGGATGAATTTGAGCGAAAAATTTATTGCGTAAATCTTCAAGCCAGCGGATATAAACAATATTATTTACATGACCGGCAATATCAATATCGTAAGTGTTTACCGTTAGGTTAATTTCGGAAAACAGAAATTTTATTGTGTCAAATCCGGTAATTTTATTATTTTCCATTTCTTTTTCCTTTCACAATAAATACTTTATTTAATTTTGTATCAATTTCGTTTATCTCGGAATATTTGTTGGCAAGAATGTTTTTTAATTCATCGGAAGACATTTTGCCTCTCGGGTGCAGTTTGTTGTACCTTGTTTTATGAAGTTTATCCATTAAATCAAATCCCTCGGAATTAAAATCAGCAATTAAAAGTTTTCCATTTGGTGAATGAACACGGAAAATTTCACTTAAACATAAGAGGGGATTTTTGAGCTCGTGAATAGTATTAATACACACAATATGATTGATTAAATTGTCTGGAAAAGGAATTCTTTCCATATCTAATTTTAGATATTTTACTTTATTTGAATATTCTTCGGTAATTCTTTTATCACTTTCTGATTTGTTTTCAAAGTTATAATCGCCTGTAATAACATCATAACCCAGTCTTGCTAACGTTGAAGCTGCTCTTCCGGTGCCGGTTGCAATATCAAAAATAATATTATCGGCAGGAAAATTAGCAGCCGTAATTGAGGTTAAATATTCATCTGTTAAATCGAAACCCCATTCGTTAAGAAGAAGGTCGCTCTTAGATTTTGGAATAAACTTATAATCTGCCATTAATGCCTCAATCTGTAGATTAATAATCCCGTAGCAAAATTGGCTGTAATATAACTACTACCACGCAGTAACCACTTATTTATCATTTTTTACCATAAAGCGTTTTTTTGTTAAATGTTTTGTTATAAAAAGTGTTTTTGTTGTGCTATTCAATAATTTTTCCGGTTCCTAATTCAATGTAATTATCCTTAAAAACAACTTGGAACATTTTACGAGCAGTATTGCCGGTACAATGAGTAGGGGCTGTCATTAATATTTTCATTTGGAGGATTTTTTGAATTACATTGCTTATCTCTTTTTCATTTGAACGGTGAAGATGAAAACCACCCAAAACAAGGTATATTAAATCGTTTGGAAATATACTTTTTGCTTTTTCCAGAATTGTAACTATACCCGGATGAGCGCAGCCGGTAATAATTATCATTCCTTTGTTTGAACGGATGGCAAGAGATTGTTCCAAAATATTGTTACCCATTTGGCCAAGCGAATATACATTTGTTAAAATTTCCAAAAAATCTAACACGGGGAATGGCATTGCCCCTGATTTTTTTATAATGTCAGTTAATTCATGTTGAAATGATTGAGGATAAAATATTTTTACATTGGGGTTTATTTCTAAAAAGTCTTTTAATCCTCCGGTATGATCATGATGGAAGTGGGATAAGAAAATAATATTAATACTTTTTGGATCAATATTAAGTTTTTCCATGTTTTCCAAAAGTGTTTTACCATTATCACCGGTATCAAAAAGTATTTTCAAATTGTCTAATTCTATTAAACAAGAAAAACCCCAATCCGTTTGTAAATCTCCGCACATTGGGTTGTTGTCATATATTACTTTAATAATAGGTTTAAACAGTTCGTTTTTAGCTGTTTTTTTTATGTTCGGCACAATAAAATCTCCTATAAAAAATTATGTTTTCGGGGGAATGTATTATGAACATTTCGTAATAACTTTTCCGTTATTGATGCACGGTCTATAATTAATATTCCATCCAGATGATCAATTTCGTGCTGAATTACTCGTGCTTCCAGTCCGGTAAATTCCATTTCTTTTTCTTTTTCGTTTTTATCCATAAATCTAACAAAACAAGTCGTTTTTCTATCTATGTTGAGTCTTGTATTTGGTAAACTTAAACACCCTTCTTCCATTTTTTCTTCACCAAAACCGGAAAGAATTTCGGGATTTATCATTGATAATAACCTATTACCGGTATCCACTATCACTACTCTTTTTAATACTCCAACCTGAGGAGCTGCCAAACCTATAGCATTATTATCATACATTATCTTATACATGTTCTTAAACAAATGTCGTGTTACATGATCAATTTCATCTATAGGCAGCGAAATTTTTCTGAGAACGGAATCAGGATAGATTTTTAATTCGTATTTTTTCAAATTAATATTCTCTGACCAATTTTAACATTAGATTTTTCTTCAACTAATAATTTCAAATAATTTGGAAAACATAAAAGCATTGATGAACCGAGGTTAAAATTATGCTATACCTGCTTTTTTGTAATGTGATACCGAGTCTTGAAGTTGTTAAACTTTTTCTACATCCACTTTTACCACAAATTAAAATCGTTTTATTCCTTAAAGGGTTCATTTTTTTTTCTCAATTTAAGTTGAATTACCAGGAACACAAAATATAAGTTATGGTATTCAATTATTCAAAAATTGTATTTACGGTAATAAAACAGCCGCTGTTATTACGGTTGTCCACAAACCCTTTTTGTCACCTTCGGCAGTTTGGGTAACATTAAATGTTTTAACAATTTTGCCGGACATTTTAAATACTTGTTCTCGTTCGTTCCAGTCTGTTTCGGAATCAAATTCTACTCCAAGGGTTGTAGCAAGCATTTGAGCGGCTAAATCTTCGGCATAATCACCTGCAATTTTTTCTTTTATTCCAAAAGGATGATATTCGGAAAGATAACCGTATTGTTTTCCATCTGCCGGAATTGCTACTCCAATAGAAGATGCAATTAATCTATTTGGTTCGTTTGTTGCATTTCGTGCCATTACAGCAAACGTAATTTGACCGGCACCAATTTCTTTCAAACCCTGTTGTTTTGAAATAAGTTTGCAGCCGGGAGGATAAATACTACTAACTGTTACAAGATTACAAATTTCTATACCTGCGTTTCTTAAAGCAGCTTCAAAAGAACTGAGATATTCTTTATGTCGACCTACTCCTTTTGTAAAAAATATTTTTGTTGGGATATACAATTCTTGTTTCCTTTTTTATCTTTTTAAATAATTGTTAATTGCATCTTTAACTTTTATTGTACCTTTATAACCATCAATAATTTTAATTTTTCCTTTATTTAACGCTTCTTCAGCTTTATCGCCAACGTGTCCGGTAAGTAAAACTTCTGCGCCGCTATTAACTATTAGTTCGGCAGCTTTAGGACCGGCACCGCTCTGCATTTGTTCGCCCAGATTTGATACTGCTTCAAATTTCATAGTTTCAGAATCTACTATTAAAAAATATTGACAACGTCCGAACTGTTCGCTTACAAGGGCATCCATTGAGCCACCTGTTGATGTTATTGCAATTTTCATATTACACCTTTTGTTAAATTGACTGATACTTTTATTTGTAATTCCAATTGATCTAAAATTGAATTAATACATTTTCTTATATTTTCATTAATCTCAACAATATTTTTGTTGTTTATAAGAGCTTTCATAAATTCTTTATCGAATGGAATTGTTCCAATAATGGGAATTTTTTCGCCTTCTGCATAGCTGAATATCTGATTTGTTATTGTTTCGTTCAAATCGAATTTGTTAATTACAATTCCGGCTTTGATATTAAACGTGTTTAGAAGCAATACTAATCTTTTCAAATCATGAATTCCTGAAACGGTTGGTTCTGTAACAATAACAACATAATCTACTCCTGCAATACTTGCGTTTACAGGACATCCAATTCCCGGAGGTCCGTCAACTATAACCCATTCTATATCGGACGGAATATATTTTAGTGCTTTCTTTTTTAATTCGCTTACAAGTTTACCGGAATTGCCTTCACCGGGTAAAAGTTTTGCGTAATAAAATTTAGAATCATCCTTAAGTCTGCATTCAAAGTACGAGCCGGATTCGGTTGTGTTAAATTTGATAGCGTTGTAAGGACAAATGCGAAAACAAAAACCACATCCTTCGCAGCTTAATTGATCAACTGTATAATCAGAAATTGCGTCAAATTTACATACTGATTGGCACAAACCGCACTCTTCGCATTTCTCAATATCAATTATTGCTTTTTTACCACCCCAAAAAATGCTACTGTTAATTATTTGTGGTTTAAGTATTATATGAAGATTTGCAGCGTCAACATCGCAATCGATAATTACTTTTTTGCGTATTAAACTTGCAAATGCAGCAGATAAAGTTGTTTTGCCGGTACCGCCTTTACCACTAAGTATTACTATCTGTTTGTACAATTTATCCGGCATTTGCATTTCTCGCTTTTTTTATAATGTTTTTATAAAGAGCAATAAAATTTTCTCTCAACGATGGGTAATTAATTAATGGTAGCTTTCCTTCCGAATATGATTCCGCATATCTCCTGTCAAACGGAATTTTGAGAAGTATTTCAATGCTGTTACAATTTAGATAATTTTCCATCTCCAAAAAGGAGGAATCATATTTATTGATAACAACACCAAAAGAAACACCAACGGCTATTAATACTTCAATTGCAAGCTTCAAATCGTTTAAACCAAACGGAGTTGATTCTGTAACAAGAATGCAAAAATCGGAATCTTTTATTGTTTCCACCATTGAACAAGAAGTTCCGGGTGGAGAGTCGAGAATGTTTATCCTCTCTGCAATAATTTTTTTCTTCACTTCTTTAATTAACGGTGCGGCAGCAACTTCACCAATATTTAGTAGTCCGTCAACAAAAAGAATGTTATCATTTGTAATCCCAAATCTTACAACGCCAATTTCTTTCACAATACCAGTAATAATTTTTGATGGACAAAAATATTGGCAAGCACCACAGCCGTGACACATCTCATCAAAAAGGACTATTTCGAATTTAAGATTAATCAATGCGTTAAATTCACAAACTTCAACGCACTTGCTGCAAAAAGTACATTTCTCTTGATCTATCATTGGAAGAAATTTATCTACACTCTCTTCAGAAATAAATTTCGGTTTTAAAAGCAAATGTCCGTTCGGTTCTTCAACATCACAATCAACATATACACTATCGGGAATAACTGAGGCAAGACTTGCTGCAATGGTTGTCTTTCCGGTTCCGCCTTTGCCTGAAGCAACTGAAATAACCATAAATTATTCCGAACACTCGTGAGCGTGATTACTGCATTCTTGGTAACCGCTTATATCTCCTTGCAAAAATAATGATAATACATTACTAACCAACAAACCGGGTGCAGTAATTACTTCAATATTATAAGATTCAAAAAGTTGAATTGCTTTTGGACCCATACCGCCGGCAATTATTACATTTGCGTGAAGTTGATTTACAAAGTGGGGTAATTGGCAGGTTCCGCCGGAGGTTCCATCTAGTGGATTACCTGAAAAACTTTCTTTTATTATTTCCTTTTGATCGTTTATTTCGTAAATCTTAAAACCAACACATCTGCCAAAATGTTCGGCAACTTTTATTGTTTCAATATTTGTTTCTTCTACGGCTATTGCTAAAATCATCTTAATTATTCTCCAATTTGTTTTTTTTTAGTGTATTATTATTATTTATGTATGCTTAAATCAACACTATTTTCAATTATTTTAATTAATTCACCAATTATTCCTGTTAAATTAGATTGTACTTTTATTTTGGCAAGAGATAAAAATCTTATTGCGTTATCTCCTATGTGGCCTGTTACAACAAGGTCAACGTTATGAGATATTATAAATTGGGCAGCTTGTATTCCGGCTGCCCCAATAACATTTTTATTTGGATTTGAATATACATCAACCTGCCTGGTTTCAGAATCGAACAAAATAAAATAATTTGTTCTTCCAAATACTTCACTTAACCTGGAATCGATTGTATTATTTATTGCAGTAAATGCAATTTTCATCTTTTATTTATTCTCGGTTGAGTTATTGTTATTTCTACCACCACCAAAACCTTGTCCTTTTCCGCCGCCACGAGGTCTCCCGCCGCATCCGCGTCCAAGTTTAGTATCATTGCTGTCAGAAGTGTTTTTTTCGGTTTTGCTATTTCCGCAATTACCTCTTTTTCTTCCGGTTAAAGCACCCTGTCCATTAGGACCTGTACCGTCTTTATTTGGCATTATATTACCTCTTTATTATTATTTTTGAAATATGAATTACCGTTAAAATTTGTTTCGATAATTCTATTGCTTGATTTCAATTTTTCTATTACATCCCAACTAATATCTGCTTTATCAAGAAATGCTTGAACAGCATCTTTTCGCATTGGATGTACTGCTATTATGCTTAAAAGTTCATCTTCGGGATTATTGCAAAATACAAAATTATCCCCCTCGTTATAATCAATTAATTCAAAATTACTATTAATTGTTTCATATATTTGCCTGGCTGTTTGTAAATTATCAGTTTCTGTTTTTTTCAGTTTAACAGCAGGCGGTCTAATTGGTACTAACATATATACTTTATTAGGATTTAATTCTTTTATAAATAACGAAGTTTTATATAACGATTCTATACTGCTATTATAATCTTCAACAAGCATTGTTTCTGTAACAAGCGTACCTTTATAATTAGCGGCAAAATCCTTAATTCCGGTAAGTATAAGATCTAAATTAATATTTTTATGCGGGCGATTAGTTTTATGCCATATGTCTTTATATACAGAATCGATTTTTACAGAAACCCAATCAGCCAATTTTAAATCATCTTGAACGTCTTTATCGGTTATTAATGTTGCGTTTGTAATTACTGCAACTTTAATCCCAAAATCTTTTAGTCTTGTTATTGTTTTACCTAAATTGATATCAAGTGTCGGTTCTCCGTCGGGTACAAATGATATATAGTCGACTTTTTCTTTGCTTTTTGTTAACTGATTAATCTTTGATTCAACTTGTGAATAAATATCATCGGTTTTATAAAATTCTTTTCTATCAATTGTTAAATTAGTGGTTAGACCAACTTGACAATAGATACAAGAATAACTGCAACTTTTTGATGGAATATTGTTAATTCCAAGACTTCTGCCAAGTCTTCTTGAAGGAACAGGGCCGTAAACAATCATCTTTTTACCCTTTAATTATATAAAATTCTAATTGGTTCATTTGTTACCACGTGCTTAATCAATTCTTTAAACTCTTGTGTGTCATAAGTCCCAAGTTCCGTATGAGTTTTATAATACTTTTCCGGTATTGGGTGAGTTCCAACAACTACTTTAAGCTTGTATTTTGTTTCAATAAAATCAATAAATTTATTGATAAAAGGACAAGGGGGATAACCCACAACTAATCCGGTGGCTAAATGAATAACTTCTGCCCCGTTTTTAATCATCTCTTCGGGTGTGTATTCAATATTCCCGCCGGGGCAACCGTTACAACTTGTATAACCAACTAATTCGATTTTTTCGTTTTTATAAAGTTCAAAAGCACCATCGCGGTTTTTAAGTGCCTTAAAACATTTGCCACCGGCACAACTTTTATATCTATCGCAAATTATTATACCAATTTTAGTCGTTTTCATAATTTATTCTACATTCAATTTGAGTTCTATTTTTTTTGAAATAACATTAAAAACTAAAGATATTGGAGAGTTTGGATTTTTTAATACAATAGGAGTTCCAAGGTCGCTTAAAATTCGTACATCAATATCAATTGGTACAGAACCTAAAAAAACGACGTTATTATCTTTAGCAAGTTTTTCGCCGCCACCGGCTCCAAATAAATCAATTTTTGTGTTACAGTTTGGGCAGACAAATCCGGCCATATTTTCAATAATACCAATATGCGGAATTTCTAATTTTTTAGCCATATTAATAGCACGTTCGGCATCAATTATTGAAACATCTTGCGGAGTAGTAACAATTACGGCATAATCGGGTTTCATTTGTTGAGCAACTGTTAAAATCTCGTCACCGGTTCCCGGAGGTAAATCGGCAATTAAAAAATCTAATTCGCCCCAGTCAACATCTGCTAAAAATTGACTAATTATTTTTGAACGCATAGGTCCTCGCCAAATTAAAGCTTGGCCCTGTTTAATTAATCCGGCTACAGAAATCATCTTAACGCCAAATTTTTCATAAGGGTAAATTGATTCGTTAAAAACTATTGCATCCGAATCTATGCCCAACATTTTGGGTACGTTTGGTCCGGTTATGTCAGCATCTAATATACCGGTATTAAAACCTTCTAATTGTAACGAATATGCTAAATTAACACTTACTGTTGTTTTACCTACACCGCCTTTTCCGCTAAAAACAGCAATGCGATGTTTAATTTTTGAAATAGTATTTTGTATCTTTAACTCTTCATCTTTTTGGTCTTGATTTTCGCAGCTTTCCATTATTACAACCTGTTTATGTTTAATTAATTTGTCTTTGTTTAATTGCTCCGATAGCCGCATTTATTATAGGGTAAACAACGGGTGAAGCTGTTAATAGGGGATGTGTGCCTATTTGTAAAGTACTTATGTCAATATCAGTCATTTTATTAAGAATAATTACCGAAATCATGTTTATCATTTCGCCAATTGAATCGCCACCCATTATTTGGCAGCCCATCAAAGTATGCGAATATGTAGAAAAAATAAGCTTTACAGTCACTTCCGAAGCTCCGGGAAGTTTGCCCGGATGTCTATCAATAGATTTAGTCATTCCAATTACATAATCCAAATTTCTGTTCTTTGCTCTTTTTTCGGTTATACCGCTTACGGCAAATGCGGTATTGCCAATTTTTGTGGAAAATGTACCCAAAACACCTTGATACTGCCTTATAACTTTAATTGAATATAAGTTTGAACCAACCAGCCGTCCTTCTGAAACAGCCGTTGAAGCAAGCATAATATTAGAATATTCGCCTGTAAAATAATCGTATTTTGCAGCACAATCTCCAATTGCAAAAATATCCTTTTCAGAAGTCCTCAAATAGTCGTCAACAATTACTCCCAGTCCGTCTTTATACGAAACATCTATATTTTTTACCAAATCCAAATTAGGTTTATAACCGCACGAAACTATTAACATATTGCCATTTATTATACTGCCGTCGCTTAATTCAACACCGGTAATTTTATTACCTCCAAGAACCTTTTTAATGCTTTTATCTGTAATTATTACTCCGCCGTTACTAATTAAAATATCTTTAACGCTGCTGCCGAATTCGCTATCCATTGTGGGTAATAAAGAATCTTGCATTTCAACTAAAACAACTTTTTTATCAGCCTTTAATAATTCGTCCGTTACTTCAATTCCTATATATCCGCCGCCAAGTACAATAATATTTTCCGCTTTTTCAATTTCAATTTTAAGATTTACAAGATAATCTCTGTCTTTTTTTATTAAAAAAACACCATCCTTATTTACGCCTTCTATATTTGGAAGTACAGCATTTGAACCGGTTGCTATTACAAGTTTTTCAAATTTTATTTTTTCTTCGTTATCCAAAATTAATTCATGGTCAGTGCGCCCAACTACTACAGAGCAAATAATATCTATTCCATTTGCTATTAGAGGTGTATCGGGCATAATATTATCATCAACACAGTTTAGTGTATGGATGGTATATGGGATACCGCACGGTATCATGGGTTTGGATTCTTTTCTTATAAGTGCTATTTTTTTATTGGGATATGTATTTTTTGCGGAAAGTGCACAGGTTAAACCGGCAGGTCCGCCGCCAATAATTACAATATCATATGATTTCATTTTCTGCCTTAAAATAGTTATAAATTTTTATTTTAATTTTTATCTTTTTTACTGTGGAAATGTAGTACACTTGTTCCGACTTTATTTTTACAAATATCTGCTATTGTTTGGCATTTAACTTTGAACAAAAAATAAATGTCCTTTTTTTCATTTAACAACGTTTCGTAATTACCTTGTCCTTTTGCAATAATCATATCGCAAGAGTTATAGATCCTTAAAAATTCATCCGTGCATTGTTCTATAGCTGTACCGGCAATTTTACTTCCGCTTTCAATAACTCTGCAAATTTTATCTATTTCCAATCTTCTTGCGTCTTCTAATGTAATATCGTTGTAAACTTGGTTGCTGCGTACGGCAAAAATTATCTCTTTGGGTAATAATTGTTTAATCAAAAACTTATCAAAAATTGCTTCTTCATAGTTATCTGCAATAAATAAAACCTGTTTTGCGTTTTTTATATCTTCTTTAAATCTTTGGTATGATGATAAATTGAGATTATTTGAAGTGATGAAATTTATTTCTTTTTCAAGATCAAAATTAGGATTGGCTGCCATATCAATTGTATTACCCATTATAGAAATTCTTAGTGCCATTTCTAATTTATCCTCAGTTCCGTCAACTAATACCGATAAATAACTAATATATTTTTCAGCTTGTATTCTGTTTTTTTCTTTTATGGCAGTAAATATGCTATTTACGTCTAAATATTTCTTCATAACATCTAACATTATTAAAGAAAAGTGTGGAGCCGAAGCAATGTTTTTGTTTTTTAGTATTAATTCCATAGTTTCAAAAATTATTTTATTTTGTGTTTCTGTATCTTTAATCCCAAGCAGTTTACTAAGCGAATATGATTGTTGAACTATACATGGAATACAACCGGGGGAATTTAACATTATAATAGGGTTCTCCTTAATTTTTAATTATTGTGTGAATAAAAACTTTCGCCTTGAAAAGTCTTTTTTAATAACAAACCATTATTTTCTAATTCGTTAAGTTGTTGTATGCCCCATCCGTTGGTTGATGCAAGTTTTAATACTTCATTTTCTTTCATTGGGTGCATTGAAAGTATTCCTAAGAGCTGTTCTTGAAAATCACCTACAGTTAAAAAGTCCGGAGTGTCGGGGCAGCAAAGCATTTGCACATTATTTAAGTTTTGTTCAACAAATGTTTTTATTTTTGCCAATTGTTCACAGCTTGGCGAATAAGCATAATCTTTTACAGTTGGACGAATTGGAATAGAAAAATACGACATGCTGCGTTTTAATGTTTGTAAATAACTACATACCGCTCCAACCTCTGTAAGGCTGTCATTTAGGTTATTAATAAGCATTGTTTCGGTAAATAATTTACCGTTATATTGTTCTGCAAAATCGCTTATACCTTGTAAAATTGTTGCAAATCGCAGTCTTTTATGGGGTCTGTTTATCTTATTCCATAGTACTTCATTTACAGTATCAAGTTTAATAGAAACAATATCTGCAAACATTAAATTTTCTTTTACATTATTATTCCACATAAGTGAAGAATTTGTAAATACAATTATTTTATAACCAAATTCACGTATTAACTCTATTTCTTTAGAAAGATTAGTATCAAGCGTAGCTTCACCATTTGGTATAAAACCAATGTAGTCTATCTTTATATTTTCTTTTTGCAGTTGTTCTATTTTATTTTTTACAAAAAAGAATAATTGATAAGGACTAAAACAGGAATCTCTGTTTGTGGAGCAACAGTCGGCACCACCGGCTTGACAATAGATACAATTATAAGTACAAGTTTTACAAAGCACGTTGTTGATTATTAAAACATTCCCAAATCGTCTTGAAGGAATTGGCCCAAAAATCATTTTGTTTCGACATTCGGGGTTGCTAAGTATGTTATTTTCAAGTTTAGTTGAAAATTTTAATACTTGATTGCGCCAAGCTTCTGTAATATTTCTTAAAACGTTTTTCGATTTGTTTATTTGTGTTTCGATTTTAATAATCTCCTAATTTTGTGTCACTACCTAAGAACTCAATTTGTATGCCAATTATAAATGCCGGTTTTTAGCTTTTTTTTCCGATAATGATTGCATTGTTATTGCATAAATGCAATATTAGTGCACGTCTATTGCATAATTGCAATAATAAATGTAAATTTAAATTAATAAATTTAGGATTAATATGGAAAACTACGATTTAGAAATAGACACTCATCTTGAGAACTTCATAATCCCGGACGGAATAGTTGTAATTGGTGCCGATTGTGTTTTGGTTTCTTCAAATGAAGCTGTTGAAAGGATTACCGGATTTAAAGATATAGAATTGATAAAACAAAAATGTGATGTTCTTTTTAGGGATGATGACAATAATAATCATAATATTGTTATAGATGCTTTAACAACCGGACAAACATATTCAAATTTATCAATATATATCAATTGTAAAAATGGAGATAAAAAAAACGTGCTGGCTTCTATAACACCTGTACATAAAGGAAAAGAGAATATCATAGGCGTTATTTTTGTTTTTCGAGATACTAAAGAAATGCTTTTATTAGCTAAAGAGCTTGAAAAAAAAACAACACAACTAATTAATGAAAGAAATAAATTGGAAGCAATTTTTAACAGTAACATTGAAGGAACATTTACAATAGATAATAATTGGTTTATCACTTCATTTAATAAATCTGCCGAAAAAATTACAGGTTATAAAAGGGAAGAGGCTATTGGGCAAAAATGTTGGAATATATTTAAATCTAATATTTGTCAAAACGGATGTCATATGGAACAAACAATGACAAAGGGTAAAGCCACATTGGGGAATGAATTAACTATTTTTAATAAGAACAATAAAATTATACCAATTAGGGTTAATTCGGGAATTTTAGTAGATAATAAAAATATTAAAATAGGAGCTGTTGAAACATTTATTGATATTTCTGAAATAAAAAACCTATCCGAACATATTCTTGAAAAATTTAAACTGGAAAATATTGTAGGTACAAGTAAAAAGATGGAAAAAATATTTAGTCTGTGCAAAAGTGTATCGCAAACAAGAAGTTCTGTTTTATTAACCGGTGAAAGTGGAACAGGTAAGGAGTTGGTGGCAAGAGCTATACATATAGGCAGTTCTGAAAAAAATGCACCATTTGTAGCTTTAAACTGCAGTGCGTTTGCGGAATCATTAATTGAAAGTGAATTGTTTGGGCATGAAGCAGGAGCTTTTACAGGTGCTATAAAAACAAAAATGGGCCATTTTGAACTTGCACAAGGCGGTACTTTATTTCTTGATGAAATAGGGGATATTTCTTCGGCTGTTCAAACAAAACTTTTACGGGTGCTGGAAACCCGGCAGTTTGAGCGGGTTGGCGGTACAAAAACAATAAAAATGGATGTGAGGATAATAGCTGCAACAAACAAAAATTTACAAGAAGAAATACAGAGTGGACGATTTAGAGAAGATCTGCTTTTTAGAATAAATGTTATGCATATAAATCTGCCGCCTTTACGCGAAAGAATTGAGGATTTACCATTATTAATTGAGCATTTTTTAAGTTCGTTTAACCGAAAATTTAATAAATTTATTCAAGGCTTATCTTCGGCGGCTTATAAAATATTTTTGTTTTATAATTGGCCCGGAAATATTCGCGAATTGGAAAACGTACTTGAACATTGTTTTATTTTATGTACCGGCAGCACAATAGAACTTGATCATTTACCCGAAAGATTATTAACCGGTAGTGTTGCTTCAAACACAATTACGGTAAAATTACCATTACAAAATGCCGAAATTGATGTTATTAATAAAGCACTAAAAAAACATGATTTTAACAAAACAAAGGCAGCAGCCGAATTGGGGATTGATAAATCCACTCTTTGGAGAAAGATGAAACGATTTAATATAAAATGACCGATATTTGGATATAATAGAGCTGAAAAAGGGTAAAACAAATCTTTAATTTATTCTATTTGAACCACTCATTAATATATTTTGCATCAAGATCGGCTTCGTTGTAATGATAAAATTCATTAGTATGCAGCGAATAGGCGTAATCGTTGCTCCAAGCATGTCCAAACTTAATAATTTGATTTAATGCATCAATTATAAAATATAATTCATCATTTGTCATTGTTGGATGTAAAGAAAGACGTACCC
Organism: bacterium; assembly: GCA_043805435.1. Classification (GTDB taxonomy): domain Bacteria; phylum Bacteroidota; class Ignavibacteria; order Ignavibacteriales; family Melioribacteraceae; genus JAEXOD01. The sequence continues at coordinate 57,325 of JAZDHY010000049.1, forward strand.
ATCCCGGTTTTTCGGAAAGATCACCCTTATTTATTTTGTCTGTTATTCTTTTTGAACGACTTGGATCAACATGCAGTAAATAATGTCCATAAGTTCCAGCACACGAACATCCGCCGCGCATTTGTATTCCAAATCTATCATTTAAGTGTTTACATATTAAATTGTAATGTAAATCTTCAACATAAAAAGATATTATTCCAATACGGTCTTCAATATTATTTGCTAAAATGTGCAGTTTTGGAATTTTACGCAAATTTGGGATTGCAATTTTTAACAGTTCTTTTTCACGTTCAAGGATATTATCAACTCCCATTTCATTTTTTAGGTTAATACATAATGCTGCTTTAATAGTCTGTAAAAAGCCGGGGGTTCCACCGTCTTCACGTGCTTCAATACTATTAACATATTTATAACCGCCCCAAGGATTTGTCCATTCTACTGTACCGCCTCCGGGATGATCGGGAATATTTCTTTTATATAGTTTTTTGTCAAAAATTAATACTCCCGAACTGCCCGGACCGCCTAAAAATTTGTGCGGAGAAAAGAAAATTGCATCAAGTTTTTCTTGGGGATCCGCGGGGTGCATATCTATTTTTACATAAGGGGCGGAAGCGGCAAAGTCAACAAAACAATACCCTTCATATTGATGCATTTTTTTTGCCATTTTGTAATAATCTGGTTGTATTCCCGTAACGTTTGAAGCGGCTGTAAACGACCCGATTTTTAATTTTCTATTTTTATATTTTTCAAGCAGTAAATCAAAGTGGTCATAATTAACTAATCCGTTTTCATCGGGTTCAATAACCTCCACGTCGGCAATGGATTCTAACCATGAAGTATGATTTGAATGATGCTCCATGTGTGTAAGAAATACTATTGGTCTTTCTTCAACCGGAATAATGGTATATTTATTTAATTGTTCGCAGATTTTAAGTCCTAAAAGCCTTTGAAACTTGTTTACAGCGGTTGTCATGCCAAAACCAGCATTAATTATCACGTCATTGCTGTTGGCATTACAGTGGGCTTTAATGATTGATTGTGCCTTATGGTATGAATGAGTCATTAATGTTCCGGTAATACTTGTTTCGGAATGGGTATTGCCGACAAAAGGTGCAAAATTATTTAATAGCTTTTGTTCAATAGGGTTATAAAGTCTTCCGCTTGCAACCCAATCGGCATATATTAATTTTTTTGTCCCAAAAGGAGTTGAAAAATTTTGGTCAATTCCAATAATATTATTGCGGAATTTTAAGAAATAATCTTGCAAAGAATTCATATACACACATTAATTAATAACTAAAATAGGAAATTATGAATCTAAGTTAATCAATACGGCTATTGTAGTCAAGCCGGATTATTTAGCAGTTGTATTTATAATCCATTCGGTTACCTGCTCTAAAAATCCGGTTACATATTCTTTTTTTAATTTTGCATATTCACTAGGACTTCCTGTTTTGGCTTCCTGATATAAGTGATTGGCATTTTCAAATAAAATGGTTTTCACATTAGTATTTCCTCCTATTTTTAAATTATCTTCAAGTACTTTTCTGTTTTGTTCAATATCCACCTGCTTATCTTTGCCGCCAAACAATAACAAAACGGGGCACTTAACGTTTTGTAGAGTTGGTGCAGGGTCGTAATTTACAAAAAAGTTAAACCATATACTTTTATATTGTTTTAATTTTTGGTCAACTGTTTGATTGATAGTTGATTCAAGGTCTTTAATAGTTTTTTTGTTTTCGTCCGGTAAATTATTTATTTCTTTACTGGCTTGTTTGTACAAAAGTTTTTTTATTGTGTCTTCCTCACTACCGTTTTTTAATAAATCAAAAACTTCCTTATAGTTATTCACTTGATATACAATACTGGAATCATCTGCATTTTCAGCTTTCATAATTTCGGCTAACTGCTTTAATATTACTTGATCTCCCGATACACCCGGAGCCGAAACAAGTACAACAAAAGCGGCATCATTTAATAAAGAAGCGGCTATTGGGGCTACAATTCCACCTTCGCTATGACCATATAATCCGATTTTTTTTGGATTAATAAAACTTTTTGTTTTTAATAATTCATAACCTGCCATTATATCGTTTGCAAAATCCTCGGTTGTCGATTGTGAAACATTACCGGATGAACCACCTATACCCCGATCATCGTATCTTAAAACAGCAATTCCATTGCGTGTAAAATAATCGGCTGCTATTGAAAATAATTTAAACCCAAAAATATCGGAATCACGATTTTGAGCTCCGCTGCCCGAAATTAATATTACAGCAGGGAAGGAGCCTTCTTTTGAAGGATAAGATAACGTACCTGCTAAAGTAATTTCTCCATTTTTAAAGGTTACTTCATCTTCAATATATGGTTTTATTACATGTGTTGTGTCTTCAACAGGTCTATCGGTTTTGGTTACACTAAAGGTACCTTTAAAACCCATTTGAATAAAACTGCCATAAATTGAATCAGCTGAAATTTGGCCTTCAAAAACTCCATTTTGAGGCGGAGGTAAAATTTCAAAAGTTAATTTATTATTTATTTTGGTTACTTTTTTTAGCTGCATATTTTTTATTCCCTGTATGGGAATGTTAATAATGCCGACTAAAGTATCCGATTTAAGACTAAAATCTAATTCAATTTGAATTTCCTGCGACATTACTAAAATGCTGCCGGAATAATAATTTGGGAATGTTGATTGAGCATAAAAATTTGAAATAATAAAGAATATTGCAAAAAATAATAAACCAATTCGTTTCATTGTAAACCCTTTAATAATTTTAAAATAATTGAAAAACTCCATAATTTTGGAAATTCTTAAAACTTAAGACGAATCAAATGTTCAGGGGTTACAAAATATGGACTAACTATTCCCCTTAAATTTAAATCCTTTTATGGGTTCGCGTAAAGTTAAAACGGGACAGGGGGCTTTACGAACAACTTTTTCGGCGGTACTTCCAAAAAGCAAATGTTCCATACCGGTATGACCATGTGTAGCTATTATAATTAAATCTATGTCTAAATCCGATGCCGTATCAATAATTTCCACAAAAGGTTTTCCTGCTTTAATTATAGCTTCTGGTTTTAATGATGCGGGAATATCTGTTAATATCAACGATTCCAATTCAGCTTTTGCTCTGTCTTGCATATCGTATTCGGTAGATGGAATAGAAACCTGGCCTAAGCTGAAATCAGAGGGGTAAACCATTGGTTCGATAACATAAATTAAATAAATTTTAGCTTCAAAAAACTTTGCAAATTGAACTGCATATTTTAATGCATTTTTCGAATAATCCGAAAAATCAATGGGTACTAATATTTTCTTTATCATTTCCATTTTTAACCTCTTTATTTAATTCATATGTTTTAATATACAGATTAAAAAAATCTTCATTCATGTTTTTAAGCCTGGTAGCTAAAACTTGGCTGATTCCGCGAAGTACGGAAATTCCTTTTTGCGGAAATCTATCAATAAATTCATCCAAATCCGGTTTGAAAATTATAGCAATTTTTGTATCTGTAGAAGCAAGCGCGGAAGCCGATCTGTTTTCATCATTAAGAAGAGATAACTCTCCAAAAAAGTCACCTTGAGATAATTCAACTAATGTGTATTTATTATCATTTCCAATATCGGTAATAATTTTAACTTCACCTTCAATAATTATATAAAGACCAATTCCCGGGTCACCTTGCAAAAAAATATACTCGCCGGACTGGTAAACCCTGCTATGGATTGATTTAATAAGTAAATCAAGATCTTTCTGTTTGAGTTTAGAAAAAATAGGGTTGGATAAAAACACTTTGCTAAGTGTATCCATTTTTTGCGGAGTTTTAAAAAAATTTGTCCAAAAACTACTTTTACGAATTATATTATTTTCCATATTAACCTAATAAAATATTCCTAATTCTGCCACGCGCCAAATTTTTTGGCAAGGGAATTTATTTTCATACAATGCTCTGCCAATAATAACCGAATCAATTCCTTCGGTTACATATTGTTGAACAGACATTAAATCTTCGTAATTAGCCACTCCACCGGAATGAGTAACTTTAAGACCCGTTTGAGATGCAATAGATCTGGAAAGTTCGACATTTGGACCACCCAACATTCCATTAGTTTTAACATCGGTAATCACAATGCGCTCTACACCATATTCTTTAAATTTTTTAGCGCAGGTTAAAGGGTCTAAACCGGTGGAAATTTTCCTACCTCTTACTATAACATTGTTGTCTATAACATCAATTGCTGCGGCAATTTTTTGTTTGCCAAAATAATCCAAAATTTTAATAAACTCCACGGGATTTACAAAAGTTAAAGACCCAATTACTAAACGAAAAATCCCAAGATCAAAAGCTCTTTTGGCATCATCTAAATCTTTAATTCCACCACCCAGCTCTACGGGGATAACAACAGATTCACATATTTCTTGAATAATGGAATCGTTTTGATGGCTGTCTTCGTGAATGGCGTCAAAATCAACAATATGAATACATTTTGAGTTTTCGGCACGCCATAACATAGCCATTTCTACCGGGTCGTTATCATATTCCTTAACATTTAATTCGGGAATACCCTGGACCACTCTAACGGTTTTTCCGTTGTGAATATCAATTGAGGGTATAACTAAAATTTTATTCATTAAAAATCAATTACCCCATTTTTTTTAATTGTTTTTCGCGAAATTATTAATTTTTGTATTTCACTTGTCCCTTCAAAAATTCTTAATACTCTGGCATCTCTATAATATCTTTCAATAGGCAGTTCGCGCGAAAAACCCATTCCGCCATGTATTTGTAAAGCTAAATCCGCAACTTCAGAAACTGCTTCGGAACAGAAAAGTTTAACAATAGCAGCCTCTTGTGATATATCTTTGTGTAATTCGTAATTTTTGGCAGCCCGATATAACATACTTTCCATTGCATAAATTTTAGACGTCATTTCAGAAATCATAAACTGAATAGCTTGAAATTTAATAATACTTTGACCAAATTGATTTCTGCTTTTAGCAAATTCAACCGAAACCCTTAACATCTCTTTAGATGCTCCAAGTGAACAAGCTCCAACTCCCAACCGTCCGGAATCTAATGCGCGCATAGCAATTAAAAATCCACGTCCGTCATCACCAATAAGGTTTTCTTTGGGAACTTCAACGTTATCAAAACTAACACTATTTGTAACGCTTCCTCTAATTCCAAGTTTTTTTTCTTTTATCCCAATTGTTAAGCCGGGAAATCCTTTTTCAACAACAAATCCGCTAATACCGCGTTTAGTACGCGCAAATACAGAAAAAACATCAGCAATACCGGCATTAGTTATCCATATCTTTTCACCGTTAATTATCCATTTTGTTCCATCAAAATCAGCAGATGTCCGCAAATTGAAAGTATCCGAACCTGCACCGGCTTCAGTTAATGCAAAAGATGCAATTTTATTGCCGGCTGTTAAAGCGGGCATATATTTTTGCTTTAATTCTTCAGTGCCGCCTAAATAAATGGCATTTGTTCCAATTGATTGATGAGCTCCTATAAAAGTTGCCGTAGAACCGCAGCCTTTTGTAACTTCCTCTTGAGCAATACAAAAACCAACCTCACCATATCCGCCGCCGCCATATTTTTCAGGAAATGAAGTGCCAAGCATTCCCATTTCTGCAATTTTTTTTATTAAAGTATCAGGTATTTCTTCTTGTTCATCAATTTGCCTTGCTAAAGGTCGTATTTCTTTATCAGTAAAACCTTTTATAGCCTTTCTTAATTCTATATCCGTTTCAGTAAAATCAAAATTCATATTATCCAATTTTCCTCTAATTGAATTTGTAAGATAAATAAATTGATTAATAAATAAAAATCATTATTCCATTAAAAATATAATGTGTTTAAAATTCCAAAAAAAAATGTTATTTTTACATGTAATATTAGATAATATAATTAAAATGACAAATAATTTTGAAATTAAGCTGCCCGATGCTGAAAAAATAAGAATTACAGCCTTCGGTTCAAATCCAAACGATTACAAATACCATGCAGTTTACGTACATGGATTTAAAGGGTTTAAAGACTGGGGGTTTGTGCCTTACATGGGTGAATATTTTGAAAAACGGGGAGTTTACTTAATTACTTTTAATTTTTCGTTGAATGGCATTGGTGATAAATTAAATGAATTTACCGAAATGGATAAGTTTGCCGCAAATACATTCACGCGTGAAATGTTGGAATTAAACCGACTTATTAAGGATTATAGCGAAGGATATTTTAGCAGTAATCCCCAAAAACTAACACTTATTGGACATAGCCGAGGCGGTGCCATTGCTGCTTTGTGTTCAGATAACATTTTTGTAAATAAAACAGTTTTATGGTCTTCAATTGCAAAATTAGATAGATATACGGCAAGACAGAAACAAATATGGAAAAAAACCGGATATGTTGAAGTTGTTAATACCAGAACAAATCAGGTTATGAAATTAAACTCAACTTTGTTAGAAGATATCGAAAATAATAAAAACAGCACATTATCACTTCAAAAGGCTTTAAAAAATTTACATAAGCCGCTTTTAATTTTACATGGTACAAATGATGTTTCAGTTCCTATTGAAGAAGGCGAGCAGTTATATAAATGGTCAAATAAAGAGTTTTCCGGCTTCATCAAAATTGATAAAGCAAGTCATACTTTTGATATACAGCATCCTTATACCGGAACAAATGACAAATTTGAAAAATTATTAGAAGAAACTCATAAATTTATTATTCACTAAACAGGTTAGGAATGGAATTTAAAAATATCGTTTTTATTTTGGTTTATATTGCATCATTTGGTTTTTTGGCATATAGTTTAATGTTAAAAATTAAGACGTTAAAAGTAGGGAAACCCGAAAATAGATTTGATAATATTTCGGAAAGGATTAAAAATGTACTTGTAATTGCTTTTGGACAGTCAAAACTATTAAGATATAAAATTGCCGGCACCGTCCACTTTTTTATATTTTGGGGATTTATGTTGTTTGTTTTTGCGGTGATTGAATCTATTTTACAAGGATTTTATACTCCGTTTTCCTTAAGTTTTTTAGGTCCGGTATTTACAATAATAACTTTTACCCAAGATGCCTTTGGTGTTTTGGTTTTTGCGGCAATATTAATTTCGTTATTTAGAAGATTTGTTTTAAATATTAAACGATTGGAAGTAAGTGGAGCAGGCAAAATAGACGCTGCCACAATTTTAATTTTAATCCTATTTGTTGTAATTACCATGTTTGGTCAAAACTGCTCTGCTATTGCCATAAATGGATTTCAATTTTCTGAGGGTGAATATAGACCGGTTTCGCAATATTTAAGTACTGTTTTTTATAGCAGTGATTCGTTAAGTTTGGCAGCAACCATGAATCAAATATTTTGGTGGGGTCATATTTTAATAATTTTTTCGTTTATGAATTTTTTACCATATTCTAAACATTTTCACGTAATTACATCAGTACCTAATGTATATCTTGGTAAAACAGGCAATAGAAAATACGCTTTGCAAAAATTAAACTTAGAAGAAGAGACAGATATTTTTGGCGTTGCCGATATTGATCATTTTTCGTGGAAGCATTTATTGGATGGTTATTCATGTACCGAATGTGGAAGGTGTACAGCAGCTTGTCCTGCTAACGGAACCGGAAAAATGCTTTCGCCGCGTAAAATTATTGTTGATATCAGGCATAGAACAGAAGAAAAAGCACCTTTAATTATAAATAAAATTGAAAATGATGAAATTTTAAATAAAACATTAATTCATAATTATATTAGTGATGCAGAACTTTGGGCATGTACAACTTGTGGAGCATGCGTGCAAGAGTGTCCTGTTATGATTGAGCATGTTGATGCAATTGTTGATTTAAGAAGAAATTTAGTGCTTAGTGAATCCGAATTCCCAAACGAGATGAACTCTTTATTCAAAAATTTGGAAAACAATTTTTCTCCTTGGGCATTTAATCCCCAAGATAGAGCTAATTGGGCTGAAGGTCTGAATGTTAAAACTATGGCTGAAGATAATAATACGGAATATCTTTTTTGGGTTGGTTGTTCAGGTTCCTTTGACGCACGTTATCAAAAAGTATCCGTAGCCTTTACAAAAATTATGCAAAAAGCTGACATAAATTTCAGAATTTTAGGTGAGGAAGAAAAATGTAACGGAGATACGGCCAGAAGGTTAGGAAACGAATATTTGGCTCAAATGATGATGCAGGAAAATGTTGAGATATTAAATAATTATAATGTTAAAAAAATTGTTACTGCTTGTCCTCATTGTTATAATTCTTTAAAAAACGAATATCCCGATTTTGGGGGAAATTTTGAAGTAATTCATCACTCCGAGCTGATTAACCAACTAATAACAGATAAGAGAATTGAATTAAAAAATGATTCTGTTCAACAAAAAGTTACTTACCACGATAGTTGTTACCTTGGCAGGTATAATGAAATCTATTCTGATCCGCGAAATGCTTTAACTGCTGTTAAAGGGATAGATTTAATTGAGATGGAAAGAAACATGGATAGAGGATTTTGCTGCGGTGCCGGTGGCGGAAGAATGTTTTTAGAAGAATTGGAAGGTGAAAGAATAAATGTAAATAGAACTAAAGAGGCTGTTAATACAGGTGCAAATACAATAGCCTCAGCGTGTCCGTTTTGTATGACTATGCTTTCAGATGGGTTAAAAACGTTAGATAAAAATGAAGAAATTGAAGTTAAAGACATAGCTGAAATTGTTTTTGAGAATTTAAAATAATAATAGATAGTCCTTAAATATAATGGAGTATGAATAATGAGTGAAAAGTATAATGGTATTGTTGAATTGATTAAGAATCTTGAAGAAGATGTGGAAAGATTTTATGTAAAAGGTAATGCAATGGCTGGTACAAGATTACGAAAAGGATTAAATCAGTTGAAATTTATGACCAAAGAAATGCGGGATGAAATTCAAGATATTAAATTGCAAAAAAAAACAGATAAATAGTATATTATTATTTAATTAGTTTTACATAATTATTGCAGCCCCTTTCTGTTGTTATTTCAGAAAGGGGAACTATTTTTAAAGCGTTTTTGTAATTATTTACAAACATTAAAAATGAATGATGATTACCGATAAGAATTTTAAATCCAAAAGATAAATTATTATTAACCCGAAATGGGTGGATATTTAACATTATTATAAAACAAATCAGTATTTCACCCCTTCAAGAGTTGATATTGGGTTGTATTTCCTACTTTGCACATGTATTATATTGAATAATTAATATTTGTGAAATTAATAAGTTGTTTGATATTTTAAGTTTTATTTTGTTTTTTTTACGACAAAAACTTGTTAAAATAGTCATTACAATTAATAGTTGATGAATTTTTAATTTTTTTGGTTTTATATTGATTAATTTTTAGTTTTAAATACTATTTATTAAGTAATTTATAAGAAAAAGTTTTTATGCATATTTTTAGTATGACAAATTATATAAATATTTTTATTTTCCTTTTTTTAATGTTATTCAATTCTAAAAATGAAAACAAAAGCCTCAAAATGGACAAATTGGAAATTGCCTCAATTGTATTTGTTGGTGATTTGATGTGCCATGCACCGCAATTTGAGGCTGCCCGGGTGCCGGGAGCTATTGATAGTTTTGATTTTTCAAAGAATTATTTATTCGTAAAACAGTATATATCACAAGCCGATTTTGCAATTGGAAATTTGGAAACTACCATTGCCGGAGCGGAATTGAGATATACAGGATATCCCTGTTTTAACACACCGTACGACTATTTAGGTGAAGTAAAAAAGGCAGATTTTGATTTTTTAGTCACTTCAAATAATCATTCATTTGATAGGGGCAAAAAAGGTGTTACAAAAACAATAGATAGTATTAAAAAATTAGAATTAGGTTATACCGGAACATTTGATTCGTTTCGCGATAGGGATTCTATTAGAATAATTGAAATTAAAGGAATAAAAATTGCAATAATAGCTTTTTCGTATGGTGTTAACGGAAATAATATTCCTAAAGTTGAAAAATATTTAGTTAATATAATTGATACAAATTTAATTAAAAAAGATATTTTAGAAGCTAAAAAATTGAATCCTGATATAATATTAACTTATTTCCATTTTGGGGATGAGTATAAAAGGGAGCCTTCACTATTTCAAAAAGAAATTGTAAAAAAAACAATTAGTTATGGTGCCGATATTATTATTGGAAGTCATCCGCATGTAATACAACCGATTGATTATTTTAAAGGAAATAATAATTTAGACACCGGTTTTGTTGCTTATTCGTTAGGAAATTTTATTTCTAATCAGAGAGATAGATATAAAGATAGCGGTTTAATACTAAAGTTTACGATCTCAAAAAGCAAAAACAAAGTGTACCTTGGTGGTGTTGAATATCTGCCAACTTGGGTTTTTAAAGGGAAATATGAAGGAAAGGATGAATATTTAATATTAGCAAATAACAATATCAAGTCGGCTGATAATTATTTATTTTTACCTGATAGCGATAAAATTAAAATGAGACAGTCCTTTATGGACTCGGAAGAAATAATTAATAAATATAGCAATAAACAAAAAATTATATTAAGATAGAAAAATTATAAAATGAATAAAAAAGCCTCTTTGAGCATTATTTTTGGAACAGTATTTATTGACTTGTTGGGATTTGGAATATTAATACCAATATTGCCAATATTTGCAAGTAAACAATTACATATTTCCGATTTCCAAATAGGGATGATTGTTGCAATTTTTTCACTTGTGCAATTTTTATTTAATCCTATTTTAGGCAAAGTATCCGATAAAATTGGAAGAAGACCTATTATTGTTATAACATTATTAATAACCTCCGTATCGTATATAATGTTTAGTTTTGCACATACATTTTGGATGTTATTTCTTTCAAGATTATTAGCAGGATTTGGAGGTAGTAATATTGGTGTAGCTCAGGCATACATTGCCGATATAACTTCAAAAGAAGAGCGTGCAAAAGGAATGGGAATGATTGGTGCAGCGTTTGGATTAGGGTTTTTGTTTGGACCAATGATTGGTGGTTTTTTATCTCAGTACGGTTATGAATATGCCAGCTACGGAAGTGCTGCATTTTCTTTTATAGCATTTGTTTTTGCTTTTTTCTTTTTACCGGAATCAAAGAAGATTTTAACCGAAAAAACAGATATGAATTACAAAATTATTGATTTTAGATTTGCAAAAGAAACTCTAAAACATCCAACAATAGGATTGCTTATATTTGTATTTTTTCTGTTAGTATTTTCAATGGCAAATATTTACGGTACATTTCCTTTAATTGGCAGTAAATTTTATCATTTTTCAAACAAAGATATTATTTATTTATATGTAATTATGGGGCTGATGGGAGCAATAATTCAAGGTGGATTAATGCGGTATCTAACCCAAAAAATAAGTGAAGTAAAACTTGTTATGTTTGGAATGGTCTGTTTAACAATTGGACTTGGTTTAATTCCTTACGGAATAAATTATACAGGGGTGGTTGTTGCTATTATAATCTTATCGATTGGTAATGGTATTTTACAACCGGTAGTAATTAGTATGATTTCAAAATATTCACCTGAACATAATCAGGGAGAAACCTTAGGTTTTAGTCAATCTCTTTCTGCTTTAGGCAGAGTTTTTGGTCCTTTGTGGGGTGGTTTTGCATACGATTTTATTGGTTATCAGGCACCTTTTTTAACTGGTTGCGTTATAAGTTTTATAGCTCTTTTATTAGGTGCAAAAATGTTAACTAAATTAGAAAGAAAATAAAATATGCTAAATATAGATAATAAAATTAAAGTAAAAAATGGTTTATTACTTGCTCCTATGGAGGATGTAACAAATTTAGCTTTTAGAAGATTGTGCAAGGAGTTGGGTGCCGATATAGTATATACAGAGTTTGTTAACTCTGAGGGATTAATCCGCAATAATAAAAAAACTAAAGAAAAATTGCTGATTGAAGATTTTGAAAGACCAATTGGAATACAAATTTATGGCGAAAATACTGAGTCTATGATTAAAGCCGCTAAACTTGCTGAAGAGGCTAATCCTGATTTAATTGACATAAATGCCGGCTGTTGGGTAAAAAAAGTCTGCAATAGAGGAGCAGGTGCCGGATTATTGCGTGATCCTATATATATGCAAAAAATGGCTGAAGAAATTGTTAAAGCTGTTAATCTTCCTGTTACTGTTAAAACGCGAATTGGTTGGGATGAAAGCAATTTTGTTATACTTGAAGTTGCAAAACGTTTGGAAGATGTGGGAGTAAAAGCATTAACAGTTCATTGCAGAACACGAGTACAGGGGCATTCCGGTGATGCTGATTATAGCTGGATTCCTAAAATAAAAGAAGTTGTCTCTATTCCGGTTATAGTAAATGGCGGAATATTTACAGCCGAAGATGTTTTTAATGTTTTTAATAATTATAATCCTGACGGTGTAATGATTGCGCGCGGAGCAATAAATCATCCATGGATTTTTAAAGAAGCCAAAGAAATTATGGAAACCGGAAAAATTTCTACTATTGTTAATCCGGAATTACGCATACAAACCGCATTAAAACATTTGAGGTATGAATTAGAGCTTAAAGAGGAAAAAAGGGCTGTCATACCGTTCAGAAAGTATTATAGCGGTTATTTGAAAGGATTGCACAATAGTTCAAAAATTCGTCAAGAGATTATGAAACATGAAACCTATGAAGGTGTGGAAAAAGTGTTATTAGGTTTTTTAGATGAAATTAACGATTTAGAAATAAACTCAATATAATTTATCAAAGGAAACGATTTTGATTTATAATAAAATAGCAAAATACGCATCGTATTTATTTGTGCCTCCAACTTTTACTTTGTTCTTATTTATATGGGTGATTTTTTCGTTTGAAAAAGAAAAACCTATTCCAATAATTATTTCAGTATTGTTAACTTTAGTTATTCCAATAATTGTGTTTATTTGGTTCAAACATAACGGAAAAGTACAAGATTACGATGCCTCTATCAAAGAAGAGAGAACAACCTTATATAACATTGGTATATTATTATGTTTAGGCGGTTTTGTTTTTTCAAAAACAATGGCTTATTCTACTCAATTTACTTCTTTGTGGATTATATATGTAATTAATACAACTTTATTAATTGCAATAAATAAACGTTGGAAAATAAGTGCACACATGATAGGAATTTCTGCACCAATGGGTGCGTTTTTTTATTTTAACAGTAATTATGCTTATTTGTTAATTCCTTTAGCAATAATTCTTGTTTGGGCGCGTTTAAAATTAAAAATGCATACGGTTTTACAAATTGCAGCAGGATTTTTATTCGGTTTTTTATTAACTTTATTACAATTAAAAATATTTGGTTCTAATCCATTATGATAGATGAAGAGAGACTTATAGAATTATTAAACAAAACTGCCAAATTGTTGGAGTTTGTTGATGAAAATAAATTTAAAATTTTAGCATATTCAAATGGTGCTGAAATAATTGAATCTTATGATGGCAAATTTTTTGAATTGTACAATTCCGGTGCATATAAAAATGTAAAAGGAATAGGTAAAGGTCTTCAGGAGTTTATTAAAGAATTTGCTGAAACTAATAGTGTGTTAATTTACGAGCAACTTTTAGATAAAGCACCTGTTGGTATTTTTGATATGTTAAAAATTAAAGGACTTGGCTTAAAAAAAATTAAAAACATTTACGAAAGTCTTAACATCCAAACATTTGAACAATTGGAACAGGCTTGTATTTCGGGAAAAATTCTTGAAGTAAAAGGCATTACAGAAAAGTTTGTAAAAGACATTTTAGAAGAAATTAATAGAATAAAAAAAGACAGAAATAAACTATTGTTAAGCAAAGCTTTGTTAATGGCTGAAAATTTGATTAATTACTTAATAGTTAATCCGTTAATTATTAAAGTAGAAACCGTTGGTCAACTTTGCAGAAATATGGAAGTAATTAGTAAATCGGAAATAATTGTATATTTAAATACTGATGCAAATTTTATAGATATCATTAAAAATAAATATGTTGTTACTTCCGTTTCAAGTTTTGAAAAATATGAAGAATATGAATTATTAGTAGGCAGCAGTAATCATATTACGGTTTATTTATGCAATTCCATTGAAAGATATAATTATACAAAATTTGTTAAAACAGGCTCCACACAGTTTTTAGAAAAATATTTTGGGGGTTTAGACGCTGAAAATTTTCAAAACGAAAATGATTATTTTAATTCACATAATTTAACTTTCTTAAATTATGAAGTTAGAGAGGTTGAAGCACTACCTTATATTAACAAGCTAGAATTAAATAGCAATCTTACAAAAGAGAATATAAAGGGGCTTATTCATTTTCATACAACTTATTCCGATGGTATTGCAACCCCCGAAGAAATGATTGCCGAAAGTGTAATAAATGGTTTAATATATAATGTTATTTCCGATCACAGTAAATCCGCCTTTTATGCTAATGGGTTAAATGAAGATAGGTTATTAAAACAGAGAGAACATATTAACCGTTTGACAAAAACAGACGGCACCTATATTTTTCAAGGAATTGAAAGCGATATTATTGCTGATGGTAACTTGGATTATGACAACACTATTTTAAAAGAACTTGATTTTGTAATAGCTTCTGTTCATTCAAGATTTGATATGAGCAAAGAAGAAATGACAAATAGGATAATAAAAGCAATAGAAAATCCTTACACCGATGTTATTGGACATGTAACCGGACGTGTATTGTTAAGAAGAAAACCATACGAATTGGATATTTATAAAATATTAGATGCCTGCGTACAAAACGATGTGGCAATTGAAATTAACTCGGCACCTTCCAGGTTAGACTTGGATTGGAGGAATATATATTATGCCCGCGAAAAAGGCTGCAAGTTTTGTATAAATCCCGATGCTCATGCAACTTCTGAAATTCAAGTAATACAATACGGAGTGAAGATTGCGCGAAAGGGTGGTATTCAAATTAATGATGTGATAAATTGTTTTGATGTTGATGATTTTATTAGTTATATAAATAGAAAAGTAACAAGAAAATTTAACAGGAGGCAGTATGGAATTGAAAGAATTAATTAGAAGTATTCCGGATTTTCCTAAAGAAGGAATTGTTTTTAGAGATATTACAACTTTATTAAATAATCCTGAAGGAATTAAGGAAGCATTAAATAATCTTTATGAACTGGCAAAAGATAAAGGAATTACCAAGGTAGTTGGAATTGAATCGCGCGGATTTATTTTAGGCGGGGCACTTGCAGTAAAACTTGGTGCCGGATTTGTACCCATACGTAAACCGGGTAAACTGCCATCAGTTACAATTAGCGAAACTTACTTTTTAGAATACGGAAGTGATTCAATAGAAATACACAAAGATGCCATAAGTGCAGGTGACAAGGTTTTATTGCATGACGATTTGCTAGCAACCGGCGGAACAATGGAAGCCGCATGTAAATTAGTTGAAAAGTTAGGTGCTGAAATTGTACAAATATCATTTTTAATTGATCTAACATTCTTAAATGGCGGGAAAAAATTAGAAAAATATGATGTTCATTCTTTAATTGAATATGACAGCGAATAGTATTAAAGGTCTTTAAAAATTAAAATTCGCGCTGCAAGCAGGTTTTACGACCAAACAATATTAAATTGTAGTGCGAATTTTATTTGCTTCAAAATTATTCAATTGACATATATTTCTTAATTGTTAAAAAATGTTTTTACTCAACCCGCCATTTTTTAGGTGCAATAATTACAACAAATTCACCTTTAACGGTTTTTTGGTCAAAATTAGTTAAAATCTCTTTTGGTGTGCCTTCCCAACATTCTTCAAACATTTTTGTAAGCTCTCGGTAAACTAATATTAAACGATCCGGCATATATTCGTTTAACTCGTTAATTAGCTTTTCAATTCTGTACATTGACTCATATAAAATGATTGTCCGTTCTTCGTCAAAAAGTTGTTTTATTTTGGTTTGACGGCCTTTTTTTTGAGGTAAAAAACCTTCATAAACAAATGAATCGGACGGGATACCGCTAATACTCATAGCTAATAAAGCAGCATTTGCTCCGGGTACACCAATTATATTAATACCGTTTTTTTTAGCTTTACTAACTAATCTACATCCCGGATCAGAAATTGTCGGAGTTCCCGCATCGGAAATTAAAGCGGCATTTTTTCCTTCAACTATGTATTTAATATAATTATCAATTTTACGCTCTTCGTTACCGGCATTTAAAACGTAAAGTTTGTTTTCTATTTCGTATTTTTTTAATAAAATACCACTAACACGAGTATCTTCGCAAATTACAAAATCAACCTTTTTAAGTGTTTCAATTGCTCTAAGCGTAATATCACCTAAATTTCCAATAGGTGTTGATACAATATATAAGTCGCCCGAATTTGTCATAATTTTTCCCAAAATATTCAACATAAATTTAAGCAAAAATAATCAAATTGATAAATCTTTTCTTGATAGTTATTGCAAATTTGACGAAATTAAACAAACATGATTAAACAATCTTATTTTACGGGTGCTTATGAACAAAAAAATTGGTATTAGAAGAGAAGACAAAAATAAATGGGAAGTTCGTGTACCTATTATTCCTGAAGCTGTAAAAAAAATTAAAAACGAGTGGGGAATTGATGTTGTTGTTCAACCCTTTCCAAAACGAGCTTATTCTGATGATGAATATTTATTAGATGGAGCAGAAATTAACGAAGATTTAAGTAAATGTAAAACTATTATTGCCGTTAAAGAGATACCCATTGATTTATTATTGCCCGAAAAAACTTATATGTTTTTTTCGCATACAATTAAGGGTCAAAAGTATAATATACCTTTACTAAAGCAATTAATAAAATTAAAAAGTACATTAATTGATTATGAATGCATTAAAAACGATAAAGGCCAAAGATTAGTTTTTTTTGGCAGATTTGCAGGACTGGCGGGTATGATTGATGCATTTCATGGTTTAGGCCAAAGATTTAAGGCTTTGGGTAAAGATACAATATTTTTAAAAATTAATCCGGCTTATGAATATAAAGATTTAGCTGAAGCAAAAGAGGCAATAAAAAAAATAGGAGAAGAAATAACCAAAGATGGAATTGACCATCTGAATAAACCACTTGTTTTTGGGTTTGCCGGTTATGGAAACGTTTCTAAAGGAGCTCAGGAAATTTTTGATTATTTGCCTTTTAAGGAAATAAAAGCCGATGAAATAAAAAATATACCACTAGAAAATTCTAATAATTATGTATATAAAGTTGTTTTTGCCGAAAAGGATTTAGTTGAACCTATTGATAGAGATTACCAATTCGATTTACAAGATTATTTTAAAAATCCCGCTAAATATAAATCAAAATTCGAAAATTATTTGCCTGCTTTAACTGTATTGATTAATGCAATTTATTGGGACGATAGATATCCTAGGTTAGTTTCAAAGGAGTTCTTAAAAAATATTAAAAATGATTTAGTGCTTATAAGTGATATTAGCTGCGATATTGATGGAGCTATTGAAATAACAAATAACTCGACAAAACCGGATGAACCGGCTTATGTATATAATCCGAAAAACGATTCCTTTACAATGGGGTATGAAGGTGCCGGAATTGTTGATATGGCTGTTGATAATTTACCATGTGAGCTGCCCCGTGACGCTTCTGATGCTTTCAGTAATGCGCTGCTGCCGTTTATTGGTGATATAGCCGGCAATGATTTTACAGATTCTTTTGAAAACTTAAAGTTATGTGACGAAATTAAAAATGCAATAATATTATTAAATGGGGAATTTACCCCAAATTACAGATATATGGAAAAATATTTATAAAATTACATCTATTTTAGAAAAAATAAGGAGTAAGTTATGAAAAATGTTTTAGTATTAGGAGCCGGATTGGTTACTAAACCTATTGTTCGTTATTTGTTAGACCAAAATGATATTAAAGTTACTGTTGCAAGCCGAACAGTAAGTAAAGCTAAAGTATTAATTGATGATCATGTAAACGGTATTGCCGTAGAACTTGATGTTAAAGATGAATTAAAATTAGAAAGTATTATTAAAGAAACAGATATTGCAATTAGTTTATTACCTTATATTTATCACGTTAAAGTAGCCGGATTTTGTCTTAAATACAATAAACATCTTGTAACTACATCTTATGTTAGTCCTGCTATGCAGGCTTTAGATGCAGAAGCTAAAGCAAAAGGTTTGTTGTTTTTAAATGAAATCGGATTGGACCCGGGTATTGACCACATGAGCGCAATGAAAATAATTGATGATATTAAAAACAACGGTGGTAAAGTTATATCCTTCGAATCGATTTGCGGTGGTTTACCGGCCCCTGATTGTAACGATAATCCTTTTGGATATAAGTTCTCATGGAGTCCCCGCGGTGTTGTTTTGGCAGGACGAAATAACTCGCATTTTCTTAAAGACGGGGAAGAGATAAGTATTGAAGGTAAAAATTTATTTAAAAACCATTGGTTAAAAGAAGTAAAAGGACTAGGACAATTGGAAGTTTACCCAAACAGGGATTCGATGCTTTATAAAGAATTATATGGGTTATTGGACTCAAAAACTATTTTCCGCGGCACTTTTAGAAACATTGGCTGGTGTGATACAATATTTAATATCTCTAAATTAGGATTTTTAGACGATACAATAAGACCGGAATTAAAAAACAAACCGTTAGTTGAAGTTGTTGGTTGTTTAATTGGCGAAACAGATAATAATAAGGTAAAAGTAAGCTTGTGCAAAAAATTAGATTTG
The DNA here is from genome assembly GCA_043805435.1 of bacterium. Lineage (GTDB taxonomy): Bacteria > Bacteroidota > Ignavibacteria > Ignavibacteriales > Melioribacteraceae > JAEXOD01. Next base: position 76,109 of record JAZDHY010000049.1, read on the forward strand.
CCGATTGATTCTGAAATTATTGCAAAATTTGAATGGCTTGGATTATTTGGTGACGTAGTTGTTGAAGCAGATCCTACATATCTTGATATTTTGGCCAATAGAATGTTGGAATTGATGCCTTATAAAAAAGGTGAAGTTGATATGATTGTTTTACAGCACGATTTTATTGCCGAATATCCAAACAAAAAAGAAGCTGTAACATCTCTTTTGCTTGATTATGGTATTAAAGACGGCGATTCTGCTATGGCCCGTACCGTTAGTTTACCTGCTGCGATTGCAGTAAAATTGATATTGGAAAATAAAATTAATTTAACAGGTGTTCATATACCGGTATTGCCTGAAATTTATTTGCCGGTTATGGAAGAATTGGAAAAAATGAATATTAAATTTGTGGAGACAACAAAAGAAATATAATACATTAAATTTGTAAAAAATTGGATGGGGCTGTTGGAATATTTATTTTAGTAAAAAATCTTTAATAAATCGGCAGTCCCATCAAGAATATTTATATTAAGCTATTTTGAATTATAATTAATTGAAAGAATTTTTAAGTTATAAATATAAGTTTTAACCCTGAAAGGGTGAAATTATTATAGCAAATTTGGGTACACAATATTGGAACCCTGAAAGGGTGAAATAAAAAATGAATGGAACATTTGCACAGATATATATTCAGGTTGTATTTGCAGTAAAAGATAGAGAAGCACTTTTACAAAAACCTTGGCAAGAGGAAGTATTTAAATATATTGCCGGAATAATAACTACAAAAAAACAAAAGCCTATTATTGTAAATGGTTATTTAGATCATATTCATATATTTTTTGGACTAAAACCTTCAATGAATATCTCGGATTTGGTAAGAGATATAAAAAATAATACCACAAAATTTATTAATGAGAAAAAATTTATTAATGGAAAATTCTTATGGCAGGAAGGATATGGTGCTTTTTCATATTCTCATTCTCATGTCGAAAATGTTTATCAATATGTGTTAAATCAAGAAAAACATCATCAAAAGAAATCCTTTAAAGAAGAATATATAGAATTTCTAAAAAAATTTGAAATAGTATATGATGAAAAATATTTATTTAAATGGATAGAATAACTATTTCACCCTTTCAGGGTTCTAATATTCATTATTTATGTGTATGCTATAATAATTACATCCCTTCGGGATTAAAAGATTTAAGTGACAAAAATTTATTTTAATATTGTTTTGTGAAACATAAAAATCTATTTTATTGCTTTTATATTCAGACTAATTATAAAAATGGCTGCCTTAAAAAAGCAGCCATTTTTGCATCAAACATCCAAACTAATATTATTTAACTAAAATCATTTTATGGCTTGCGGTAAAACGTGTGCCATTATTTCCTTCGGCATTTAATTTGTAAATATAAACGCCTGCCGATAAACTTTCGGCATTAAAATTTATTTCATGCTTGCCGGAAGTATAAAATTGGCTTGTAATATTCTTGACTTTTTGTCCAATTAAATTATACAATGTAATTGTAACTTTCGATTCAACAGGTAATGAAAAAGAAATTATTGTTGATGGATTGAATGGATTAGGATAGTTTGCAAATAACTTATATTCAAAATTTGCACTAAAATTTACTTCAACATTTTGTGAAAATTTATAAGAACCATCAAAATCTATTTGTTTTAATTTGTAATAATATGTGCCGTTTGCTGTCAAATTATCAAAATAGCTGTAATTCTTTAGTTCTGTAGTAGTACCATTTCCGGAAACAAAACTTACTTTTTGCCAATCTTGATTTCCTGACTTTTTGTAGATTTCAAAACCTTTATTATTTGTTTCAGTAGCTGTTGTCCAATTTAATATTGTACCATTTTCAGATGTTTTTGCAGTAAAGGAAGTTAATTCTACCGGAACCTGCTCGGTATTAACAAGTTGAATATTTAATAACTTTGTATTTCTATTAGCTACTGTAACGCCGGTAATTGTTTTAGTAACATATTTATTTGCAGAAACTTTAATAGTATAGGTTCCGGGTGCAATTAAGCGCGAATAAAAACCGGTTTCTGAATCGGAATAAACAAATGAACTATCGGCATTTGTATCATGAGAATTAATTTCAATTTTGGCACTAACTTTTAAACCTGTTGCTGAATCTGTTACAATTCCTTTTATACCAAATAATGACTGTTCCAAATAATTAAGCAATGATCTTTTATTATAATTCCAATAAGTAGGCAACTGAGCTGCGGGAATAAGTTTAGTGTTAGAAATTTCAAAAGTAATTTCTCTACCTTTTTTGAAATATGTAAAATAATCTTGTCTTCCACCTGCAACTCTATACCAATCGTAACCATTTGTAATACCATTATTAAAACCGGTCATATAACTTGAATTAACTGAGTGACAAGTATCTGCATATTCGTGCGAGATATATTGGAACCAAAGATCGTCCGGATGAAGGCGAGCCCATGTATCCCATGGATAATTTGCAACTTCTTCGCCACCGTGGAAATTGGCAGATGCAGAAAAATAATTTGCGGTTGCAATGTTCATCATAATAATTGTTTCAGGCTGCCAAACTTCGCCATCAGGATGAGGTCCGTCTGCCGGATCGGGAAAATTTCTATTAATATCAACATAATTTGCATTATAGCGAACAGCACCATTAACAGTACTATTACCGGATTTGTAAGTTCCATCGGGATTTGCAAGAGGATTAATCCATATTTCACAGTTATCCAAAATGTTTTTAATGCGTGGATTTGAATTATACGACGAAAGCAGCGAATCTATTAAACGCAGCATTAAAACATAACCGGTAGTTTCGTCACCATGCATTGATGAACTATACATAAATTTTGGTTCAGCTTCTTTTTGTGAAACATTTTTACTTAATTTTGCAAAAAGTATTTTACGTCCGTTTACTGTATTTCCTGCATCAACTATTTGGCATAAACTGCCATAACTTTCCTGGAAAGTATACATCATTTGAACATAAGCTTCATAAGTTGGATATGTATTCCAGCCTTTACCGGTTTCAAGAAAATCACTGCTCATATCAACTTTACCAACCTCTCCGGGGTGTTTTAATACTTCAATGTTATAACCATATTTCAAAAAAGTATCGTATCCTCTTTGATTTGCATAAGCAAAAACATCTTTTCCTTTAACATCATCAATTGAAATTATCGAAGTAATGTTTTTTAGTTCATTAAAGTCGTTGATTGAAAATTTAAAATAAACTTCACCTTTAGTTTCTAAATAATTCTGTGCATTATATTGCGCAAACATTAATTGCGAAAATAAAATTGAAAATAGTACAAAAAGTCTTTTCATAATTTAACCATATAAATTTTTAAATAACAAAGAAATTTCCGAAAAAATGATGTAAAATTCAACCTAAATATCTTGTTTAATAATATTTATATCCATTTATATTAAAAAATAAATAAAAAGGGAGTTGTTTTTTCAAATAATTCATCAAATTTGGTTGATAAAAAACAATTATTGATTTATTCAATTGGCAGGTTGTTTGGGGAAAATATTAAAATACATAATTTTTTTTGAAGTAGTTTAAGAGATTTTTTTTGGCATTAAAAACATCATGCAAAAGTCATTTAGGTTTCTAAAATAAGTTTTGGAAGTTATTCGGATTCTTCGGCAATAATCCAGTTTTCTATTAAATTTTCGCTTATATCGGAAATAAAACGTGACGGTTTTGAAAATGAAACACCGGAAAAACGATCGAATACATAATTTGGGTATGAAATGAATAAATTTTGTTTTGCCCTAGTAGTTGCCACGTACATTAATCTTCTTTCCTCTTCAAGTTGTTCTTCTTTTTCCAAGGATAAAGCGGAAGGGAAAAAACCTTCCAATGCATGAATAATAAAAACTGAATGCCATTCAAGTCCTTTTGCCGAATGTATGGTTGAAAGAGTTAATAATTCATCATCTTTGTCTTCACCGTCAACATCTATTATACTGTCACGCGGAGGTTCCAACACCATATCGGAAAGGAAACTATCGGTACTTCTATATCGTTCTGAAATTGAACTTAAAATTTCCAAATCTTTCCTTCTTTTATGAAAATCGTCATACTTTACTTCAAATATTGGAGTGTAATAATTTATTATCAATTGTAATTTTTCAGTAGGGGAGTATATTTTAGAATTTAGCGAATAAAAAAGAGCAAAAAGGTTGTAAATTTTATCGTTTATATTTTTGCTGTTTATTTTTTCGGGATGTGCTGAAAAATTAATAGAAAGGGTAGTAATATCATTCATTATTGCCTGGGCTTTTTTAGGTCCAATGCCTTCATGCAATAATAATACCCTGTACCAACTTATAAAATCTTTTATGTTTGCCGATATTCGTAAAAAAGCTAAAATATCTTTAATATGTGCAGTTTCAATAAATTTAATTCCCCCAATTTTAATAAAGGGGATTCCGGCTTTTGCAAGTTCAAGTTCAAGATCAAATGAAAAATATGAAGACCTGAATAAAACAGCAATATCATTAAGTTGTATCCCGCTTTCACGAATTTCCAAAATCTGATTAACAATAAAACGGGATTGAATGTTTTCATTTTTTGCTGCAATTATAACAGGTAGTTCACCGGCACTTCTTTTTGTATAAAGTACTTTATCAAACTTAATAAAAGATTGTTTAATTATGTAGTTTGTAAAATCTAAAATAGCCTGAGTACTTCTATAGTTCTCTTCAAGTTTTATAATTTTTACATTATTAAATAATTTTGGAAAATTAAGAATATTTGCAACATCGGCACCTCTAAATGAATAAATGGATTGAGAATCGTCGCCAACAACCATAATGTTATTATTAAAACGTGCCAAGTTTTGTACAATTTTTGCCTGTAAATAATTGGTATCCTGATATTCATCAACCATAACAAATTTAATAGTATTTAAAAAGAAGCGGCTTAAAAAATCATCCGATTCTAAAAATCGATTAAGTTGAATTAATAAATCATCATAATCCAAAAGACTGTTTTTTTGTTTGTATTGCTTAAATAACTCAAAGATATTTAATATTTGGTTAGTATGGTCTTTAAAATGAGGATATTCTTTTGCAATTATTTCAGGAATCGGTTTGTCTGTGTTTAAGCTAAGGCTAAAAATTTTATAAATTGTTTCTTTTTTAGGAAATCGTTTATCGGTAACATTTAGTTTTAATTGAGCACGAATAAAATTAATAATATCTTGGCAATCACCCTGATCTAAAATTGTAAACGATGGATCAAGTTCAATTGATTTGGCATACTTGCGCAGGGTAATATTTGCAAAAGAATGAAATGTGCCCCCATTTATTTTAGAGCAGCGGGTATCTAACAACAAAGAAGCCCTGCTTAACATTTCTTGAGCTGCTTTGCGTGTAAAAGTTAATAATAATATACTTTTAGGGTCGTTACCTAATTCAATTAGTCTTGCTACTCTATAAACTAATGCTCTGGTTTTACCGGTACCGGCACCGGCAATTAATAAATATTGGCCATCAATAGATTTTACAGCTTCAAATTGTGCGGGATTTAATAAATTTTCATAGTCAATTGAAAATGACTTATGAACAGGTACATTTTCAATTGACTTAATGTTTGTTAATTTTTTTATTATAATATTTTTTGGCATTTTTTTCTTAATGCTAAAGGCTTAGCCAAAATTTCTGAAACAACTATATAATTGCGTAAAGACTGATGGTTAAAAAGTTGATGTTTTATTTGATTAGTGCTATCTGCAAATAAATTCGTCTCATTTTTTAGTTGTCCGGGTTTTTGTTTTGCAAAAGTTGGAATACCGGAATCTAATTTCTTTTTCCTTTCATATTTTTCTATTAAACTTTCTTCAGAATTGATTATTGGTGAATTACCTAAAGTTGTTCTGTCAAATGTACGTTTATCCTGGTAATTATCCTTTTTACCGAGTGTTGCCGAAACATAGTTGTTTAACTTTTTAGGAACAGGTTTATTAGTTTGAGTCCTTAACTTAAAAATATCATCAAGAGAATCGGGAACTGAATAATTATCATCAACTTTTATTTTTGGCGAATCCGAAGATGGAACAGTTGTTCCACCTTTTTTTTTCTTTTTAAACATTTCGCTTAAAAAACTTATAATAAAAATTATTGCTACCAAATATTCAACAAGATTATCCATTTTTATCTTTACCTTTTTCTACATCAGGTTTAGCTATTGAAGTGCGCATTTCCGTATCTGCTTGAATATTCCTTAATTGATAATAATCCATTATACCAAGATTCCCGGTTCTAAAAGCTTCAGCAATTGCATGAGGTACTTCAGATTCTGCTTCAACTACTTTTGCACGCATTCTTGCAACTTCAGCAATCATTTCCTGTTCAAGTGCTACTGCGGCAGCTCTTCTTTCTTCTGCTTTTGCGCGGGCAACTTTTAAATCTGCTTCTGCTTGATCGGCTTGTAATATTGCACCAATATTACTGCCAACATCTACATCGGCAATATCAATTGATAAAATTTCAAAAGCTGTTCCGGCATCAAGTCCTTTTGCTAAAACGCTTTTAGATATATTATCAGGGTTTTCTAAAACTTCTTTATGTGATGCAGAAGTACCAATTGTAGAAACAATACCTTCTCCAACTCGAGCTAAAATTGTTGCTTCTCCAGCTCCACCAACTAATCTTTCCAGATTTGCACGAACTGTAATTCTTGCAACTGCTCTTAACTGAATACCATCTTTTGCAACACCCGAAACAAGTGGAGTTTCAATTACTTTAGGTATTACAGACATTTTTACTGCGTCTAAAACATCGCGACCGGCCAAATCAATAGCAGCGGCACGTTCAAACGATAAATCTAAATTGGCTTTATTTGCAGAAATTAACGCATTAATGACGTTATTTACATTGCCACCGGCCAAATAATGAGCTTCAAGTTTACCTAGTTCAAGAGCTATTCCAGCTTTTGTGGCCGTTATTTGACTTCTAATAATTACTGTGGGTGGTACTTTTCTTAAACGCATTCCAACTAAATCTTTAAATATTTTTACCTGAACACCGGAAAAATATGCTGTAATAAACAAACCTATTGGCACGTAATAAGTAAACATAATTAAAAATAGAAATACGCCAAAAATAATAAGAATTGAAACACCTTGTATTGCTTCCATACTGGCTCCTTGATTTATATCATTTGTTGTAAAAATTTTTAATATTTAATTTTATGATTTACTATATTGTTATTATAAATATTACAAATTTGGGAAATTATATTATATAATGTACAAAAATTTAAATGATTTTTTTGTAAATTCAAAATATAATATTTATTTATATTAAAATTAGTGGTAATAAAATTTGTATTTTAACTATTTGAAACAATTTGTATAATTATTGTGTTAGATATTGAAAAACTGAGGTAAACAGACTATGGATGGAAATTTTTCGGATAGAGTTCAGGACGTGATAAGATTAAGTCGTGAAGAGGCTTTAAGACTTGGGCACGATTACATAGGAACTGAACACCTGCTTTTAGGCATTATAAGAGAAGGGCAGGGAGTAGCCATAAAAATATTAAAGAATCTTGATTGTGACTTAATAAAAATTAAAAAAGCTGTTGAAGATTTAGTTCGTACTGGCGGCGGTACTTTAACAATTGGTAATATTCCTTTAACAAAACAAGCTGAAAAAGTATTACGAATTACACAAAATGAAGCAAAACTATTTAAATCGGATATAATTGGAACAGAACATGTTTTATTATCATTATTAAGAGACGAAGAAAATATTGCTACACAAGTATTAAACCAATTTAACGTTTCCTACGAAAGCACAAAAGCAGAGTTATTTAATATTTTAAGCAGTAAATCTGCCGATAAAACAAGTAGTACTCCGTTTGGTGCAACTAAAAAGATTGAAAAGACTAAAACTCCTGTTTTAGATAATTTTGGTCGTGATCTAACCAAACTGGCAATTGAAGATAAATTAGATCCTGTTATTGGGCGAGAAAAAGAAATTGAAAGAGTAGCGCAAGTATTAAGTAGAAGAAAAAAGAATAATCCGGTTTTAATTGGTGAACCCGGTGTTGGCAAAACAGCAATTGCCGAAGGTTTAGCCCTTAAAATAGTACTTAGAAAGGTTCCAAGGATATTACAGGATAAACGTGTAGTTACGTTAGATTTGGCCGGACTTGTTGCCGGAACAAAATATCGCGGACAGTTTGAAGAACGAATGAAAGCCTTAATGAATGAGTTGGAAAAAGCTGAAGATGTAATTTTATTTATTGATGAATTACATACTATTGTTGGTGCCGGTGGTGCTTCCGGTTCTTTGGATGCTTCAAATATGTTTAAACCTGCTTTGGCACGTGGTGATATACAATGTATTGGAGCTACTACACTTGATGAATACCGCAAATTTATTGAAACAGATGGTGCTTTGGATAGACGTTTCCAGAAAGTAATGGTTGATCCTCCATCCGTTGACGAGACAATTCAAATTTTAGATAGTATTAAATTTAAATATGAAGAACATCATCATGTTAAATATTCAAAAGATGCAATTATTTCGTGTGTTAGATTGAGCGATAGATATATTACCGATAGGCATTTTCCTGATAAAGCCATTGATGTATTAGATGAGGCAGGTTCACGTGTTCATATGGGACATCTGACTGTTTCTGATGATATTGTTAAGCTTGAAGAAGAACTTGAAAAAGTTAGGCAATTTAAAATATTAGTTGTTAAACAACAGGATTATGAAGAAGCCGCAAGGTTGCGCGATAGAGAACGTAATATTCAAACTGATTTGGAAAACGCAAAAAAAGAATGGGAATTAAAAACCAAAGAATTGGTTTATGATGTCAGCGAAGAAGATATTGGTATTGTTGTTTCCATGATGACCGGAATTCCTGTTACCAGAGTTGTTCAGGCTGAATCCGACAAATTGATGAAAATGGAAGAATTTTTATCTTCTCGAATAATTGGTCAGGAAGAAGCTGTTAAAAAGTTAACTAAAGCCATACGAAGAGCAAGAGCAGGATTAAAAAACAGGAACAGACCTATTGGAAGTTTTATCTTTTTAGGTCCAACCGGAGTTGGAAAAACGGAACTTGCCAAAGTTTTATCAAGATATTTGTTTGATAGCGATGAATCTTTGGTAAGAATTGATATGAGCGAATATATGGAAAAATATTCGGTTTCGCGTTTGGTAGGTGCACCTCCGGGATATGTTGGTTATGAAGAAGGTGGACAGCTTACAGAAAAAGTAAGAAGAAAACCGTATTCGGTTGTACTTCTTGATGAAATTGAAAAAGCACATCCTGATGTGTTTAATATTCTTTTACAGGTATTGGATGATGGATTATTAACCGATAGCTTAGGTCGTAAAGTTAATTTTAAGAATACAATTATTATTATGACTTCTAATGTTGGAACCAGAGAAATTAAAACGACCGGAGCATTTGGATTTGGTTCGGATAACGAACATGATAAATATGAAAGTTTGAAAAATACAGTACAAGATGCAATGAAAAGACTTTTTAATCCTGAATTTATAAACAGAGTTGATGATACAATTGTATTTAGAAATTTGGAAAAAGTGGATATTAAAAAAATAATCAAAATTGAAATAAATGATTTAATTAAAAATATCCGTGAAAATAAAATGGAATTGCACCTTGACGAATCTGCTGAGGAGTTTTTAGCTGATAAAGGATTTGATCCAAAATTTGGTGCTCGCCCATTAAAACGCGCTATTCAAAGATACCTTGAAGATCCGCTTGCGGAAGAAATTATTTTAGGTACTTTTAAAGAAGGTGCAAAAATATTAATTAAACATAAGGCCGGTACTGAGGAAATTTATTTTGTTGAATATCCTGAACAAAATTTATTGGATGAAACAATAAAAGATAATCCGTTGAAACTAACGGCCGGAAGCGATGATGAGATAAATACTTCTGATTCTAACTAAATATTGTAGTATTATATGAAAAAACTTTCGGATGCAGAAATATTTGATTTAACAAATACACATCAAGATTGGATTTTTCATGGCTTTTCTTTGGAAAAGAAATTTAAATTTGTAAATTTTTTTGAGGCATTGAGTTTTGTTGTAAAAGTTGGAATGTTAGCTGAAAAAGTTGAACACCACCCTGATATTTGTTTATTTTCATATAATCAGGTTAGTATAAAAACCTGTACTCATCAAGTTGGAGGTTTAACTATGAAAGATATTGAATTAATTATACAAATTGATAATATATAGGATTTTTGATGAATACTAAATCTAATTATGAAATTTTTATTGAAACAAGTGCCCTTTTGGAAGGGCATTTTTTATTAACTTCGGGCAGGCATAGCAACCAATATTTCCAATGTGCAAAAGTTTTGCAATTTCCAAATAAAACGGAAATTGTATGTAAAACTATTGCTGATTTTTTTAGGAATTATAATATTGATACTGTTTTATCGCCGGCACTTGGTGGAATTATTGTTGGTCAGGAAGTAGCAAGGCAGTTAAACAAAAAATCAATTTTTGCCGAACGAGAAGATGCTAAATTAACTTTACGCAGAGGTTTTAGTTTATCTGAAAACGAAAATGTGTTGATTTGCGAAGATGTTGTAACTACGGGCGGATCAGTTTTTGAATTGATTAATATTGTTAAAAACAGTAAAGCTAATCTTGTTGGTGTTGGAATGATTGTGGATAGAAGCAATGGTAAAGTAAATTTCGGAGTGCCGCAGGTTAGTTCGGTACAACTTGAAGTTGTTTCGTACATTGCTGAAGAATGTCCTTTATGCAGACAAAATATTGAATTAGTAAAACCCGGTTCAAGAAAAATAATTAAATAACAAATGGTATTATTATGAAAACAAAAATTTTTATTCTTTTTATTTTTGCCGCCTCCTTTTTGCAGGCACAGGTTGAATACAGTAAATATTTTACTGAAAAAGCTTTACGTTTTGATTATTTCCATAGTGGCAATAACAATAGTGAAAGTTACGGATTTGACGAAATGATTGAAGAAGAAATGTGGAACGGCTCAAAAATAAATTTGCTTGACAACTTAAATTTTGGGACTTCTTTAATTAAGGTTTTTGATGCCAAAACTAATACTTTAATTTTTTCGCGTGGTTATTGTACTTTATTTGGAGAATGGCAGACAACAGACGAAGCCAAAAAAACGTTTAAAACTTATACCGAATCAATGACTATTCCTTTCCCAAAAGATTCGTTTAGAGTAGAAATATTAACAAGGGATAAAAAAAATAATTTTGTTAAACAGTTTGAATATAGTTCTTCACCAAATAATTATTTTATTAAAAAAGAACACAAACAAACGTTTAATAATTTTAAAGTCCATTATTCAGGTAATCCTAACCAAAAATTAGATCTCGTTTTTATTGCCGAAGGGTACACCAAAGATGAAATGGATAGTTTTAAAAAAGATTGCGAAACTTTTGCAAATGCACTGTTTAAATATGCACCTTTTACCAATCTAAAAGACAAAATTAATATTTGGGGTGTTGAATCATTTTCCAAAGAAAGCGGAACGGATATTCCCGGTAAAAATATTTGGAAAAATACCGTTGTAAACTCTTCTTTTTATACTTTTGATAGCGAACGTTATTTAATGACAGGCGATTATAAATCAGTTTGTAATGTTGCAGATAATGCACCTCACGAACAAATTGTTATAATAGTTAATACCGATAAATATGGCGGCGGGGGAATTTATAACTATTATTTAACTATTGCCGGAAAAAATAAAAATGCTGAAAAAATATTTGTTCATGAATTTGGCCATGCTTTAGCCGGATTGGGTGACGAGTATTATACAAGTGACGTAGCTTATGAAGATTTTTATCCTTTAGATGTTGAACCATGGGAAGCCAATTTAACTACTTTAGTAAATTTTGAAAGCAAATGGAAAAATTTAATGGATCCTTCTGTTCCGGTTCCTACTCCTAATGACCCTAAATATAAAAATGGATTGGGCGTTTTTGAAGGAGGCGGTTATAAAGCAAAAGGTGTTTACCGTCCATCATTTGACAGTATTATGATTACCTTGGCTGCCGAAACATTTAATTTGCCATCCGAAATGGCCTTAAAAAAGGTAGTTGAGTTTTATAGTAAATAAAATATTGTGCGAACCATGATTAAAACATTGTCTGAACCGTTATTATTATTGTGTCGCAGCTCTGCTGCTATTAACGTATCACAGCTACGCTGCTATTAACGTATCACAGCTACGCTGCTTAATGATTTAATTAATTATTTATTTAGCACCATGGGTGCGAAACGTTAATAGAAAAAAAAACAGAAAATATAGCCCCAGCAGGGCGGCACAAATTGGTAGTTCTATTAATTCCGAAATCAGGCAAATAATAGTTGAGGCAATATATAACAATTTATTAAAAAAAATTTAGCTATCGGATTAATAATATTATCAATAATAATAACAAATTAGAGAATAAAAAGCAGCAGAGCTGCGCTACGTTAATAGAAAAAACCATAACGGTATTGTTGAAGCTGCGTAGCTGCAAAACATTATAAAATAATTGTAAACCGGATACAATTTAATTACATTGATAATTTTGTATATAGTCGGATGATTAAATATTTAGTGTGCGAAATGTTAATAGCAACAACATTATTGAGCTATGTTTCCTCAAAAATATATTCATTAGAGAATTCAATATTATATAATTTTAAAAATCCTATATATTCATCTCTAAATGTTTTTGTTTTGTGGTGTTCTTCTTGAAATTTGATATAATCACCGATTTTCATTATGAACAGAAATACTCAAATCATAGACTGGATCCAATTTTAAATAAAAGTGTGTAGTCAAACAACCAAGGGATTTTGGTTCCACCATCAAACCATTCTGTTTCATGCAGCAAAGAAAGATGC
>JAZDHY010000050.1:0-20248 GCA_043805435.1 bacterium
TCAACAGAGAACTTAAAAGGAAGTGGAAAGCATATTACAAAGATTATTCTAAAATTGATAAAATATCACTTCTATCTAATCTGGAGAAATCTTATATTTATTAACTAAAAAAAGTCAACCTATTTCAGGACGCTACAACCCGACAAAACTTAATAAATGGATGTTTCCGATTGCTGATTCAATATACATTAATCCAAATGAGTTTTTAATTGTATGGCTTGATGATCAAACAACACAACCCGGGTTACACGCTAGTTTTAAGCTTAGCAAATCCGGCGAGTATATTGCAATTGTGGGTAGTGACGGAGTTTCTATTATTGATTCGTTAAGTTTTGGCGCACAACTTACGGACGTATCTTATGGCAGGTATGCTGACGCGTCTAATAATTGGGTTTTTATGTTGCCAACACCGGGGCAGAATAATTCATTTTCTGATGTTGATGAGAGTATAATCCCTGTTGTTTATAATATTACAGCATATCCAAATCCTTTTAACCCTTCAACAACAATAAGTTACAGTATTCCTTTTGCTAATAATACAGTAATTAAAATTTACGACGTGTTAGGCAGGGAAGTGCAAACACTTGTTGACGAGTACAAAACAGCCGGAACTTATAACCTTAATTTTAATGCTTCATCTTTAAGCAGCGGTATTTATTTGTGCAGAATAGAATCAGGCAAATATGTAAGTACTAAAAAATTAATGATGGTGAAATAAAGCAATGTTAAGTGTTGAAGGCTAAAGTGTAAATGAAAGTGGAAAATAATTTTGAACTTATTCTTATATAATACGTAATATTTGATTTCAACCGACTTTAATGTCCTCAGTTTTTCGCTAAATCATAAAATCACCCATCTTTTTAAGTAATAATTATTTTTCTGTTGCTTTTTGAAAATATATTCCTTAAATTTCAAATCAGAATTTAAAATCTGATTTGAAAAAACTTGGAGATAAAAATGAGTGAAGTAATAAATAACAGTAAACAAAGAGTAGCTGAATTAAAAAAATTGATGAGCGAAATTAATAAAGGTGGAAGTGTTGAAGAAGCAAAAGCAAAACTTACAGAATTAATGGGAACCGTACCTTACGGTGAAGTTGTGTTGGCTGAACAGGAATTAATTGCCGATGGAATGAAAGCCGAAGAAATGTTAAAATATTGCGATTTACATTCGCAGGCATTACGGGCAAATATTGATTTAAGTGATGCAAAAACGGCTCCGGCAGGGCATCCTATTGATACATTTTTAAGGGAAAACGGATTAATACTTTTAGAATTAAATAAATTGCAAGACCTTATAAATAAAGTAGAAAAATTGGAAAATAATGTACCGGCAAACGAAGAATTATTGCAATTTAAGCAGTTATTTAACGGTTTAATGGATATTGAAAAACATTATGCCCGCAAAGAAAATTTAGTATTTCCTTATTTGGAAAAATATAAAATCACCGGACCACCTATGGTTATGTGGGGCAAACATGACGAAATACGTTCTTTTTTAAAATCAATTCAACAGATATTTAGCGCAGTTCAAACTGTATTGGCAGAAGAACTAAAAGGTTATACAAAAGTATTTTTTGTGCCAACTGCAAACTCAATACAAGAAATGATATATAAAGAGGAAAAAATTCTTTTCCCGATGTGTATGGATACATTAAATGATATTGAATGGTACGAAATATATAAACAAAGCAACCAAATTGGATATACTATTGCAGCTCCAACTGCAGAATGGAAACCGACTGATATTATAGAAAAAGAAACAGCCGTAAACGAATCGGGCAAAATTCAATTACCAACCGGTTCGTTTACAGTAAAAGAACTTGAATCGTTTTTAAATACTTTGCCTATTGATATGACATTTGTGGATAAAGATGATAAAGTACGCTTTTTTTCGCAAGGAAAAGAGAGAGTATTTGATAGAAATAAAGCCATCTTGGGCAGACAGGTTCAGTTTTGCCACCCTCCTTCAAGTGTGCATATAGTAAACAAAATTATTGATGACTTTAGAACTAAAAAACAGGATAGCGCAGTCTTTTGGATAAATTTTGGCGGTAAATACGTTCATATTGCATATTATGCAATGCGTGATGCAGCCGGTGAATATTTAGGTACATTGGAAGTGACACAAGATATTGCCGGATTTAAAGCTATTGAAGGCGAAAAACGAATTTTATCTTACGAATAAAAGATAAATAAAATTACAAAGGTAAAAAATGGAAAAAATAAATTTAGATTTAACTCCCGAAACAACATTAGCCGAAATGTTAGAGCAATTTCCAAATGTTGAAAATAAATTGATTGACTTAATTCCGGCATTCCAGACATTAAAAAATCCCGGATTAAGGAACACTATTGCAAAGGTTACAACTTTAAAACAAGCAGCTTCAATAGGACAAATTCCGCTTGGTGAATTGGTTAATGCTCTTCGCCGCGAAGCCGATTTGGAGGAATTTAAAATAAATGATAGTATTACATTGGAAGATTCCTTAAAACCTGACTGGTTAATTGAAGAAAAAATTGTAACAACCTACGATGCAATTGAAGATATTGCAAATGGCTTACATCCGGTTGGAAAAGTAATTACCGCTGCTGAAAGTTTAACCGAAGGAAAAATATATTTGTTGATAACCAATTTTGTACCGGCTCCCTTAATTAAAAAAGGGGAGGATATGGGATTAAAGGTTTTTAACACCCAAATTGCCGATAAAAAATTTGGCACATATTTCTGTAAATAAAATAAGTAATTTAGTCAGGTAATTAAAAACGCAGACAATTTCACTTGCTGCGTTTTTATAATTTATAAGTTAAGAATATTAATGATTTATCTTTTCACTTAAACTTTAACCATCAACCTTTAACATTATTTTAAAAGTGTCATTTTTTTTGTAGTTATAAAATTATCTGCTTCTAAACGATAAAAATAAATTCCACTTGGAACAGAAGTACCGTTAAACTCAAAACTATGTATTCCGGCTCCTAATCTTCCGGTAAAAATATTTGTTACAATTTTACCAAGCATGTTATATACATTTAACTTAACATTTGACTCTTTTGGAATATTAAAACTAATGTTTGTATTTGGATTAAAAGGATTTGGGTAATTTTGCATCAATAAATATTCTTTTGGCAATGGAGAAGTATTTTCATCTTCTACTCCAACAACAACATTTGTGTCGCCGTAAACAACACCGTTAAGATAAGCCCCAACTAACTGTAAGTTGTAATATTTGGTAGTTCCGGCCTCAACAACATCATAATTTTGTTCTAAAATTCCAAAATTATAACCTATTGTATAGGTTTTATTTACACCATTAATTTGTTTAAATATTCTATTGTTTACAGAATAATTTTCAAAAAGAATTTTTGGGATACCTACATTACACGAAAATATTTCTTTTTCTCCAAAACGGAACAAAGAGTAGGTTTGTGTTGGCTCTCCAACTAAAACATCTAATAATTTATCCTCAATAGTTCCCTCGCTAAATGAGGCTTTGAATGTTTGACATAATGTTGTATCAATTCTTTCAAAACTTATTTGACTGCCATATTTTAATTTATAGTATCTTTTGCCGTTAGAAAGTATTGTATCTTTTTCTACTTTAACTAAATATTTTTTCTCAAACATTAAACTACCATCGGGTAAAGTTTGACTTACATTATAGACCCATTTATTTCCAACCATTAATGGATAATGATCTGTATTTTCATTTTTTGTTAAATTTAGTTCTGCAAAACCAGTGGCTGGAAGATTGGAAGTATGCGGGGTTATTGCTTTATCCGTTGCATTTATTTGATAATAAAGTTTATAACCTAAACTAAATAAATCATATCTCATTGGAATTGTCAGCGAATAAATAAATTCCGAGATTTTAGTTAATTCTGTTTCAGTAACTTCAACAGTATCTATTTGATTGCTGTAAAAATATTTAATACCTGCCATGGAAATATAAGAATGATTATTGTATGGACTTATATCTCCCGAATACCCTAAAAACGCACCTGTTGAATATTTATGCTTAATATTAAAATTTAATAACAAACTGCCATCATAACGGCCTCTTGCATGAGTTATAGTTATAACAGGAACGGCTGGATCAATTTGTGTTTCAAATGATATATCGGCTGAATAAAAACCGACAAGGTAAATATATTCGGTATAATTTGTGCCCGGTGCATATTGAAAGCCGTAAGTAAATACTTTACCTACATTATTCATATAATAATTCCGTATTAAATCAAAACTAATACTCGATTGATAGAAACCTCTGCAATATTCGGTATGTCCTAAAAAACTTTGATTACCTCCGGATGCCGTTAAATTTCCAATTGTACTTCCGGCCGGTAATCTGAAGTCAAAATATAAAGTTTCGGTGCCGGTTGATAAATTACAATTAAAAATTCTGTGGGTTGTTTTATCGTATCTTTGCCATGTTGAACCGATCAAAAAATATCTATTATTATTAAAAATAGTATCATTTGTAACGGTTGTTTCAATTATGGCATAACCTGGCGCATCGGTACCATATAACTTAATATACTGCCACTTGTTACCAACTTCAAGAGGTAAATAACACGTATCAACAGATTTAAATTGGGCAAGGGCTAAACCGGAAATAAGCAGATTGAGCATAGTTAAGACGAATAAAAGCCTTTTCATTCCACACCTTTTTAATGTTGTTTAAAAAATAAATAAAAATAAATCTTATGTCAAATTATTTGTTTTTTAATACAATTAATTATGTTTTAATCTTCGGTTTGGGCAAATAAAAAACGCAGCCAAAATAATTAGCTGCGTTTTTTATAATTCAAATTTATTAAAATTCAAAATTCAAAATTCAAAATTGTTTTTATTTCATTAGTGTCATCTTTTTTATTTTTATAAAGTTATCAACCTCTAAACGGTAAAAATAAATTCCGCTTGGTATTGAAGACCCATTAAACTCAACACTATGAGTACCTGCATCCAATCTGCCGTTAAAGATGTTACTTACAACCTGTCCAAGCATATTATAAACAACTAATTTTACACTGGATTCTTTCGGTATACTGAACCTAATTTTAGTTGTCGGGTTAAAAGGATTTGGGTAATTTTGATCCAAAGTGTATTGATTTGGCAACACATTGTCGGATATTTTATACACTGTTAGACCCGAAATCTGATCTTTAACATAACCAAAATTATTTTCAAGATTGTTTGTTTTTGTTGCTGCATTTCCGCTTTTTCGCTGCTGAAAATTCGCAAAATCGGGATTTGTATTTTGAGCAATTAAAGTAATGGATAATAAAAGTATTAATAGTATAATTTTTTTCATTCTATAAATAATTCCTGTTTCTATGTTTTATTAGACGTATTTTTTTGCTAAATTGTTTCGCTTTAATTTTAAAAAAATTGTAACATTTATTACAAATTAAGCAAAAATAGTGCCTAAATTAGTTTTTATTGTTTTTTAATAATTTATATACAAAATACGTGATTTATTTATGCAAAAAGTGCCAGAATTTATTAAAAATTGGAAAAACGAATTAGAAAATAAGAAATTTAAAGCGAATGTTTTTATTACAATAATTTTTTTAGCTGTTGTATTATTTTCAGTTACAAAATTTTTGAGTTATAATGAGCTAAGATTCGGTTTTAGTTTCAGAGATCCTATATTGTCTTCGTTTAAGCCGATTAATGTTACTTGGTTTACGTTTATTATAATGTACGGAGCAATACCTATTACCCTAATTTCTTTAGCTAAAAGCCCAAGAGTTTTTATTTTGGGATTTCAAGCATATACCATTATGCTAATATTTAGGGTGTTTTGTATGTTTATGCTGCCGTTAAATCCGCCAATAGAAATTATTACTTTAACTGATCCATTTATTGCGTTTTTTGCAACAGGAATTACTTTTAAAAAAGATTTATTCTTTTCGGGCCATACTGCAACAATGTTTTTGATGTTTTTATGCCTTAATAAAGGACCGCTAAAAATTATTCTGTTTATTTGCACTTTGTTAATTGGTTTATTGGTACTTGTTCAGCATGTGCACTATTCAATTGATGTATTTGCAGCACCTTTTTTTGCATATGTTAGTTTTATTATTGCAAAAAAAATAAATGATATGGTTTAATAATATTAAATGGAATTAAATAATAAATTAATCTGTTTAGTGAATTAAACACCCACTTTACAGGATTTTATGATATTTGAATCGCAGTATTTACATTATTTATCGTTATTGTTAGAGGGCGACAAAAAAGGCTGTTCGCAAATAATTAAGTCGTTGCTAGATGAAGGAATTGATGTAAAAGAAATTTACACAAATGTTATTAAACGTTCAATGTACAGAATAGGGCAGTTGTGGGAGTTAGATAAAACAACTATTGCAAAAGAGCATTGTGCAACCAAAATTACAGAATTGGTGATCAACCAAATATACCCGCATATTTTGTCAATTCCAAAAACAGGAAATAAGGTAATAGTTACTTGTGCCGATAAAGAATTTCATGAACTTGGGGCAAGGATGGTTTCGGACATATTTGAACTTAATGGATGGACTTCTACATTTTTGGGTGCTAATACTCCTGCTAATGAACTATTAAATAGTATTGCAGAAATACAACCGGAGTTAGTAGCTATTTCTATTAACTTTTATATTAATTTTATTCGTTTGGTAAAAGAAATTGAATTGATTAATGAAAGATTTCCAAATCAAAAAATAGTTGTAGGAGGGCAGGCTTTTAGCAACGGAGGTGAATCTGTTTTGAGTGAATATCAAAATGTTACTTATATATCCTGCTTATACACTCTTGAAGATTTCATTAAAACATTCTAGTTTATTTAATAATATTCTGCCAGTGCATAAAAAAATGCTTTTTATTTTAGAATAAATTTAGTATTTTACTTAGTTACATAGCGAAAATATTTTTGCTATTGTAAATAGTTAATAAACACATATCCAATTACTAATTTTTGTTCTAATATGAAAAAAATCGTTAATCTTTTTTATCTCTTTTTGGTTTTTGTTACAATAAACCAAGATATTTTTGCTCAAGCAGGTACATACTACGATGTGCTTGATGTTACAAGCAGCTCTTTTGTTACAAGTTTAAAAGCAAGGATTCGTTCGCCATATACAAAAATTTCGTACGACCAGTATGATGAAACAAACGTTGCTAATTTTGCTGCAATTAATAACGGTAACGGTACAAAATCTGTTTTTTGTGTATATTCTAATTTTGAATATATTTATACCGGTACATTTACTTGGGCTGTAATGAGTCGTGAGCATACTTGGTGCCATAGCTGGATGCCAACCTATAGTTCGGAATCGGGTGATGAATATTCCGATCAGTATCATTTGTTCCCAACACATCAAAACAATGCAAATGGAAGAAGAAGCAATCATCCTCTGGGTGACGTGGTAACTGCCACATATACTTTTATGGAAGGTAAATTAGGTA
Source organism: bacterium (assembly GCA_043805435.1). Classification (GTDB taxonomy): domain Bacteria; phylum Bacteroidota; class Ignavibacteria; order Ignavibacteriales; family Melioribacteraceae; genus JAEXOD01. The sequence continues at coordinate 7,450 of JAZDHY010000050.1, forward strand.
AAAATGCTGCAAATCAGACTGTTTACGAACCAAGAGCAGAGCAAAAAGGTAATTCTGCACGTGCTTTATTATATATGTGTACAAAATATGACGATATTGGTGGTAATAACTGGACTTTTGCCTGGTTAAACGGAACAAGATTACCAAGCGTTAGTGAAGCACCACAAGATTTAGCCTTGTTAATTGCTTGGCATAAACAAGATCCACCTGATAAAAGAGAAATAGAAAGAAATAATTATATACAATCTATTCAAAAAAATAGAAATCCTTATGTAGATCATCCTGAATATGTTAAATATATTGATTTTAATACTTTAACAAAAGTTGATCAAAGTTTTGCAGTAGAACCTACTAATCATGTAACCGGTTTAGCTGCTGATATAAGCAGTAACGTAATTTCACTTAGCTGGGTAAACTCTACTGGTGCAAACTTACCAGCAGGTTATTTAGTAATTGCTTATAGTAAAGATGACTATTTTTTACCTATCGATGGTGAAGAATATACCGAAGATGCTGATTTAAGCGATGGAAAAGCTGTTGCTCATGTTACATATTCTGCAACTGCCAGTATTGTTTTTCCTTACCTAACAAACGGAACAAAATATTATTTTACCGTAATTCCTTATAATGGAACCGGCAGCTCTATCAATTACAAAATTAACGGTACTTTGCCGCGTGTAGTTGGTGTACAAGCTTTACCTGTTGAATTGACATCATTTAATTGTAATACTGTTGATAATTCAGTAATCCTTGATTGGACAACTTCAACTGAAATTAACAATAATGGTTTTGAAATTGAAAGAAGATTGGACTTGGATGTTAATTATTGGGAAAATGTTGGTTTTGTAAAAGGTAACGGTAACAGTACGGAAATTAACAGATATAGTTTTACCGATATGTTAACTGTACCCGGCAAATATTGTTACAGACTTAAACAATTGGATTTTGACGGAAGTTTTGAATATTCACAGGAAGTTTTTGTTAATGTTCTTAAACCTATAAATTATAAATTAAATCAAAACTATCCTAATCCATTTAACCCTACTACTAAAATAGCTTTTCAGTTACCTGAAGATTCCAAAGTAGCTATTAGAATTTATAACGTATTAGGCCAGTTAGTTTATACATTGCTTGAAGAAAATATGTCTGCAGGCAGTTACGAAAAAGAATTTAATGCAAGCAGTTTACAAAGCGGCGTTTATTTTTATAGACTTGAAACAGATAATTTTAGCGATGTTAAAAAGATGGTTTTATTATACTAATATTAGTATAACCTAACAATAATTTCATCTCTTTGGGATTATAAGAGTTTTATTTAATCCACTTAAGCCCGGTTCTGCCGGGCTTTGTTTTTATATGAAAAGATAACTGAAATTCCTACCTCAGGGCTGTGATATCCATTAATAGGTTAAAATATTGTTATGAGGGAAGTCTATGTCTGTTGGGGGAGTATAATGTTTTAGCCAATGTTGGTTGTGATCTGTATCAAACATCCCTAGTTAGTAATTTAATTGAATTGACAATAACCCGTGTATTGATTATCTTATCGATATTATTTTATCTATAATTGAAGAAAAGTTATGAAAGGGTTTGTAAAAACTGTTTTTGCTGTATGTTTAACGTTTATTGTTTTGTTTTTAGGGGGTTGTAAAAAAGAAAATTCGCCAACAACCCCAATTGACAACGCACCTAATCAGCCGATTATTGTTTCACCACAAAACGGTGCTGAAAATCAACAAACTACATTAGCAATAAGCTGGACATGCAGCAATCCAGATAATGACCGGTTAACATATGATATTTATATGGATACTGAAAATCCACCAACTGCCCTTATTTCTCTTGAACTAACATTAACTTGTTATCAATGTAGTGGTTTGAATCCACATACAAAATATTATTGGAGAGTTGTTACAAAAGATCAATGTTTATCAACTTCAAGTCCAACATGGAGTTTTACAACAGGATCAAACATGTTTGCTCCGGTTTTAATAACACCGTCAAATAACTCAACCGAAATTAATATCCCTCAAACAATAATGTGGAATGCTACTGTAGGGGCAACAAGTTATAAGGTGCAAGTATCAACAAATAATTCATTTCAAAATTCAGAAATAATTGTTAATGAAAATGTTGGAAATACAACCAGCAAACGATTGATTAATTTAACAAACTTCGAGACTTATTATTGGAGAGTTGCCGCAATAAATTTGAGTGATACTTCGTGGTCAGATGTTTGGTCTTTTACAACTTCAAGTACGGTATCAACTTTGATAAATGGGAAAGTAACCAACTTTATAAATCAAGCAGTATCGGATGTTAAAATTTACACTTCACCCGCCACAGTAATGGTATATTCTGATCCTTCCGGAAACTATTTGATAGATGATATAGCAGGCGGAACATATACTCTATATGCAGAAAAAAACGGATATAATAATTATTCTGCTTCGGTAAACATAATACAGGGGTTGAATAAAACTCAAGATATAATTATAACAATAGGTGTCAGATGTCCGGGAATACCTACAATTACATACCAAGGTAAAACATATAATACGGTACAAATAGGCAACCAATGCTGGCTAAAAGAAAATCTTGATGTTGGAACAAAAATAAACGGAAGTGTACAACAAGCAAATAATAATACAATAGAGAAGTACTGTTTTGACAATAACGAGGCTAATTGTGATACTAATGGCGGTTTATATCAATGGGCGGAAGCTGTTCAATATCAAAACGGAGCGGCAAATTATACATCACCTTCTCCTGCATTTACGGGGAATGTGAAAGGAATATGTCCAACAGGCTGGCACATACCAACAGAAACAGAATTTGAGACTTTAAAAGCAACAGTATATGATGATGGCAATGAATTAAAAGCGGTAGGTCAAGGAACTTCATATGGAGCTGGCACTAACACAAGCGGTTTTTCTGCGTTGCTTTCCGGCTATAACGGCATCTATGGATACTTCGGCGGTTTAGGTAACAACGCTTTCTTTTGGAGCTCCACGGTGTACGATTCTGGAGGCGTGTACTACATAAGTCTGGGTAAAAATGGTAGTGGTATCGGCTTGATAAATAGCTCTAAGTATAATGGTTTTAGTATTAGGTGCTTAAAAGATTGAGTGATTTGGAAATAAAATACAATAACTAGAAATTTTATTAAAAATTAGGAGTAAAACGATGAAATTATTTTTAACATATCTATTGATGTTTGCCGTTTGGGTTGGCAGTTTAACGGCACAAACTATAACAGGTTTGGTGCTTGATGAAACAGTAACGGGTTTGAAAAATTACCAGGTAAAGTTGTTTATTGCTCAGGAAGTTTATACAACACAAACTAATATAGAAGGTTTTTTTACCATAAATTTGACAGAAGTAAAAGAAGAAACACTTCCTGAAAATTATTCTATTTCAAATAATTTTCCAAATCCGTTTAATCCAACAACAAGAATAAATTTTTTGCTGCCGCAAACAAGTACAATACAAGTGGAAATATTTAATACGATAGGGCAAAATGTAGGGCCTAGAATAGAAAAGGAAATGCAAGCCGGCAATAATTATATTGACCTTGAACTTAATGGACTTCCAAACGGAGTATATTTTGCAAAAATTAATGTAAATGATCAATATACTGTTGTTAGAAAATTAATGTTATTATATGGCAGTCAGCATTTATCAGCAATAAATCAGATTGGCACTGAAGGTTATTCTAAATCAACAAATAATACTTATATAGACAGTATTGTTGTAAGTGCCGGATTAATACGTACGAAAACATTTGTTAATTTACCGGAATTAACCGGACAAACTTTAGATATTGGTTTTTTACAAATGCAAATATCGTGTCCTGATATACAGACAATTGAATATTTGGGTAAAACATATCATACAGTACAAATAGGCAATCAATGCTGGTTAAAAGAAAATCTTAATGTTGGAACAAAAATAAACAGTACTGATGAACAGACAAATAATAATATAATAGAGAAGTATTGTTATAACAATAATGAAGCTAATTGCGATACTAATGGCGGTTTATACCAATGGAATGAAGCTCTGAATTATACTGCAAGCGGAGGTAACAAACAGGGCATATGCCCAACCGGTTGGCACATACCAACTTTTACCGAATTTGAAACATTAAAAGCTGTAGTAAACAATGACGGCAATAAATTAATAAGAGAAGATCAAGGAACAGGTTCAGGAACAAATACTAGCGGTTTTTCTGGATTGTTTGCGGGCTATCGCAGCAACGATGGTTACTTCAGCTTTTTAGGTGAAGGCACTTACTTTTGGAGTTCCACGGAGAACGATGCACCACACGCATACTACCTAGCCCTGGGCGAAAGTGGAGTCTCCTTGTACGATGTCGATAAGGAGGATGGTTTTAGTGTTAGGTGCTTGCAAGGATCAATCTATTAGTTTATTTGACATTTTCCCCGCCAAAAAGCGGGGAACGATTTTGTTAAATACGGGAAAATTTTCTGCTTGCAGGTACAGCTATTAGTTTGTTTTCCTAAAGAGTGATTAGTAATTTCCCATTATTCAAAAATCATAAAGTTGTAATATAAAATTGTATAAGGTTTAATAATTACTTTAAATTTTAGCTTTCCTTAATCGCAAAGAGTTTGTAACAACCGAAACCGAGCTAAATGACATTGCCAAAGCTCCAATCATTGGATTCAGCATACCCAAAGCAGCAAGCGGAATACCGATTATATTATAAACAAAAGCCCAAAACAAATTTTGTTTAATTGCAGCTAGTACTTTTTTTGAAAGTGTAATAGATTTAACTACATTTAAAATATTATTGTTGACCAAAATAATATCGGCCGACTCAATTGCGATATCCGTTCCCGAACCTATTGCAATGCCAATATTTGCTTTAGCTAAAGCAGGTGCATCATTAATTCCATCGCCAACCATGGCAACAATTTTGCCTTCTTTTTGTAACATATCAATTATTTCTACTTTTTTATCCGGCAAAGCTTCGGCATAATAATTTTTAATATTTAATTGTTTTGCCAAAAAATCAGCACTTCTTTTGTTATCCCCCGTAACCATGTATGTTTTAATTCCAAGTTCTTCAAATTCTTTAATTGCCAAAATAGAAGACGATTTAGGTTTATCCTGTAAAGCAAATAATGCCACACAAACTGAATTTATGGCAGCCAAAATAACTGTTTTTCCTTCCGAAGATAATTTAGATATTTGTTCGTCAAAAATATTTGTTGAAATATCTAAACTGTTTAAAAACTTTTCATTTCCAATTATTACATTTGTAGTCTCAACAACACCGGTTAATCCAAATCCGGTTTTACTTTCAAAATTATCAGGCGTAACAAACTTAATGTTTTTTGTGTTAATAAATTTTACAATTGCTTTTGCAAGGGGATGTTCGGATTTGTTTTCAACCGAACCAACCAGTTTTAACAGATCTTCTTCGTTTGTGTAATATGAAACAAAGTTAACAACTTCCGGTTTCCCTTCGGTTAATGTTCCGGTTTTATCCAAAACAATTGCGGTTATTTTATTTGTTGTTTCTAAAACTTCGCCATTTTTAATTAATATGCCCAAAGTGGCACCTTTACCCGTGCCCACCATAATTGCTGTTGGTGTTGCAAGTCCCAATGCACAAGGACATGCAATTATTAGTACCGATACAAAATTTATTAAAGCAGTACTAAAAGAATAATCAGAGCCAATAAAAAACCAATATAAAAAGGTTAATAAGGCTATTACTATAACTATTGGTACAAAAATACTTGCAATTTTATCGGCAAGTTTTTGAATTGGGGCTTTTGAACCTTGAGCCGTTTCAACTAATTTTATTATTTTTCCCAATACGGAATTATCGCCAAGTGTTGTAATTTGAAATGTAAATGTGCCTGAATAATTGATTGTACCGCCAATAACTTTTTGTCCAACGGTTTTTTCAACAGGAATACTTTCGCCGGTTATCATACTTTCGTCAATAGAGGAATATCCGGTAGTTATTATTCCGTCTGCTGCAATTTTTTCACCCGGTTTTATTACAACTACATCGTTTAATTTTAAATCCGTTAAGTCGGTTTTTATCTCTTTGCCGTTAACTAATATAATGGCTGTTTTGGGTTTTAGTTCTAAAAGTTTTTTTATTGTGGATTTTGTTTTTTCTTTTGCGTTTCCTTCAAGTAATTTTCCTAAAAGTATTAAAGTAATTATTACAGCGGCGGATTCAAAATAAACATGCGGCATTTTGTGATGACTGATTATATGGGGAAAAAGGACAGCTAAAACACTATAACCGTATGCGGCACCGGTGCCTATTGCAATTAAAGTGTTCATATCGGCACTAAAGTGCTTAAGGTTTTTCCAAAAGGCTATATAAAAACGTTTTGCCGGAATAAAAATAATTGGAGTTGTTAAAAGTAATAGTATTTTGTTTACATTTTCTTGGAAAAAGGGAGTTATCTTCTCCATAAAAAACAAATCAATAGTCATGCTGGTAACAAATATGGGTATTGTTAAAACCAAAGCAAAGATAAAATCACTTTTTAGTTTATTAAACTCATTACTTGTTTCCTCCACAGAATCAGCTTTTTTTTCAGTTTTTATGTCTAATATATAACCATATTCATTTAATTTATCTACCGCTTCGTTAATATCCGTGGTTTCGTTTATTTTAAAATAAGCTTTTTCATTAGCTAGATTTACGGAAATGTCTTGAATGCCTTCTACTTTTTTTAATATTTTTTCTACCCTTGAAACACATGCAGCACAAGTCATTCCTTTTACGGGATAAGATACTTCTTTCATTTTTTTATTTTACCGGAGAAAAACCGGCTTCTTCAATTGCCGAATAGATATCTTCTTTTTTTACCAACAGCGGATTAAATTCAACTGCTGCGTTACCAATTTCTACTTTGGATGAATTTAATTCAAGTTTTTTTAATTCAATTTCAACAGCTTTTACACAATGGTTACAATTCATGCCGTTTATTTGTATTTCCAAGTTTTCCATTAGTTACTCCATAATTAAAATATGTCTTATAATTTATAACATTAAAAATAAATAAATTGTTTCAAAACACCTAAATTACTACGATAATGTTATTCTGTATATAAAAATATTGCACATGACTGATGCGATAAATAGTGTGTACCGAGATTCAAAAACAACGTTCTTCGCCAGTTAAACCTTTCATTAAATATTTGCTAATATTGATAGAATTTATAATTAACATATCAATATTTATTATTACTTGCTAATTATCTGGTAAATATATATTTTAATTATACTTATTGTGTAGGTTGCTGTATATAATTTAGAATTAGTATATTCCTATTAATAATATGGAGGGGAAATGTATTTATCATCTCTCAGGCTCTGGAATTTCCGTAAATTTGGTTCTAATAATGATCCCATTAATTTAGAATTTCCTGACTTAATTGTCAACTTTAATCCTGGTCTCAATGCTTTAATTGGAGAAAATGATTCTGGAAAATCTTGCATAATTGATGCAATAAAAATTATTTTAGACACCCACAGTTCAGAGTGGAATAAAATTAGCGATTCAGATTTTCATAAAAACACATCAAGATTAAGAATCGAATGTCGTTTTGATGACTTTATTGTTGATGAAGCAAAATATTTTACGGAATGGCTATCAATGGAGGGTGAAGGCGACAAAGCAAAACCATTTCTTCGGATTATGTATGATGTCACTAAAAATAATGATCGTGTTTTCCCTGCTAGTGTAAAAGCGGGTATGGATGAAGAAGGTTATACCCTAAACTTTGCGGCTCGTGAATTATTAAAATGTACATATTTAAAACCATTAAGAGATGCTAAAAATGAACTTATGCCACGTAAAGGTTCTAGGCTTTCTCAAATATTAATGGGATTGGAGCCATTTAAAAATAATAAAGAAAAACATTATTTAATAAATGACGTTTTTAATAAATTTGATGTGGGGATTAATGAATATTTTACAAATAAAAGTATTGATAATGGAAATGGAAAAGCAATAAAAGTCGGTTTAGAAAAATACCTTACAAATTTTTTTGGAGATGATAAAAAGCCAAAATTTTCAATAAATAACAAAAGTTTAAGAGAGATATTAGAAATCTTAAAATTAACACTTGAAGACGAAAATTTGGGTCTGGGTAGTCAAAATTTGTTGTTTATGGCAACAGAAATTCTAAATCTAAATCAAGTAGGGCGAACATGTTTAAACCTTGGTCTAATTGAAGAATTAGAGGCACATCTACATCCACAAGCTCAATTAAAAATAATTCAATATTTACAAAACTTAGCAGCAAATAGTAAAATACAGCTAATTATTACAACCCATAGTCCAAATATTGGGTCCAAATTAAATCTGGAAAATTTAATTATCTGCAATGGTGGTAAAGTTTTTCCTATGAATGTTAATAGTACAAAATTAGAGCCCAAAGACTATATATTTTTAGAAAAGTTTTTGGATGTTACAAAATCCAATCTGTTTTTTGCTAAAGGTGTTATTTTTGTTGAGGGTTGGTCAGAAGAATTGCTTATACCAGTATTAGCCAGAGGAATTGGTTTAGATTTAACAAAAAAGGGTGTTTCTATAATAAATGTTGGCGGAACAGCTTTTTTACGATATGCAAAGATATTTGTCAGAAAAGATGATAAGTACCCAATGGATATTCCTGTTGCAATTATTACCGATAAGGATAAGGAAATAACAGATGTAAAAGCAACTAAATATAACTATCCGCCAGTTAAAGCCTTTATTTCACCAGAAAGGACATTGGAAATATGCTTGTTGAAATCTAGTATATTAGGTGGTCAATTTAAAGAAATAGTTAATCAAGTGCATAAAGGTACTGATGGAGTAGAGGATTTTAATGCTTTTGTTGAAGATAAATTGGAAAAGAAAACCTTTAATAAAACTGAAGTTGCATATAATTTGTCACATCAATTAGAATCTTATCTACAGAACGAAGATAAGCAAAAAGAGATTAATTCGCAAAATAGTTGTGATGATACTATTTATTACTTACTTGAGGCAATTAGATATGCAACTGGTAATTAAAGATTCGGATATTACATATGTTGAAACAATTTTGCTTAAAGATGGGCAGCATTTTGATGAAGAAAGAAAGGAATTTATTAAAAATTTTGGTACTTTAGATTTACAGGCTGTCCCGGGTAGTGGCAAAACCACAGCCCTGCTTGCGAAATTATTAATTATAGAAAAATATCTTCCATTAAAAAATGGTTCTGGTATTCTTGTCATTTCGCACACGAATACAGCGGTAAATGAAATCAAAGACAAGATTGAAAAATATTGCCCAAAATTATTCTCATATCCCAATTTTGTTGGTACAATACAAGGATTTGTAGATAAGTATTTGGCAATTCCAATGTATTTGCAAAAATATAAAAAAAAACCAGTTGCTATCGATACTGAGTATTATAATAACATGAATAAAATCCCAAAAGAATGTCTTGGGTGGCTAAATAATCAACATTTCGATAACAAAAAAGAGTTTGTAAACTCGATCAGATTACTAGATGACAATACCCTTGGTTATTTTGATGGTTTGGATTTTCAACTTAAAGATAAATCCTCAAAGACATACAAAGGATTACTAGAATTAAAACTGAATTTGATGAAAAACGGGATATTATGTTATGATGATGCCTATGTTTTGGGAAAAAAATATATCATCTCATATCCAATAACAGTAAATATTATCCAAGCTCGTTTCCAATATGTATTTGTTGATGAAATGCAAGATATGGTTACACCACAACATGATATTTTGGAGGATTTGTTCGTAAATGAGAATGTTATATATCAAAGACTGGGAGATAAGAACCAAGCTATATTTTCAGAAGGGAATAAGAATTTGGAAGTTTGGAAAAGCCGTTCTAATAAACTAACTTTTTCAAAAAGTCATAGACTTTCCCAGTATAATTCGGATATTGTTAATCGTTTTGCAATTGAGCCAAATATTATAATTGGGAATAACGTTAATAATTCTAATAATCCTCCGCAACTGATTGTTTTTTCAGAACCTAAAAATGTTCTTCCAAAGTTTACTGAGTTAGTTAAAAAGATTATTAACCCAGATATTTTATTTTATTCAAAATTACCTATTAAATGCGTAGGTTGGATAAAAAAAGATACGGAAGATCCAAAAAAATTTAATTTGAAAAGTTATTATTCCGAATATCAACCCACAACAGGGAGTAACGCAAAAAAATATATTAATCTAATGAGTTTTTTAGTATATCATTTACATGTAGACAAATCCAAAAATTCGCTCACAACTTATAGAAAAACAATTATTGAAGCAATTCTTTTTGTTTTTAGAAATAATTTAATAAAGCATAATAATAGGTTTTTAACTGAGAAAGTATTAATCAAAATTCTTAAGGAAATGGGGAAAGAATATTATGATGATTTTTTATTGAACATACTAAAATGGTCAAAAAATTTATTCTATCAGCGATATGCAGTTATCCATAATGAAATATTGGAATATTTACCAATAATTACTAAATTATTTAATGCAGTTGATTTTAAACCGACTAGCTTTTTGACTGACTTAGAATTACACCAAATAAATCCACAAGGCGATTTTTCACAAAATATTTATCATTGTCCTAAAACCGGTCTTGATGTTGAGGTAGGCACGGTCCATTCAGTTAAAGGAGAAACACATCTAGCCACACTTTTTGTGGAAACATATTATAAGAAAAATTTTGAATCAGAAAGATTATTACAGATGTTTCTTAATAAGAAGCCAAAAGATATGAACCAGACCGTAAAAGCTAGCGCAAAGATTGCTTATGTAGCAATGTCACGTCCAACGCATCTTTTGTGTGTTGCTATACAAAAAGATAGGTTTGAAAAGATAAAAGAAAAAGAATCAGAGGAATTAAATAAATGGGAAATAATCTATATATAAAACTATTTCCCAAAATATTATTAAAATTGAACGATTACTTAGATTTTATAAAACTATTGTTTGGCTTCTATCTGGGCCGACAGAAATAATTGAATTTCTAAATCCGCAAAATTCGCTGATAAAATTCAAATACTCCTGTGCTTTAATAGGAAGATCATCAAATGATTTTGCATCTGTAATGTCTGATTTCCAACCGGGGAAAGTTTTGTAAATCGGTTTCACCTCATTTAAGTGTTCAATATCATTTGGGAAAAATATTAATTCATTACCATTATATTCATAACCGATACAAACCTTAATTTCATCCAAATTGCTTAAAACATCTAATTTTGTAATAGCAGCTTCACTAATTCCATTAATTTGGCACGAATACTTTAATAAAAAAGCATCAAACCATCCACAGCGTCTTGGTCTGCCGGTAGTAGCACCAAACTCGGCACCCCACTTACGTAAATTTTCACCAACTTCATCAAGCAGTTCGGTAGGGAATGGTCCATTTCCAACGCGGGTGGTATATGCTTTAACAATGCCAATAACCTCACTTATTTTTGTAGGCGGCACTCCGGTGCCCGTACAGGCTCCTCCGCTTGTTGGGTTTGAAGATGTAACAAAAGGGTAAGTTCCAAAATCAACATCAAGCAGTGCCCCTTGTGCGCCTTCAAACAATACCGATTTGCCTTCATCTATAGCGTTATTCAGCAAACTTGAAGTGTCAGCAATATATTCAAAAATCGAATCATCAAAAGATAAATATTCTTCAATAATTTGGTTAACATCCAGTTCATCTTTATCGTAAAGTTTTTTTAAGATCTCATTTTTTTCTGCAACGTTTACTCTTATTTTTTCTTCTAAAACTTTTTTATTAAGTAAATCGCCAATTCTAATACCCTTACGTGCAGCTTTATCAATGTAACAAGGGCCTATTCCGCGTCCTGTTGTACCAATTTTGATTGATCCGCTTTCATTAATGCAATCTAAAACTTTATGGTAAGGCATTATTAAATGAGCATTAAAACTAATATATAATCTACCTTTTGTAGAAATATTATTATCATGCAAAAATTTAATCTCGTCTAATAAGGCTTTTGGGTCAATTACAACACCATTTCCAATTACACACATAACATCGTTGCGTAAAATTCCGGATGGGATTAGATGCAGAACAAATTTTTGAGAGCCTATTTTAATTGTATGGCCGGCATTTGCGCCACCCTGGTATCTTGCCACTATTTTATACTTGTCACTTAAAATATCAACAATTTTTCCTTTTCCTTCATCACCCCATTGGCTGCCAACAAGAATTGCAACACTCATAATTTCTCCAAATATAAAAAGCGGAAAGAGAAATAGCTATCCAAAGATAGTTAAATAACTAACCGATGTTAAAAATAAAAACTAATAACTTAAGATAGCTTAAATCTATTTTTATTGAACTTCGAAACTTTTTACGGCTTCATCAACAGAGCTGAAATTCTCAAAAATAGTTATTAATTTGGTTATTACTAACAGACTATTAATTTTATCTGTTGCATTAGCAAGTTTTAATACACCCCCGCCACTTTTCATTGTGGTAAAGCCACTAATTAACATTCCCAAGCCGGAGCTGTTCATAAATTTAACATCTGATAAATCTACAATTAGATTTTTTTTGCCTTCATCTAAAAGTTTGTGTAAAAGGGTGTTAAATTCTTGTGAATCTGGTCCACCCATTACATTGCCTTTTAATTCCAAAACAATAGCATTATACTTTTCAACAGTTTTAATTTTCATTGATTCCTCTAAAATAATTCAAATTTTACAAAATTTTTTATTTCTTTAAATCTAATATAAAAATAAATATTAATAAATA